>CAZOFZ010000045.1:0-13047 GCA_964579175.1 uncultured Nitrospirota bacterium | reverse complement strand
TCCGTCAGTTTCATCCACGCCGCCTTGTCGAATCGGGGATTCGGAAACTTACGCAGACCCAGGACGCCCGTGGAGGTACCAAAGTCCAGGCTGCAGGGAGACTCCCGCCGATCCGACGGCCCATGCGGATCGTCAGCAGCCAACGGCACGTCCTTGAAATCGCAGGCCGGGTCGCGGAAGCCGGGCTTCCCGACAAAGGGGAGCAACTTGTCGTCGCCGGGGCACCAGTCAAATCCGAACGTCTCGTCGCTGCTGCGTGCGGGACAGTTGGGGTCGCCCGGTTTGCAGCAATCGGGATCGTTCATCAGCCCCCACAACTCGAAGCGATCCTCCCGTCCGTTTTCGCCCAGAATGCGGAACCAGTCAATCGCGACGCCAACCCGCTGTTGGAAGACGTAGGTGAAGAAGCGGGAATTCCCCGCCGTGGCATTGAACCAAATCTCGCGTCCGGCCCGTTCGGCGGGCGTCAACCCCGCCTCGGCGTCCCGAAAGCTGCCCATGGAGACCGGCGGGATTTCTGTTGCCACCGCCCCGCCCCCCCATCTTCCAACGGCCAGTCCGCCGACGATAAGCCCCAAACATAAGACCACCCCGCACACCTTCTTCATCGTTCCCCCTTGTGGTTCTTTTCAAGGTTATCAACCGCCTTAAAAACCCCTCCCAACCTCCCCTTTGTTAAAGGGGAGGAGCGCGACGCCTGCGAAGGGTTTCCTCCTCTTTATTGACGGTTAGCTAATGATGGATACATTTCTTGCTGCCCCTCCTTGTCCAAGGAGGACGGGACGCCGGCTGCGGGGCCGGGGGGGGGCGGTGGCTTCTTCCCGTCATGTTTTACGTGTCTGCCTTCGATCGCCCCCTCAAACCACCCCTTACCCCTCCTTGAATAAGGAGGGGAATGGATCGTACCCATTATTACCCAAAGATCAATATCTTAAAGAGGGGCGAGGGGCGTTACTCAAAAGAGGTCAATACCACGCTATGAGACACTTATCAAGTGGGCTCATCCCTGTTCCCCCCCCTCCCCGCAGTCGGCGCCAGGCTTTCTTGTCCAGGGAAGGGCCTTCCTGTTTCGATCTATGTTACGCTGGGCATCCGGCTGCTGCGCACCGTCGCCTCGGTCTCGAGCTGCGGTGTCTGTGAATAACCGTTGTGCCGCAGTGTGCTGCGCAGGCGGCTTAAAATTTCGGCGCGCGTCATCCGCCCACCCGTCTCCCGCATGATCTTGCAGAAGTAGTAGGTGAACGCCCCATTGTAACTTCCCGCGATCAAGGCGTCGGCGGAGGTTTGGTTGTCCTGACAGCCGGCCCAGAGGACGTGACGCACCGGGGCCCTTCCCGTGCCGCGGACCAGCCTCTTTTTTTGCAGGGTCTCTTCCTCTCCCTCGAACCGGCAGAGAATGTCTGTGGGGGGCGCAAGATAGCGGTCGCGGGTTTCGCTTACCGGACCCAGTTCGGGGGGGCGTCCGAAGTCGCCTGCCCGCAGGCCGGTGCCGGAGTGGCAGGAGTCCAGAAATACTTCCAGACGAACGCCTGGGGGGAGCGCGCTGAAGGTGGCGTTGAGATCGTCATCGGTGATATAGGTGCCATCCCAGTTCATGTCCCATGGGCAGATCAACTCGTCCAGGCCGTCCGACAATTCGTCGCCGTTGCGGTCCCGAACCTGGGAGCCATGCCCGGAGTAGTGGAAGACCAGAAAATCCCCCGGCTTGACACCCGTTACCAGCCAGCGCAGGCGAGCGAGGATATTCGCCTTGCTGGCGCGACTGTCGGTCAGGACGCGAATATCGCTGTTCGTGAAACCGAGCAATGTTTTCAGGATGTCACGCATGTTGGTGACGTCGTTGATGCAGCCCCGCAGATCGCTGATGCCTTTATAGTCGTTAATGCCGACCAGCAATGCCCTTCTTGCCATGGTAACCTCCAAACCATTTAGGTTTTTGGCGCGGCCCATACGTAAACACACCGCCCCCTATTAATATAGTTAGCAATATTCATGCCGAATCGTGCTGCCCACAAATATATTCTAACCCCTTGAAATGTTTTTATTTAGGGATGGCAGTGGCGTGTGATGTGGGGGGGAGGGTGTATCTTTTTGTATACACCTGTGTGGAATAATGCCACACTCTTTGGACTTACCATGGCGCGGGCCGCTTTTGTCCCGGACTTGGCTTGTATGGCCTGCTCCCTCTTTTGGGGGATTGACCCTCTCGTTTGTCTCCCGTATAGTGGCGCGAATTGCTGGAAGTGGGTGACGGGCAGGTTTAAGTTTGAGTCGTCCCAGGCCGATCTAGCGTGACATTCTCAACGGAGGTTCTGAAAAATGCAAAAGGTACGAATCCTGTTTCTTCTGGTCGTCATCGGGTTTGGCGGGTTTGGCGCAGGCTGCAGCGACGGACGGGTTGATTTGGGTAACGAAGAGGAGGTCCGGGGGCCCAACCAACCACCGTCCACGCCGACCGGGCTTCAGGCTGTGGCCATGTCGGACGACACCATCCGGTTGAGTTTTCAGCCGGCGACAGACGATCATGGGGCGGTTTCGTATCGCATCTATCGTTATGGAGCGTCGGTGGGGGAGACAGATGGCGAAACTTACGATGACGCAGGTCTCGTTTTTGCGAGCTCCTTCTGCTATACCGTGACCGCAGTGGACGGGGATGGGGCAGAGTCCGCGCACAGCAGCGAAGTCTGTGCCACGACACTACAAGCCCCCTCCGGCACGATCGCAACCTGGGCTGGAGACGGCACCCAGGGATTCGATGGCGACGGGAACGTGCTTGCAAAGAGTTTCTTCAACCAGCCGATGGAGATGGAATTCGATCCGGCGGGTGTGGCCTATGTCATTGACTGGAACAGCCACCGGATTCGTCGTGCTGTGGATGGGCGGATGGAGACGATCATCGGCATGGACATACCGGGGGATTGGCCCTGCCAGGAGCCTACGGATCCAGCCAATTGCGAAGTCCCATTAAGCGATCCACTGGACGGCACGCTGCTCCCCATGAACCACCCCATGGACATCGTGTTTTCGCCGGAGCATCACCCCGGCAAGGCGTTTGTGGCGGCCTGGCATAACCATAAGGTGCAGCAATACGATACCGTAACCGGTCAGGTCGAGATTCTCTCCGGGCAACAGTCGGTCGGATTTGTGGGGGATGGCGGGCCGGCAGCGGCGGCAAAGCTCAATTTCTCTTCTTCCGTTGTGGTGGACGGGGCAGGGAACCTGTTCGTCGCGGATGAACGCAACGGCCGCATTCGACGCCTTGAAAATAACGCAGATCGAACCATCACGACGGTGGCGGGCAGTTCGGGTGTGCCCTCATATGCGGGCGATGGGGGTGCGGCGACGGCGGCCAGACTGGCGTTACAACCCTACGCCTCGACCAGCGATCCCAATCCTCCGCCCGGCGGGGGGTTGGCCATGGACGAGGACGGCAATCTCTACGTCGCCGATACGTTCAACCACTGCATCCGTATGATTTCGCCCGGGGCGGACGGCATTATTACGGGATCGGGCGATGAGATCGTTTCCACCGTTGCCGGTGTGTGCGGTGAGTTCAATAGTGGATATGGAGGCGATGGAGGGGCGCTCTCCGCGGCCCTGTTCAGCGCGCCGTTCGATTTGGATTTTGGCCCGGAGGGTCGGCTCTACGTCGCGGATACCGGAAACCATGCGATCCGGGCGATGGACCTCTCGGCAGGGACCATTGAAACCGTTGCGGGTACCGGGAGTGCGGGTTTTTCAGGTGACAACGGCCCGGCCACGGCGGCCCAACTGAGATCGCCGTACGGGATTGCCTTCGATCCATCGGGCAATCTGTATATTGTAGACACATTCAACAATCGCATCCGTATTGTTGCGAAATAGCGAAGAAGCATGGAGGGGGGGATTCAAACCCCTCCCAACCTCCCCTTTGGTAAAGGGGAGGAGCACGGCTCCCGCGAGGGGTTTTCCCTCTTGATCTGGTTTCCCCCTTTTTATCTAAAGAGGGGCTAGGGGAGTTATCTTCAAGAAATCAACACGATAATGGGGCACTTATGAAACAGGAGGGTGTGAACATGCAAGGGATATGGGGTGCGATACGGAGACGGTATGCGGGTGGAGTCCTGGGCCTGTTCCAGGGGGTGGCACTGCTGCTTGTGATGGGTCTGCTCGTGGTCAGCTGCGGCGGGGGTGGCGGCGGGGGTGGCGACGACAAAGGAGACGATTCGGATGATGTGGTGGGTGCTCCTGGGACCATCGGTACCGTCGCTGGAACGGGTCAAAAGGCCACCAATGACCCGGATGTAGACGGAAATGACATATTCGATGCACCGATCGCCGCACTGGACGCCAAGTTTGATACGCCCGTTGACATGGCGTTCAATCCTGGCGACGGCCGTCTGTATATCATGGACTGGAATGGGCACAAGATGCGTGCCCTCAGTGCGGACGGTGCGACCGTGTCCTTCGTTGCCGGAACCGGTTTCGAAGGGGATGGCTGTCGGCGTGTCACCGATTCAGCCAATACATCGCTTCTGAACTCGGATGGTACCTGCCCCACGATTTTTGCCGAGTTCAATCACATGACGGACGCCAAGTTTGATGCGCAGGGGCGGATGGTTGTGTCGGCCTGGCACAATTCCCGCATCAAGCGGTTGGACTTCGTCCGCGGTGTTGTTGAAAACATCTGTGGAGATACGACCCGGCGGTTCAATGGAAATGGCGGCCCATGCACAGGGGCTGACGGTGCCGACGCAGACAGCCTCCCGGACCACTTGGTGGCATTCGATCTTCCGAGCAGCGTGGCGTTCGACCGAAATGGAAACCTCTTTGTCTCGGACCAGGCCAATCAGGTCATCCGAAGGATCGGCGCTGCCGATGGCATGGTCAAGACCGTGGTCGGGGATTGTGATCCCCTGTCAGAAGATAACCCGGCTACTGCAACCGTGGAGCTCGTTGGGTTCGGCTGTGAAGATGGACAGGGATACATTGACAATGTGCCCGCCACTGAGGGAAAGCTCCAGACCGAGCTTGGGCAGGGGACCGATCCCCAGGGTAAGATGGACCTTGGAGCAGATGGCAACCTCTACATTGCCGATACCGCGAATAACGTGATCCGAAAGGTGGTTCCGGGGAGCGACGGCATTATCGGGGACGGGGACGCTGCGGAAGAGATCATCAGCACCATCGCGGGGACGGGTGTGGCCGGTGCTTCAGGTGACAATGGGGCCGCCACGGCAGCGCAATTGAATGGACCACGAGACGTGGAAGTGGCTCCGGATGGTACGATCTACGTTGCCGATACGGAAAATCATTGTATCCGGAAGATCAGTACAACCGGCATCATCACAACCTATGCCGGGCGGTGTGGCACCGCCGGTTCGACAGGGGATGGAGGGCCTGCAAATCTGGGGCTGCTCAACTCACCCTATGGCATTGAGCTCAACAGCGATGGCGACTTATACATCGCGGATTCCCTGAATCATCGCATTCAGGTTGTCTATAAATAAGGATCATGGAGAGCCCCTTCCACAAAACCAACCCCTCCCGACCTCCCCTTTGATTAAAGGGGAGGAGTGCGGGTAAAGGGGATGTGCACGGCTCCTGCGAGGGGTTTCCCCTTCTTTGTCTGGTTACCCCCTCTTTATTCAAAGAGGGGGTAGGGGGAGTTGTCAATCCGGTTCTGTCTTCGTAGTGAAATCCTTATAGAGGAGGCGCGATGCGAAAAGTTCTGTGGGTTGTGTTGGCTGTGGTCGTCTCCGGATGTGGCGGGGGCGGAGGTGGGGGGGGAGATACGACGGATGACCTTCCGTTCCCCGCCACACTTTCCAGTATCCAGGAGAAGGTGTTTACCCCAACGTGTGCGCCGGGCTGCCACGAACCGGGAGGAACGGCGTACATCGAAACAGGTTCTGGAGGGGGGGTCCCGCTGGATTTGTCGTCGGCGAGTGCGTCCTTTGAGAGCCTTGTTGGCATTCAGAGTACGGTGCTGCCACGGTGTGGCGCATCTGGGAACGAGTCCTGTGGACTCCGCGTGGCTCAGGGCGATCCTGACAACAGTTGGCTGATCTCAAAACTGGAGGCGACCAATCCGTCGTTTACGGGAGACCCAATGCCCCAGAATAAGGCCCCCTTGGACCAGGAGACAATTGACGTCATCCGTCAATGGATCGCAGAGGGGGCCCAAAACAACTAAACTTACCGGCATCCCACTTGTCCAACCTTTCGGGTTGTCTATAAAATAGGGGATCATGGGAACCCCCTCCCGACATCCCCTTTGGTACCGGGGAGTGGCGTGGCTCTCGCGAGGGGTTTCCCCCTCTTTTCTTCAAAGAGGGGTGAGGGGAGTTGTTTAAGAAATCAGCTCTGTTGTGAGACACGTATAATGGTAGGGGTGTGAACACGCAAGGGATATGGGGTGTGATACGGAAACGGTATGCGGGTGGAGCCTTGGGCCTGTTCCAAGGGGTGGCACTGCTGCTTGTGATGGGTCTGCTCGTGGTCAGCTGCGGCGATTCTCTCAAGCGCGATTCCGATGGCGACGGGATCGCTGATGTCGTTGAGGAGGTGATCGACACCGAGACCGACAGCGATGGCGACGGGATCACCGATGTCGTTGAGGGCCTGATCGACACTGAGACCGACAGCGATGGCGATGGCACGCCGGACTATCTCGATGACGTGACGGGTGCATCGGATGACCTTCCGTTCCCCGCCACACTTTCCAGTATTCAGGAGAAGGTGTTTACTCCAACGTGCGCGAGTGGCTGCCATGAGCCAGGAGGAACGGCTTACATCGAAACAGGTTCTGGAGGGGGGGTCCCGCTGGATTTGTCGTCGGCGAGTGCGTCCTTTGAGAGCCTTGTTGGCATTCAGAGTACGGTGCTGCCACGGTGTGGCGCATCTGGGAACGAGTCCTGTGGACTCCGCGTGGCTCAGGGCGATCCTGACAACAGTTGGCTGATCTCAAAACTGGAGGCGACCAATCCGTCGTTTACGGGAGACCCAATGCCCCAGAATAAGGCCCCCTTGGACCAGGAGACAATTGACGTCATCCGTCAATGGATCGCAGAGGGGGCCCAAAACAACTAATCTTATTCTATATCCCACCGGATCCAACCGTTGCCCGGGTGGCGCGAACGCCATCCGGGCTTTCTTTTACCGCTTCCCCTCTTCCGGAGGTCGGGTCTTCCATCGGCGATGGATCCAGGTCCAGTGGTCTGGATAGCGTCGCACATACGATTCTATTTTTTGGGTGAACAGGGCGGTCACGTTGAGAATATCCGCCTGCAGGATGCCGGTGCGCCCCAGGGTCAGCGGCGGTTCGATGACCACGCGCCGCCGCTCCCCCTCCCGGATGAAAAAGATCGGCAGCACGGGCGCCCCGGTACGGAGGGCGATGATGGCCAGCCCCTTGTTTGTGGCTGCGGGCGTGCCAAAATAATCCACGAAGACGGCATCTTCCCGCCGCGTGTTTTGGTCCAGCAGGAAACCGACCCCCTCTCCCTGCCGCAGGAGCCGAATGATCTCGGCCGAGGCGGTATGTTTATTCAAAACGCGGTTGCCCCCCCGCTCCCGCCACCCACAGACCAGACGATCCAGGTGCGGATTATCCAGCGGACGGGCCACGACATGGACCGGATGGCCGTTTAAGGCCAGCCCCGTTGCCAGCCACTCCCAATTACCGAAATGGCCCGTTAAGGTGATGACCCCCCGTCCCAATGCCAGGGCCTTGCGGTAATGTGCAAGACCCTCAAACTCCATGGCCTCCAAAAGTTGCGCATCGGACATGACCGGGGCGCGCGCAATTTCGGCCACGGCGCGACCCAGGTTCATGAAGACACCGACGGCAATTTTCCGAAGCAAGGCGTCGTCCGTGTCCGCCCCCAGGGCCAGTCGAAGGTTTGCATGGGCCACTTTCCGGTGGCGCCGATCCACCCAATAGAAAAGACGGCCCAGCGTGGCGCCCAGCCGGACGGCCTGGCGCAGGGAGAGCCTCCGAAAGATGCCCATCAGGCCACAGATCGCCCAGAACTGCATCAAATATGCCGGGCTTCCCCCTCCCCCTGGACGGTTAGGGTGCGGGGAACGGCCGTTTATGTCAGGCATGGCCCCACTCCTTTCGAAGGAGTAGCGGCTCCCACTGATCCGGTGCTTCATGGAACAGGGTCTCCATCCGGAGCGCAAAGGGCCCCCCGACATCGGCCATGTTTTTCGTGGTTTGAAGGGGTTCCGGGGGGGACGCAAGCCCCCCTGAAAGCAGCGGCTGGATTTTGACCCCATCCTTCTCGGTGGTCACGATCCGCAGGCCGGCTCCGGCGCGCCGTTCAATTTCCCGTAGGTCGGATAGCGTGTAGGGGTGATGGTCCCGGAAGCCGATCATCTCGACGATGTCTGCCCCGGCCCGGGTCAAAAGCGCGCTGAAGGCGGCCGGATTCCCGATCCCGCAGAATGCCAAAACGGGCCGCTCGGTCAGCAGGGTCAGCGGATGGACGACCCCCGTTGTCAGGTGGATCAGGGCGGTGGGGACAAACCGACAACGTAACATAGGAATCTTGTCGCACACGCCCTGCAGCACCGGGGGGGGCGGGGCGCCCGCCTCATGGCGGGTCAGGATGATGACGTCGGCCCGTTTCATCTGGGGGAGCGGTTCCCGGAGCGGCCCGCGCGGCAGCAGTGCGCCATTTCCAAACGGATTTGTGGCATCTATGAGCAGGAGATTCAGGTCGCGGTGGAGGGAGAGGTGCTGAAATCCGTCGTCCAGCAGAATCAGGTCCGGCTTGAATTTGGAACGTAACAGTTGGCATCCTTCATATCGCGATTTCGCCACCACGATCGGGACGTTCGGCAGTCGCCGCGCCATGAGACAGGGTTCATCCCCCACCTCCGCCGCAGTGTCCCCGTCCGAAACCAGACGGGCCGGTGTCGAATAATTTCCGCCATAGCCCCGACTGACGATGCCGACGGCATATCCCCGCTGCCGATACTGTTCCGCCAGAAAGATGACCAGCGGCGTCTTGCCGGTGCCACCCACCGTCAGGTTCCCAACGCTGATGACGGGGCAATCCACCCGCCGCGTTGCGATCAGCCCCCGGCGATAAAGTCCCACCCGCAAACGGCAGAGCGCGCCGTAAATCATCGAAAGTCCCGTCAGCGGCAGGAGGGCGATTTCCGCAAGACCCCCCCGTCGTCTCCATCGCCACGACAAGGCCTGTTCTCCCAACCCCACCGGTGTGGCCGGCGCCGCCGGCATCCAGGGGGCGATCTCCGAGAGATTCCGCGCGACCGCCCCCTGATGGGCCAGGACAACTCGATAGGCGCGGTCGCCCCGTTCCGCATATTCGGTGGGATGCGCAAGGAGTCGCGCCATCTCACACCCCAGTGCTTTTCCGTCGGCCACCTCCGTCCCCCCCCCGGATTTTTTCATTTGATCCGCGATCTCACGAAAGTTGGACATATGCGGACCGAAGAAGAGCGGTTTTTTAAATGCGGCCGCCTCCAGCACATTGTGTCCCCCGACCGGTACCAGACTCCCCCCGACGAAGACCCAATCGGCAATCGCGTAGAACCCGGACATCTCCCCCAGGGTGTCCAGCAGAATCACCGCGTCCTCCTCGCGTTGAACGAGCGCTTGTTTGCGAATGGCGCGTAGTCCTGCCGCCGCCACGGCCCGTTCCACCTGCGGGAGCCTCGTAAGATGCCGGGGGGCCATCAGCAGCACAATCGGGAGCGCCGTGGTATCGCGCAGGATACGATAGGCCAAAAGCACCGCCTCATCTTCTCCCTCGTGCAGGCTGGCGGCCATCATCAGCCGTTCCCCCTCCGCGAGTCGCAACGCGGCGCGCAGCCGGGGCGCATCCACGGGGGCGTGCGCCATCGCCTGGTCATATTTCATATTGCCCGTGCATTGGACACGCGGCGCCCCAAGGGCGCGGATTGCATCGGCGTCGGCCTCCGTCTGCATTAAACAGAGCGAAACGTCGTTCAGCACGGAGGAGAAGAAAAACCGGGCCGCGCGATAGCGCCGAACGCTCCGATCGGAGAGCCGTCCGTTGACCAGAATGGTTGGTATCTTCCGCACCCGAAGCGTGCGCAGGAAATTGGGCCAAAGCTCCGTTTCCAGAAAAATAAAGAGGCTGGGACGGATTTGGCCGATGGCCCACCGGACAGAGACCCAGAAATCGAGGGGGAAGTAGAGGAAGAGATCCACCTCTTTTTTCAGATGTTGCTGCGCGGCGGCCCGTCCCGTGGGGGTGCCGCTGGAGAAGACCAGGACGGCCCGTGGATATTGCCGTCGGAGGGCCTGCACAAACAGGGAGGCCGAAAGGGCCTCGCCCACGGAAACGGCATGGACCCAGAGGACCCGCTTTCCCCGAACGGCCTCCCGCACGGCGCGCGGATAGAGACCTAACCGTTGCGGAAAATCGGCGCGATACTCCGGATGCAGACCCAGCCGCAGGCCCAAAAAAAACAGAAACGGCGGCAGGATCAGCACCGTCAGCAGCTGGTATAACAGGAAGAAGATCGTCTGCATATCATCGGCGTATCATCGGCACAATGCACGCGATTATAGGGGAGTCCCCCCCCCATTCACAACGCACCGGGGTTCGTCCGCTTGATTCCCCGGCGACGCGGTGGTAGTGTTCCTTACTTCTGACGCAAGAAGGGCCGCAGAAAGGGCCGTTCCAGCACGCGGACACCGTGATCCATCGCACACAACGCCCCCCCCCAACGCGCCTGTCCGACGATCTGCGGAAAATTCTGGATCGCGCGGCCGGAGATGCCATCACCCTCCGGCAGATGATCCAGATCCTCCACGGGCGAGGATTCGATGTCATCGTCATCCTGCTGGCCTTTCCGTTCTGCACGCCGATTCCGCTCCCGGGCCTGTCGCTCCCGTTCGGTGTCGTCCTGGCCTTCTTCGGGGGACGGATTGCCCTGCGCAAACGTCCCTGGCTCCCCGCCAGACTCCTGGACAAGCGGATTCCGTACGCGGTTCTTGAGAAGGCGGTTGCGGCCTGTTTGAAAGTCACGGGATTTATGGAAAAGCTGCTTCATCCCCGACTTCGATTCTTTACGCAATGGGCCTCGTTTTCCGTGCTCAACGGCCTGATCATCACCGTCTGCGCGCTGCTCCTGGTGCTCCCCCTCCCCATTCCGCTGGCAAACGGTCTGCCGGCGCTCGGAATCGTCCTGGTTGCCGCAGGGATGATGGAGGAGGATGGTGCCGCGATTTTCTGCGGCTATCTGGTGGCCGCCGCCGCCGTCTCCTACGTTGCGTTTCTCCTGGTCTTCGGGAAAAAAGGGGTGGAGACACTCTTACATTGGTTTGGAGGATAGGTCGTGTCCATTTTCAGAGAATATGACATTCGGGGGGTGTACGGTACGGACTTGACGGAGAAGATCGCAGGTCAGATTGGCCGGGCCTTTGGAACCCGGATTGGGCGGATGGGCGGGAGGACGATTGCGATGGGCTACGACATGCGCCTTAGCAGCCCTTCCCTGCGGGAGGCGCTCCTGACGGGCCTGCTCGGAACCGGCATGAACGTCGTGGACATTGGCCTCTGTCATACGCCGGCCCTCTACTTTTCCCAGTTCCATCTGGATGTGGACGGGGGGGTCATGATTACCGCCAGCCACAACCCCTCCGCGTTCAACGGATTCAAGCTGTGTCAGGGAAAAACGACGCTCTTTGGCCCACAAATCCAGCAGATTCAGACCCTGATCCAGCAGGATGACGCCATTCAGGGGAGCGGCAGCTTGAGCTTCCACGACGACTTTCTGTCGGACTATCTCCAGTTCTTTGTGGGGCACTTTGGGCGGTTTCGACGCGACAAGCGGGTGGTCGTGGACTGCGGCAATGGCGCTGCGGCGTTGATCGCGCCGCAAATTTTAGAGGCGCTGGGCTGCGAGGTCATCCCGCTTTACTGCGAGCCGGATGGGCGCTTCCCCAATCATCACCCCGATCCGACGGTGCCCGAAAATTTAAGCGACCTGATTGCGGAGGTGAAAAGATGCAGGGCGGACGTGGGGATTGCATTCGACGGGGACGGCGACCGGATCGGGGCCGTGGATGAGCGGGGCGACATCGTCTGGGGCGATTCCCTGACCCTCCTTTTTGCGGAGAAAATCCTGGCGGCACACCCGGGGGCGGCGATTATATCCGAGGTCAAGGCCTCCCAGGTCTTGTACGATGAAGTGACCCGTCTGGGGGGGCGCGCCGTGATGTGGAAGGCCGGCCACTCCCTCATCAAGGCCAAGATGAAAGAGACGGGCGCCCTGCTGGCCGGCGAGATGAGCGGACACCTTTTCTTTGCGGATCGCTATTTCGGCTATGACGATGCCGTCTACGCGGCATGCCGCCTGATGGAAATCCTGGCGGGCGAGGACCGCCCCCTTTCGTCCTACTTTGCCCGCCTGCCCAAACGCCATACGACGCCGGAAATCCGGGTGGAGTGCCCCGATGCCCGAAAATTCGAGGTGGTCGAACGGTGTCGCGCCCATTTCTCGACAAAGTACAAGACGATCGACATTGACGGCATTCGGATGTTGTGCGATGGGGGCTGGGGGCTGATTCGGGCCTCCAACACGCAGCCCGCGTTGGTCCTGCGGTTCGAGGCCGATCAGGCGTCGCGGCTCTCGGCCATGCAGCAAGAGGTGGCCGCCTTTCTCCAGCGAGAGGGGCTCGCGTAACCCCCCCCTGCCCCCCCTTTAAGACGGAAAGGGGGGGAACAAAATATGAAGGGAGCGGGTTCGTAATCCCATGGTGTCGTTTATGCGGATTGACTCCGCCTTTGCAAGGGGACAAAACATGAAGGGGGTGGGTTCGTAATCCCATGGTGTCGTTTATGCGGATTGACCCCGCCTCTGCAAGGGGACAAAACATGAAGGGGGCGGGTTCGTAATCCCATAGTGTCGTTTATGCGAATTGACTCCGCCTCTGCAAGGGGACAAGACATGAAGGGGCGGGTTCGTAATCCCCCCCCTTATTTTTAAGGGGGGGCAAGGGGGGGGTGTGCACAAGGGTAGCATTTTAGTGGCGGAAGACGATGCGGAGATGCGGGGTCT
>CAZOFZ010000044.1:0-13094 GCA_964579175.1 uncultured Nitrospirota bacterium | reverse complement strand
TTTCTGAATATGGGGGTGATCCTGCTGTTTATTATCCCGATCCTGACCATGCGCCTTTTCTCTGAAGAGAAAAAAAGCCGGACCCTTGAACTGTTGCTGACCTCCCCACTCCGCCTGACGGAGATTATCCTGGGAAAATTCCTGGCGGCGGGAGCGATCTATCTTGCGCTCCTGATCGCAAGCCTCCATTTCCCGATCCTCATGTCATTCTTCACGGAGGTGGACTGGAAACCGCTGGCGGCAAGCTACCTGGGCCTGATCCTGATGGGCGGGCTTTTTATCTCGATGGGGCTTTTTGCGTCGTCGCTGACGGAAAACCAGATCGTCTCGGCGGTGCTGGGATTTGGAATTTTAATCGGTCTGTGGTTGACCGGCGCCGCTTCGCAGGAGGGGGGGGCGTCTCTGGCGGGCTATTTCTCGTTGATTGATCACTTGGACAATTTCATGAAGGGCCTGATTGACACTGCGGATTTGGCCTACTTTATTTCGTTGACCCTCTTTGGCCTCTTCCTCACCCACCGCGTCGTCGAATCCCACCGCTGGCGCTGATGCGAGGGCGGTCATTATTCGATCGCCGCCCCGCGCGTCTTATCGAGATACCCCTTCGCGAACGACTTGCATTGCACCACCGTTCCCTTATTCTGTCGTTTTGAAAGCGTGTTCAGGGTCTCTCCCCGGAACGTTCGAGTGCCCCTGCCAGATCGAAGCGAGTGACGCGTGATCCGGGATGACTATCGCCGGCCCCGGACCTTCTGCCGTGCGTGAAGGCATCGTCAATCATGCTCGTTGTAACCCCGGTGCCATGATACGCGTGCGAAATAGTGGCCGCGATACGATCCAAAACACTCCGGCCGAGTAGATTGGCCGCTTCGACTGCGATCTTCTGAATTTCGCGCGCAACGGACCTGACCAGCGGTTCCCTTGATCGACCCATCTCAAAATCAAACCTGACCAAGGTGCCGTCGCGCACAATAATGTTGCGCAAGTTGGAATCGAAATGGACCAGGCGGTAGTCCTGGTCCTTAAAGCATCGTTCATGACGTTGGCGGCTTTCTTGAAAAAGTTTGTCAAGGACTTCGAGCTTCTCCGTGCTGGGCCGGCCGGTGTCTCCCAGGAAGACCTCCAGGGTCGGACCCGAAATGTACTCGATAATAATGTGAACGGTCCCGACGCCAACCCGCGCGCTTAATTCCGGCACCTCGTGAAGCTGAGGCACGCGATATCCGCACGCTTGCCAGCGCCGATACACCATCTTCTCGAAGTCTTTACGCTGTGCCTCAGTACGATACTCGACGGGGATTGTCAGTCCGAACAGTGACAAAGCGCGGTATTTGTAGAACTTGAGTGTGCGCGGCTTCGGACGATAGACTTTAACAATCAAATCCCGGCCACCGGAGCTGGTTCGCAACAGGAGGTTGGAGCCTTTGGCAGAGGATAAAGGCGGGAGCTGGGCGGTCATTATCGAAGACGGCCGTTCTATCGTAGGCGGCAGACGTAGAATAAGTCCTGCGAGTAAAGTTGCGGCCAAAACCGCGCCCGGAGCGTGCGTTTGGGTGAGGTGATCTTGAGGATGGCAAAGCCTGCGGAGGTAAGCAGCGCGCGCAATTCATGGGGTGGCAAAAAGACAACGTGGGCCGAACTGATCGCTGGAAAAGCTCCGTGGAGGAGAAAATTTAGACGATGCTTGTAATAACTGATATTGGGATGCACGGCCAAAAAAAGCCCTTGAGGCGTGAGGTGTTGCTTCACATCGTTCAGAAAACTCAGAGGGTCCCGCAGGTGATGGATGATCATGCTGGCAATAATCCCATCGAATTTCACACCGAAGTCGGGAATTCCATCGTTCAGATTCGCCTGCTTGATTCGGCTAACATCAAAGTCATACATGGAAATCGCCTCGGTGGAAAGCTCCACGCCATACATCTCATACTGCTTCGCCAGTGACCGGTAGGATTGTGCCGGTCCGACTCCGCACTCAAGTATCTTGCCACCGCCGACAACATATTCCTGGATCGTCTCTACAATTTTCCCATGCACAGAACTGAACCCGGTACGCCCCTGATGCTTGCGCACTTTCCAATAGTCGTCATAGTTTTCGACCCCGAATTTTGCCATACGGACCAGGTTAGATTGGCAGAAAACGAGTGTTGATACACATTGGCATCATTAAACAACGGCTCACGGGACTGGATGAAGGGTGGAGGCGGCGAGCGGATTCGAACCGCTGCATCGCAGTTTTGCAGACTGCTCCCTTAGCCACTTGGGTACGCCGCCAACGCTTACAGAGCACCGGACTATTTCTTGTGCCGCATTCTTCTCCGCAACTTCTTGTCTTTGTGCTTACGCATTTTCTTTCTTCTTTTCTTAATCACACGCGACATGCTTTATCTTTCCTCCCATAGGGTCATCTCCAGTTTGTTATTCTTCCGGAGCGATCTTCAGCTCTTTTATTTTTTTTCGGAGCGTGTTGCGGTGTATCCCCAGCATCTGGGCCGCTCGAATCTGGTTCCAGTCGGACTCACGCAACACCAAATGGATAAGCGGTTTTTCAAAAGCCGGTAACAACAGGTGATACAGGTTTTTTCCATTTTTGCTTTTTTTTATAAAGTCACAGAGCTTCTTCTCGATCAGGGCACCGAGACTGAGCGCCGGCTCCGTCTCTTGTCCTTCACGCAGGGTCTGCTGCTCGTTCGTCGCACTCATTTTTTTGTTTCTCTCCGACACGGCGAAGCGCCGCATCCATATAGCATGTCCGTCGTTTTCTTGTCAAAAATCGGAGTTTGTCACGGACGGATGATCGAGGCATGATCGCGTTGGGTCTTCTGTCCGACCGAATTCCCACAACCCTTGCAGCGGTAGTCGTACAGTTCTCCGTTTGGCAGCACCAGAAGCAGGCGCTCCGAAACCTGCATGGCGCGGCCACACCGATCGCAATAGAGCAGCGAGGCACGTAGCTGGTCGAACGTCTGCTGCATGTTTATGCGGAGGGACCGTCAGGGACTGTTATTGGGGAGATGCCAAGCGCACCCTGTCTCCGTCGGTATCTTACGATTGCCCCATACATACAAAAATAGGCCAGGATGGAGGCCAGGATGCCGATCAGAAGGGATCCCAGGACAAAGGGGTAGGCCAGATGGTCTTTCATGTGCTGAAAGGTGAATGTCTCCCATGAGATCGGCGGTATCTCCACTGTCTGACAGCAAATCTCACTACCCACCCAGATGGAGGTGGCGGTGATGGGAGCGAATGTCCAGGGGTTGTTCAGAAATGCGCCGAAGAAAAGCGCGACCTTGTTCAAACGAAAACCCCAGGCCAGCAGCACCGCCAACACCGTGTGCAGACCCAGAAGGGGGGAGAAAGCAATGAAAACACCCACCGCAAAGGCCATCGCCGTCCGATGCGGTGCCTCACGCGCACCCAGAACCGACCGTAGCTTCTCTTTTAACATGCAGATTCTTGCGTGGCTGGAATGCCTGTGGGGAATACTTTCAGGTGGTCATACCCACCGGGTCGGATGATCTGACGCTTGCCACCCGTGCCTTTTCCGGTGATTCCGAGTCGTTTATGAACGACTGTGCCGACACGCGTTGCATGCAGGCGCGCCTCCCGGATCAGTCGCTCAAGACGGGACACCTTTTTTTCTGGAACGGAAAAGAGAAGTTCATAATCCTCCCCGCCATGCAGCATATACTCTATCGGGTCGGTTCCCGCTTGTAAAGCATATCGCTTGAGTGCATCGGAGGTGGGAACCCGTGACAAGTCCAGCGCCGCCCCCACGCCACTTTGTGCGGCCAGCCGGTGCAAATCGGACGAGAGTCCATCCGACAGGTCTATCATGGCCGATGCGATGCCGGTCAGGAGACGGCCCTCTCGAACGCGCGGGGAGGGGACTTGATAACGCTGGATGAGCCTCCGAAATCCGGAGGCGTCCTCACCCGACTTCAAAAGTTCCAATCCGGCAGCCGCATCTCCCAGGGTGCCCGTGACATAGAGGGCATCTCCGATTTTTGCGCCGCTGCGGGTCACGATCTCTTTTGGCGCGGCTTCTCCCAGCAGGGTGATCCCGATTGAGAATGGGCCGGTGGAACAGGTAATATTGCCGCCGACCAAATCGAGCGATTCGCCCTCTTTCCGCATGCCCCGGTAAAGCTGCATAACGTTTTGGGTACTTTGTCTTTCGGTCAGACCGAGTGAGACCAGGAAGGCGCGCGGTGTTCCCCCCATGGCCGCGATGTCGCTGAGATTGACCGCCAAGGCCTTTCTGCCCAGTTGGAAGTAATTGGAAAAGGCCAGATCGAAATGGACTTGCTCAACAAGGCTGTCGGTGGTGATTAACAGGTGAGTCCCTGGCGTGGGCTGGATTGCGGCGGCGTCGTCACCGATGCCAATCACGGTTCGTGACGATGGTTTCGGCATGATCCGCTGGATTTTTCGGATCAGGCCGGTCTCGCCGATGAGGCCCCGTTCCCTCATCGCGCGATCTTGCGCCCGTTTCCCCGGGGCTTTTTCCCATTGCGGGCCGATTTTTTCCGAAACACCGCGTCGAACACTTCGTCCATTCGGTCGGCAAAGACGATCTGAATCCCCCGGAGTATTTGCGGCGAGATTTCCTTCAGGTCTTTTTCATTCCGTTTTGGAATGACAATCTGCGTCATAAAACCCCGCTTCGCCGCCAGGATTTTTTCCTTCAGTCCTCCGATCGGGAGCACCCGTCCGCGCAAGGTTACTTCGCCGGTCATCGCCACATCGTGGCGCAGTGGTCTCCGCGTTAACATGGAGGCGATGGCCGCCGCCATCGTAACCCCCGCCGAAGGCCCATCTTTTGGGATGGCACCGGCCGGAACGTGAATATGGATGTCGTTTTTGGTGAAGAGATCGCTACCGATTCCCATCTCCTTTTCCTGGGATCGGACGTAGGAGAGGGCCGCGTTGGCCGATTCCTTCATCACGTCTCCCAACTGACCCGTGAGAATCAGCGTTCCTTTCCCTTTCATGACGGTGGCTTCGATCCGCATCATGTCGCCGCCGTTGGCCGTCCAGGCGAGCCCGGTGGCCACCCCGATTTCGTCCTGTTCGGAGCGGACTTCCGGCAGAAACTTTGGAACGCCCAGATAACGCGGAACGGCCGAAGCTGATACGGCGTATCGTTTGTTCTTCCCCTCTGCCATCTGTCGCGCCACTTTCCTGAGCACGTGCGCAATCTCGCGCTCCAGGTTTCGCACCCCCGCTTCCCACGTATACTGCATGATGATGCGATGGAGCGCGGCAGTGGACAGGTGCACGGCATCGGATGGCACGCCATGCTCCGTCACCTGGCGAGGGATGAGGAAATTTCGGGCGATACTCACCTTTTCTTCGGGGGTATAGCCGGACAGCTCGATGACCTCCATCCGATCCCGCAGCGGCGAAATGATCGTATCCATCTGATTTGCGGTGGTGATGAACATGACGTTGGACAGATCGAACGGCACCCCCAGGTAGTGATCCGAGAAGGTGGCGTTCTGCTCCGGGTCCAGGACCTCCAAAAGCGCCGAAGAGGGATCGCCCCGGAAGTCGGTACCGACCTTGTCGATTTCATCCAGCATGAAGACGGGATTGTTCGCCCCAGCCTGTTTGATCCCCTGAATGATCTTGCCCGGCAGCGCGCCGATATAGGTGCGACGGTGTCCACGGATTTCTGCCTCGTCCCGAATCCCCCCCAGGGAAACCCGCACGAATTCCCGTCCGATGGCCCGTGCGATAGACCTCCCCATGGAGGTCTTTCCCACCCCCGGTGGCCCGACAAAACAAAGAATCGGCCCTTTCATCCGCTCCTTCTTTTTCTGCCGCTTCATTTTCAGGACCGCCAGATATTCCAGGATGCGTTCCTTGACCTTCTCCATGCCGTAGTGGTCTTCGTTGAGCACCTTCTGGGCCACAAAGAGGTCAATGCTGTCTTTTGTGGATTTGCTCCAAGGGAGGTCTACCAACCATTCTAAGTAGGTGGAAACGGTGGCGGTCTCTGCGGATTCCGGATGCATCCGTTCCAGGCGTTTGACCTGTCGCTCCGCCTCTTTGGCCACCTTTTCCGGCATCTTGGCCGCCTCGATCTGGGTCCGGAACCGCTGGATGTCGCTGCTCCGGACATCCTCTTCCCCCAACTCTTTCTGGATCGCCTTGAGCTGTTCCCGCAGATAGTAATCCCGCTGCGTGCGATCCATTTCCCCCCGGGCCTCGGTATGAATCTTATGTTGCATGGACAGGACCTCCATCTCTTTGGAGAGGAGGATCTGCACCATCCGAAGTCGCTCGGCGGGCGCTTCCATTTCCAGGATGGCCTGCGCCGCGTCTACCTTGCATCCCAGGTTCGAGACGATCATGTCGGCCAGACGGCCGGGGTCTTCCAGGTTCTGGATGACCGCCAGGAGCTCCGGCACGGGGAATTTTCCGAACTCGACAACCTTCTCCACCTGCTCCCGAACGGCGCGCGTCAGCGCCTCCACTTCCGGGGAGATGGCCACGGATGCAGGGGATTCCAATCTCTGGATCGTAACCTGGTAAAAGGGGAGGGTCTGCGTGAAAGCCTCGATCCTGGCGCGCGCGATCCCCTGAATGAGGACCTTGACCCGTCCATCGGGGACTTTGATCATCCGCATGATGGTGCCCACCGTGCCGACGGCATGGATCTCTTCGGGTTGCGGTGCTTCCACATCCATCGTTTTCTGGGCGACGAGCAGCACCATTTTATGGGTTGTGAGCGAGGCCTCGATGGCCCGGACGGAGTTGTCGCGTCCGACAAAGAGGGGGACCACCATGTGCGGAAAGACCACGATGTCCCGGATCGGCAGGAGGGGAAGGGTATTGGGGATGTCAATGGGTTGAGATTGGGGTTGGGATTGCGCCGTTGTTTCCATATTTGCTGGTGTCCGTTGTATGAGAAATATGCCAGTGAAAAGGCCGAAGGTCTTGATGAAGTGGGTCTGTTTAGTTAGAGAGACATGCCTTTTAGATAGGCGCGGAAATCGGGCCCCAGTTCAGGATGTCGAAGCCCCATTTCAACGTTCGCCTTCAGGAAGCCCAGCTTGTCTCCCGCATCGAAGCGGTCTCCCTGGATCGGAAAGGCGCGCATCGGATGAACACGCCCGAATGCGCGCAGGGCGTCGGTAAGCTGTATCTCACCGTTTTTCCCAGGCGGTGCTTTTTCGAGAAAATCGAAAATATCGGCAGTCAGAATGTATCGGCCGATGATCCCCAAGTCGGAGGGGGCCTCTTCCGGTTCCGGCTTTTCGACCAGGTCTTTGATCTGCCAAAGCCCGCCTTCCAAAGGGGGCCCAGGATCGATAATCCCATACTGGCGTACTTCCGATTTCGCGATGCGCTGAACGCCAATAATGGGCGCTGAAGAACCCGGGTTTTGTTGGTAAGCATGGACCATCTGTTGAAGTGCAGGGGGTTCCAGAATGTCATCTCCCAATAAGACGGCGAACGGTTCTTTCTGGATGAGGTGCCGCGCACAGAGGATGGCGTGACCCAACCCACGAGGCTGGTCCTGACGGACATAGCAAAAATCGGCCATGTCCGAAACATGCCGCACGATCCGAAGCAGTTCCTCCTTGCCCCGCGCCGCAAGCGACGCTTCCAATTCGAAAGCGGTGTCAAAATGGTCTTCAATGGCCCGCTTCCCCCGACCCGTTACAATAATGATGTGACGAATCCCCGCAGCGACCGCCTCTTCCACTACATATTGGATCAGCGGTTTGTCCACCAGGGGGAGCATTTCCTTGGGAGAGGCCTTGGTTGCGGGCAAAAACCGCGTTCCGAAGCCCGCCGCCGGAATGATCGCCTTGGTAATCTGCCGCGCCAGCCCTCGTCTGTCTGTCATTTTCTCTGGCATTTTCTCTGGCTCCACATCCACGCCAACATCGTCCGCATTCTATAGAGGCGCTCCGGTTTAAGTCAACGGTTTGTACTCGTTCAATACATACGAGACGGAAAGGGGTGATTTGGGATGATGCCGAGTTGCGTCAGAATTGAAAGGGGGGAAAATGCGGCGGCTTGATCCCGCCGAGGCCATTTCCTATAATGGCCTGTTTGCGGGATATGCTTGTAATGAAGGCGCTGCGCATTCAAGATATTCCGGCGACGGGATTGGTGTTGTCGTGCGATGCGTCGCCCGACGATTTTCGCCCGGACGGTTTAACGCTTTCGGAGCCCGTCCATATCCGATTGGACGCAAGCCGACATCCTGGAAAGGAGATTTTACTCCACCTGTCGGTGCGCGCACGGGTCACCGAAACGTGCGCTCGGTGTCTGACCGCCTTTCCGGAGGCGGTTTGTACGGATTTCTCGGTCCACTGCGTTCCTGCGTCGGCGTCTCCGTCGGAATCGCACCAGGCGTTGTCGGAAGAGGACCTGGATATTCATTTCTATTCGGGGGATGCGATCGAGATTCACGAACTGGTGGCCGGTCAGATACATCTCTCCCTCTCCGCCTATCCTCGGTGTCGGGAAGATTGTCTCGGACTCTGTCCCCGTTGTGGAGAAAATTTGAATCACGGCCTTTGTGGATGTCCCAAGGAGACCGAAACGATATGGTTAGAACTTAAGGAGAAACATGCCCAATCCAAAGCATAAAACATCCAAAGCCAGACGCGATCAGCGCAGGGCGCACACGAAATTATCGGTCCCCAGTTATACGCCCTGTCCGCAGTGTCGTGAGCCGAAGCTGCCCCACTATGCCTGCCTGAATTGCGGAACCTATAAGGGCCGCGAGGCCATTGCGGTCAAACACGTCTAGGGCATGGGAAAAATCGCGTTAGACGCCATGGGGGGAGACCATGCCCCCGACGCCATTGTCGAGGGAGCGGTCATGGCGGCCCGCGAACTGGGTGTCGAGATTACGCTCGTCGGCAATGAAGGGGTTGTCCGGGCCTCGCTTGCCCGCCACGCCACGAACGGGCTTTCGATTTCGGTCGTTCATGCCCTGCAGCAGGTGGAGATGCACGAATCCCCTTCTTCGGTCGTCCGAAGGAAGCGCGAGTCGTCCATCTGGATTGCGACCCAACTGGTCAAGACGGGCGACGCGGTGGCGGTGGTGAGTGCGGGGAATACCGGCGCCAGCATGGCCACGGCCCTCTTCATCCTGGGCCCCCTCTCCGGCGTGGAGCGTCCGGCCATCGCCACACTCCTGCCCACGCTCACCGGCACGGCCGTCCTGATTGACGTGGGGGCCAACGTGGATTGCAAACCCGAACACCTCTTTCAATTCGGCGTCATGGGCTACGTCTACGCGCGGGACATGCTGGGGATGTCCACGCCCAAGGTGGGGCTGCTTAGCATCGGCGAGGAGGAGGGAAAGGGGAACGACCTCACGCGCGAGGCATTCAAAATGCTCAAGGAGAGCGGGCTCCCCTTCATCGGAAACGTCGAGGGACGGGATGTCTATCGGGGGGATGTGGACGTGATCGTCTGCGACGGTTTCATCGGCAATGTCGCACTGAAAATTTCCGAGGGGTTGGCCGACGCCCTCGTGCAGATGCTCAAACGGGAGATTCTGTCGTCCACGTTGGGCAAACTCGGCGGCCTCCTGCTTCGGCCCACGTTCGCCCGCTTTCGCAAAAAAATAGATTACGCGGAATATGGCGGTGCGCCGCTCCTGGGTGTCAACGGCGTAAGCGTCATCTGCCACGGTCGCTCCACGCCCAAGGCGATTAAAAACGCCATTCGCGTGGCGCGGGATGCCGCAGATCGGGGCCTCAATGGGCACATCAAGGAGCAGATCGAGGCCGGGTTGAAGGAACACGCAGGTTAATCCACCAAACGTCGGCGGCTGCGCGAAGCGTGTCGCCGCCCGCAGGGCCGAAATTGATGCGAGCCAAAATCCTCGGAACCGGCGCCTACGCGCCGCAACAGATTCTGACCAACGCCGATCTCGAAAAACGGGTCGAGACCAGTGACCGCTGGATCGTCGAACGGACCGGCATTCGGGAGCGGCGGATCGCGGCGTCCGAGGAGGCCACATCGGACCTGGCCGTTCATGCGGCGCGTGCGGCCCTTTCGGCGGCCCAGGTGACCTCCGATCAGGTGGATTTGATCATCGTGGCCACCTCCACGCCCGACATGCTCTTCCCCGCGACGGCCTGCATCGTCCAGGATCGCTTGAAGGCAACCCGTTCGGCGGCGTTCGACCTGTCGGCAGTCTGTTCCGGTTTCCTCTTTGCCTTGTCGGTTGGCGCGCAATATATTCAGAGCGGCACCTACAAGCGGGTGCTGGTCATCGGCGCGGAGGCGATGTCCCGCGTGGTGGACTGGAGCGATCGGAGCACCTGCGTTCTCTTCGGCGACGGCGCGGGCGCCGTGGTGCTGGGCCCATCGCAGGGGGAGTCGGGTATCCTCTCTTCCCACCTGCATTCGGATGGCCGCTTCTGGGATTTGATTCAAGTGCCGGGCGGGGGCTCCGCGAAGCCGCCCTCCGAACAGGTGCTGGCCGAGCGTCTGAACACCATTCGGATGAAGGGCAACGAAACGTTCAAGGTGGCCGTGCGCAACCTGGAAGAAGTGGCGCGGGAGGCACTTTCCGCCCATGGATTGAGCGTGTCGGATGTGGATTGGCTGATCCCGCACCAGGCCAATTTGCGGATCATTCGGGCCACCGCAGAGCGGCTTTCCTGTCCGATGTCGAAGGTGGTGCTGAATCTGGAACGATATGGGAATACATCAGCCGCCTCCATCCCCCTGGCCCTGGACGAGGCCGTGCGCGACGGGCGGATTCAGCCCGGACATCGGTTGTTGCTGGTGGCGTTTGGGTCTGGACTGACCTGGGCGTCCGCAATGGTGCGCTGGTAAGCCCATATACCTCAGGAACAGACGTGCGAATCAAAAAAGCATTCGCGGCCTCATTAAAAGAATTGGCTGCTACGCTCACGGGACATGTCAGCACAGATGATGGACAATGGACAGTCAAGGGATTCATTGACGCCTTCAGAAATGTTTATACGATATCGTCCGATACGAAGATTGTGTCAAAGGTCTTTGAAATACACATTTTCCCGAGAGTCGTTGCGTTCGCCGATCAGCATGGGTTCGCGCTCGTTCTCGCCGACCACCAGAACTACTATCCGGATATTTCGTTTGTTTTGAAAAGCGATGAGACTGTTCGGTTTGCTGTTGATTTCAAAACAACCTACCGTATTCTCGATAAGCCATGGCTATGCAACGGACTCACGCTTGGATCGCATGGAAAGTACTTTTCGGATCGAACGAGCACCAAAAACATCCAGTTTCCTTATGGAAGTTATTCTGGGCATTTCTGCTTGGGTATCATTTATGAGCGCGCTGATAGCGCCACGGTTGACGAAATGCGCCATTATCCAATTGAGGAACTCCATTCAATTACATCTATCATCTCGAATATCCAGTTTTTCGCCTCAGAAAAGTGGAGAATCGCTGGCGATAAAGGCGGTTCTGGAAACACAGCCAACATCGGAAGCGTCCAGCGCATTGAGGATATCCTTTCGGGGAACGGGATGTTCGCGAATCTTGGCGAAGAGTGGTTTGATGACTACTGGATGAACTTTGGAAAGATTGCTATCAAAGACCCAAATGGGAAAATAAAGAAAATCACGTCGCTTGTTGAATTCGTGAAATATCGTGGAGGCGATCCGTCACGTATTGTTGCAAGGAACAACCAGCCATGAGTACGCATCGAATCCTCACTCCTCCGATAAAATGCCAGGGAATCAAGACAAAATTAGTCCCCTGGATCAAGGCGATTGTTCCTTCCTGTTTTGACGGTCGCTGGATTGAACCCTTTATGGGATCAGGCGTCGTTGCCTTCAATGTGAGACCACGCAAGGCATTGCTTGCAGACTCAAACCCACACCTCGTCAACTTTTACCAAGCGATCGCAAAGGGGGAAATCACCGCCGCACTTGTAAAAAGGTTCATGGAGAAAGAGGGCGCAGAATTGTTGCGGTCAAATGGAGAGCATTATTACTCCGTCCGGGAGCGCTTCAACCAACGTGGCGCTCCGTTGGATTTTTTGTTTCTCAACCGTGGGTGTTTTAACGGCATGATTCGTTTTAACCGGAAGGAGGAGTTTAATGTTCCGTTTTGTCACAAGCCGAATCGTTTTGCACAAGCCTATGTCACAAAGATTTGCAATCAGGTCAAGTTTGTCTCGGACGCCTGCGCCTTAGGAGACTACGAATTCCGATGCCAAGACTATTCCGGGGCCATCGCTGAAGCAAGTGCCGGCGATCTTCTATACTGTGATCCTCCTTATATCGACCGCCATACCGATTATTTTAACGGCTGGGATGAAAGGCAAGAAAGGCAGCTAGCCCATTTCCTTGCAGAAACTGAAGCCAGGTTCATACTTTCCACTTGGCATAGCAACGAATTCAGGACAAATCGGTCTATTGAAACGATCTGGTCGAGGTACAACATTTTAACGAGGGAACATTTCTACTACGTTGGGGCAAAGGAAAATAACCGGAATCCAATGCTTGAGGCGCTTGTCACAAATTTCCGGACCTCATATGAGGAGAAAAAGCCCCTGCGGGTGATGCAATTGCCGCTGTTTGAAGAGCAGGCAGCACGCAAGGGCCAACACGTTGCCGCTTCGGACGGCCATTTGGCTGTGCTCCGCAAGTAAACGTTCGTGGTAGTGAAACAGAATTCTGGGGAGGGGATATGTCTTTTTTGAACGGATGGGCGCTGATTTTGGGGGCGTCCAGCGGGTTTGGAGAGGCCTGCGCGCAATCGCTTGCGGAGGAGGGGATGAACATTATTGGCGTCCACCTGGATCGCAGGGGGACGCTTCCCAACGTGGAGCGGATCGTCGCGCGCATTCAGGCCCAGGGTCGCGAGGCCCTCTTTTTCAACGTGAACGCCGCGGATGCCGGGAAGCGTGCGCAGGTGCTGGATGCCGTGGCCGTTCGCCTGGGTGTGACGGGCCAGGTGCGAGTCCTGATTCATTCTCTGGCCTTCGGAACGCTCAAACCCTACATTGCGCCGACGCAGGGCGACGCCATTTCGCAATCTCAAATGGAGATGACGATGGACGTGATGGCCAACAGCCTCGTTTACTGGTCGCAGGAGGTGGTGCGCAGGGG
>CAZOFZ010000043.1:0-13128 GCA_964579175.1 uncultured Nitrospirota bacterium | reverse complement strand
CGGCTCCAAAGGGTGAAGGCAAGGCCAAAGAGGCCAAAAAATAGTCGTCATTTCCATTTTCGCTTGTGCAGTGAACGCTGGTTTGGATCATGGCATTTAAAATCCGGGTCCACGACAAAAAGGAGGCCCCAACCCTTGCGGTGGTCCAACAGGCCGAGGGATGGATGGATCGGACCCATCGTAAGCGGTTGGTGGTGGGCCTGTGCCTGGTCATCGCGGTCATCGTCGCAGCAGCGGTAGGGCTGTTTCTGGATCGTCGCGCAGAGCAGAAGGCCGCCGTGTTGGAAGCGGATGCGTCGAGGCTTTTTCATGAGCCACCGCCACTGCCACAGCCGAAGGAGGAAGGGAAGCCCGAACCTCCGCCGGAAGAGATGGATAAGACGTTACGCTTCAAAAAGGCCGTGCGTTTGTACGACGAAGTCTTGGGGAAATATCCCCGCAGCACCAGCGCGGCCGTGGCCCGCTATGCCATCGGACACGTTCACTTCGCGTTGAAGGAATACGACTTGGCGGAGCAAAAATTCCTGGCCTTTATCGGGGCGCAACCGGATGAATCGGAGTGGGTGGCGCTGGTGAAACTGAAGCTGGCCGTTTTGCGCCAGATGAAAGGGGACAAGGCTGCGGCGCTTCAGCACCTGCGCGCGGTCTACGACATGGAAGGGGTCCGGGTTCGAGATCAGGCCGGTTTCGAGCTGGGCCGCTTTCTGGAAGAGGATGCCAAAAAGGAAGAGGCGATTGCAGTCTACAAGAAAATTTCTGAAACGTTCGAGCAGTCTCCGTGGGGCATTGAGGCAAAGGCCCGGCTCAACATCCTGAGTCCGCCCGCTGCATCCACGCCGGCTGCGTCCGACACCGTACCCGTCCCCACCCCGTCCGCTGCGCCCCCTGCGTCGCCGCTTTTGAAGGTGGTTCCCACGGACAATCCGCCCACGCCGTTGCCAATGCCATAATACTCGGCGCTGGCCCCCTCTTTCGGGGGGATTGTCCCGCCCCGCGTGGTTCCGTAGAATGGACGACTTCTGGCCCATCCGGTATCATTGGTTTCGCTAGACAGGGAGTCAGGACAGCGGGGAAGGAACGGGGGGACGGTATGAAGAAAACTGATGGAGAAAAGCGATGCGAAAGTTGAGCGGTTATCTCCTGGCCGTGCTGATTGCTTCCGCTGTGATCTGGACGGGCGTGCGTGTCGCCCGCCATATGGTGCGGACGGACCCCGGAAAGGCCAGAATCGTTCACGCGCCGTCGCCCGTTCGTGTTTCGACCGCCGGCGTGGAAACGTTGACCGAAATTGTCGGAGGTGGGGGGGTTGTCGAGCCCCTGTCTCTTGTCAAGTTGACGACGCAGCTGGCCACCGAGATTCAGGCCGTTCATGTAGACGTGGGCGACCTGCTAACACCCGGACAAGTCCTGGTCGAGTATGACACGACCCTGCTCGACGCGGAAGTGGCCAGCGCACGGGAGCAGGTTGTACAGACGCGTACGGAGCTTTCGAACAGCCGGCAGCATTTTCAACGGATCAGCGCGCTCTATGAAGAACGGTTTGCGACCCGGCCCGAATGGGAAGCGGCGCAACTTCGACTGGATACCGCAAAGGCGGAGCAGAGTCGCGCCCTCCATCGTCTCCTTGAGGCGGAGGAGCACTTGGAGAAAGCGACCGTCCATGCCCCCGAGGCGGAAATTGTGGTGGAGCGTCACGTCAATCCCGGCGAGATGCACCAGACAGGGAAACCGCTTTTGACGTTGGGACGGCTCAATGCGGTCCTGATGGCCGCCAACATGTCGGAAGACAAAACGGGCTCCGTCTGGATCGAACAGCCAGCAGAAGTCGTGCTCGATGCCTTTCGGAATGAAACCCTGAACGGAACGGTCTGGAAAATCGATCCCCGTGTAGACCCCGCCACGCGCACCTTCCGTGTCTACATCCGTCTGGACAATGCGGCCCTGAAGCTCAAGCCGGGGATGACCGGCTTTGCCCGCATCCAAAACAAACGCTCCGTGCTGGCCGTTCCCAGCGTGGCCATGATCAACCCCGTCCAGGATCGGACGGCGGTTTTCGTGGTGGATCAGAATCTGTCTGCAGATTTGCGCATGGTGAGTACCGGGCTGATTGCCGGCGGCATGACCGAAATTCTAACCGGCCTCCGGTCCGGGGATCGGGTGGTCACCGCCGGGCAGCTTCACCTCAAAGACAACGACAAGGTCCGCATTGGGTCCGAAAAACAGTATAACTAAACCGCTTCGCCACTTGCCCGGACGCTTCGTCCTGGCGCTTTTCTGGTTGGCGCTTTCCCTGGGACTGCCGTTCCACCTTCCGACTGTGGAAGGTGCGGGCTTGGTTTGCGACCTCTCTGCCTGTCTGGACGTTGCGCTGGAACGACATCCCGCGTTGAAACTTGCAAGAGCCAGGCAGTCCACGGCACGGGCAGCGGTCAGCGGGGAACAGTCCGCATTCTGGCCCACCCTTTCGCTCTCCGTGAATGCCGGTCTCGTTTACGGAGAACCGGCCTCCCCATTCGTCCTGGCGCGCAGCATTTCGGTGAAAACGGTAGACTTCTTCGGATCGTACTATAGCCTGGATGTCGAATACCGGCATCCGTTTTACAAAGAGGGGGTTTTCTTCGGCAAGGATGCCCCCTCCGTCCGGGAGGCGGAGGGGGCGCTCCGCGAGTCGGCCTATGCGTTTCGGGTGGCGGAGGAGCAGATTCGTTATGAGGTCAGCGAGGCCTACTTCAACGCACTCAAAAAGAAAGAGGCCATTCAGGTCGGAGAAGATGTCCTGAAGGCGCGGCAAGCCGATTACGAGGCCGCGCAAAAGCGATCCGCGCAGCGACTCCTCACCCCAAGCGACCTTCTTCTGGTGGAGACAAAACGCGAAGCGGCGCAAAACGACCTTTCGTCGGCCAAGCGGGAATGGGGCCTTGCCCTGGCCGATCTGACTTTTAAAATGGGGCTCCCTCCCGATACCGAGGTGGAGGTCCATCCCGCTTCAGCCCCCCCTCCAATGTTGCCGTCGCTTTCCACCCTGACGGAACTTGCACATCGCAGGCGCGCCGAAATTGCGGCACAGGAGGTGGCGGTCCAAAACATGGAGGCCACCCAACGCGTTGCCCAGGCCGAACGGCTTCCGACGTTAGATCTCGTTTCGGGTTATTCCATCGGGGACGATTATTCGCCCCCCGGGAATACCGCCTGGGTGACGGCATTCCGTCTCGATTTTCCACTGCAAAACCTCCACGCAAGTCGCGTGAAACAGGCGCAGACCGTGGCAAAGCGGATGGAGCAGGAACAAAAGTTGCTCCATCTCCGCCACACCGTGGCGTCGGAGGTGATCCAGGCTTATCACGAGATTGCGCGATTGACCGATGCCGCGCGACTTTCGGAGAAACAGGTCGAACAGGCCGAACAGGCGGCCACACAAGCCCGCTCGCAATTCAAGGCCGGTCTCGTTACGCAATCCGCGCTTTTCGAGGCCGAAGTGGTCCTGAGCAAGGTCCGTCAGTCTCGCGTTCAGGTGCAGTATGACCAACAGATCGCCCATGCGAAACTGAGAAAGGCCGTCGGTGGAGAATGGCAACCCTAAAAATAGCATCCCCTGGCCGATGTTTCCGGGCCTGGGATGGATGGGTGCCGGGCTTCTCCTCATAAGCCCCCTGCTCGGCTGGGTGACCCCCCCCCTCCAGGGGATGCTCCGAGGCTATCGGATTCCGCTCCTGTTCTCGGACATCCCAGCTTCCCTGTCCGCCCGTTCCCCGCTCCTCTCTTTTGGTGCCGTGGCCTGCCTGATCGGCGCTCTTGCGCTCCTTTCTCTCTGCCTCGTGCGGCACCGCGTCCGGCTGTTCCTGGGGGGGCTGGCCCTTTTCCTGGCCCTCTTCTTGCTCTACCAAATGGCATTTCAAACCTCGCACTGGCTGGCAACGCTCACCGATCAGAACCGCCAGTACGCTGAAATGATCCAGTTTACGAAAGAATATCTCCCCCCCAATGAAGGGGTGGAACCTGGCTTTTGGACGACGCTTCCAACGGAAGGGATTGCCGACCGCGTAGTGGCCGCCTGGTATTTTTCGGGGTGGGGTTGGTATGCGGCGATCGTGGCGGGGGGTCTCCTCGTCTTATCCGCCTGCTCTTCTGGCGGGGCCAGTAGAAAAGAGGGGTTAACGGCCTTGTTGATTCCGGTTGGCCTCTTCCTGGCTCTGGCAACACCCGCTTTCATGGCCGAATATCTGCAAGAGCGGGGAGACGATCACCAGATGCGGGGACGATATGCCCAGGCCCTCTCGGATTATCGGCGTGCCCTGGGCTATGACGTCGGGCTCTCCTACAGCCCTCGCTATCACCTGGAAGTGGGCGCCCTCTACACCGCTTTGAATCGCACGGATCGGCCGGAATATCACTTCTATCAAGGGAGTCTCCTTGAGAATCGAGGCAGGGTCCGCGAGGCCGCGTTCGAATACCGAAAGGCCCAACGGACCGATCTGGCCGATCTGGAAGGGATGCGGCGCGTGGTTGCAGACGCAATCGCCGGGCTCTATGAGAAAGTCGGGCTGGATGCCTATCGCAAGGGCCGCATTGCGACAGCCCTTGCAGCATGGACGACGGCCCTTGCGGCCGATCCCGCTCAAACCAATCTCCACTACTATCGGGCCAAGGCATTCTTCGACCTGGGCGCCTATTCGGATGCGATTTCCGAAAACCAACGGTTTCTTGCGGCATCCGCCCATCGGATTCTCAACGCGAACGTCCACGCCAACCTGGGAGACTGTTACCAGAAATTGCGGGACCCGCAGCGGGCCCGGGATTTCTATCGGCGTTCCCTGGCGTTGGACAGGGATCAGAATGCCCGTGCATTCATGAGTTTGGCCGGGGCGTAGGAATTGGCCCCGTAACATCGGTCGGTAACCCCTTATGCAGACCCCCTCCATGCGACACCTCCAGAATAAGCCCCGTGTCACGCGTGTCATGGGCAGCCTTTTGCTGGTGCTCTTCTACGGACTGCTGCATGGTTATTGGAGTTGGAAAACCTTCATCGTCAGAACGCCCCCGCTCTATCCCCTCTCTTTCGAGGGTGCCCTTTGGATGACCCCTCAAGAAGCCACCCCGCAAGGCTATTTTCGCCGTGACTACGCCATCCCGGAAGAGATCACCGCCGCCTGGCTTCAGGTCGCGGCCTCGGACAATTACAGCCTGTATGTCAACGGGCAGCTGGTCGAAACGCGAACTTACGTGGGTCTGAACGTGGCCGATATCCACGATCTGACCCCCCTGCTCAAGCCCGGGAAGAATGTCATTGCCATTCGGGTCGCGCGGCGGAGTTACCCCGGCCCCGCCCAACTGGCGGTGCAGGGGGGCGTTCTGGATCGCGGCGGACGGCGCAGGGTGCTTCAATCCGATGCGTCATGGAAGGCTGCAGCATACGAACAACGGATCGGCAGTCGGCGTTGGTATGCCGAAGGATTCGATGTGACCCACTGGTCCCCAGCCTCGGTGATCGGACAGGAGGATGCCCCCAATTCGGTGAACATCCATCCGGAGATGGTGATGCAGCCGCCGCAGGGCCGATGGATTGGGCATCCGGAGATGGGGGTCCGAACCGTCTACTTCGAGAAATCGGTCGCGCTGCCGCCGGACTTCCGTGCGGCTTGGATCCGGATGGCGTCGGATCAGCCATATACCCTTTCACTGAATGGCGCACGGGTGGCCGAGCGGCAGCAGTTCCAAGGGGAGATGGATATCTACGACGTTACCCCCCTGTTGAAAAGCGGGCCCAATACGCTGGGTGTGAGCCTACGCGGGGATCGGACCAGGCCCGGTCTGCTGCTGGATGGCTATCTGCTACGGGGCGAAACCATCGCGCCCTTCGTCAAGACAGATGCCGGGTGGATGACGATGTCCACCGAAATGGGGGGAGCAGGTCGGTTGACGGCCGCGTCGGTATTGGCCGACTATCCTGCGGCGCCCTGGGGGGTCCTCGCTAAAAAACCGCGCCGCCTCCTGCTTCCCTTGCGCGAACAAGCCATGGAAACGACTAAAATGGCGTTGACCATGGCGTTGGGCACCCTGATCCTGCTGGGACTCTGGTTCTTCGAGGGGCGTGGTTTGCAGACCCTGCTTCATCTGGAACCGGCTCGTGCATTCGCTCTCTCTGCGGCCCTCCATCTCCCCTCCCTGCTTTTTGCCCTCTTTTTGTTTCTTTTGAGTTGGGACGTCCGATACGACCCTTCGTATCACCTCCAGGGCCGATGGGTCTATTTATCTTTCTTCCTACTGTTCCTGTGTAAAGTCAGTCTCTTTCTCGCGGCCGCGTGGCGCCGCCGGTCTCTCGACGCCACGCCGGAACCGGGCCCGGAGTCGCGTCACGGCATGCCCGTGTGGGTGTCCGCATATGGATTCCCCGCAGGCGTGCTGTTACTCACCCTGGCCGGATTCCTCGTACGACTTTCGGATATTGCCGCACACTCCCTGACCCATGACGAAGTGGCCATTGTCCAATATGCGGAAAGCATCCTGGAGACCGGCTATGCCTATAAGTGGATCGGCACACTTCCGAAAGTTCTGACGACCTACGAGCTGCTTCCCTATCCGGTTGCCCTCTCCATGCTGTTGTTTGGGGCGAGCGATCTTGCGGTGCGTATTCCGGCATTGCTTTTCGGCACGGCCGTCATCCCCCTGATTGCGCGTGTCGGCACGGTACTGTTTTGCCGGCGGGTGGGATTCCTTGCGGCCCTGCTCTATGCCTTTTCTCCCGGGTCCATTCTCTGGGCCCAGAACGTGTTCTATCCGCAGCAATGCCAACTGGCGGCCCTGGCCACGGTCTATCTGTTTTATCGAGCGGTCGAATCCGAACGGATCCGGCCCGGATATTTGTATGGCGCTGCGGGCCTCTTCCTCGTGACCTATCTGACCTGGGAGGCCAGCGGCTTTCTCCTTCCGGCCATGGGAGTTGGGCTCCTGGCCATGAAGGGCCGCGATTTTCGGTGGTTCAGGCAAAAACCCCTCTGGATCGCGTTGGGGATCGTGCTGTTGATGGTCTTTTTCCAGCAGGCCCGCCGGATTCTTTATCAGGTGCCCCCCTATCTGATCGTGGGGACGGGGCGCAGCGACATCGGCACCCCCAGTCTCTTTTTCCTGGACCCGATGTATGACCCGACCTTCTATTTGAAGCACTTTTTCTGGCTGGAGAATCAGGCGGTCCTGACCCTCCTGCTGATCGTGGGGGTTTTCTGGGTACGCAAGCACCGAGGTCTGGCCTATCTTTACGCCATCCTGGGCACCTTGATTTTTATGATGACCAACTTCCTGGCCGCCACTGCCGTGCGATACGGCTACTACGCGCAGCCCTTCCTGATCCTCTCTGCGGCGGCCGTCTGCATTCGGATCCTGGACGGTGTCGCCGGCTGGATTGGAAGCCCCCGACTGGTTCCGGCGACACTGGTGAAGGGGCTGGTGGGCCTCTTCCTCCCCGTAATGCTCGTCCTGGCCAGCCAAACCTCGATTCTCCGGCTCTATCGGCTTTCCGCCGCGCAGGCCACGCCGCTGCCCCAGACCCGGCGTGGCGTCTATACCGTGGACTATCGCACCACGGGGGAATTCTTGCGGCGCGCATTTAGGGAAGGCGATCTGGTTATCCCCGTGATGCCGCATGCCATCGAACACTATTCGCAAACGAAGAGCCACTATTACATGGACATTAACCTGATCAAGCAGATCGGCTATGACATCAGCGGACAGTTTCCCGGATTCCTGGATAAATATACCGGCAATCCGGTGCTCCGAAACTTTGGGGAACTCAAAGATATCCTGGAGCGGCATCGCCGGGTCTGGTTCGTGATGGCGCCCATCTCCATCCTGACGGAGTATGCGGACCCGCGTCTGGTCGCCTACATCGAAAAGAACAGCCGGATCGTACATGAGAGCTACGGGGCTCGAATTTATCTTTGGGAAAAATAGTGCGGTCAGGCGGGTTGCTTTTTGCATGATCGCCACGCTACGATTCATCGTGGCGATATAGGCAGGCTTTGCAGAACGCAATGTTTCTGTCTTTGGGCCGCGTCTTGGGACCGATGTGGTCCACGGGGGGGGGACGGAGGATAGACAGATGGAAAACCACGATAAGATAGTGTTGCTGGTGGAGGACAATCCTGACGATGAGATGTTGACCTTGCTGGCACTGCGCAAAAACAACATCTCCAGCACGGTCGTCGTCGCACATGACGGCGTGGAGGCGCTCGACTTCGTTTTTGGGACGGGCAACCACGAAGGCCGCGATCTGCGCGTTCAGCCACAGGTCATTCTGCTGGACCTGAAGTTACCCAGATTGAGCGGCATCGAGGTGTTGGAACGTCTCCGGAACCATGACCTGACCAAACTGATTCCGGTCGTTGTCCTGACGTCGTCCAACGAACAGCGCGATCTCGTCGCCTGTTACGGGTTGTGCGCAAACAGCTATATCCGAAAACCGGTTGACTTTACCCACTTCAGCCGAGTGGTTGCGGAGCTGGGCACTTACTGGCTGGGCCTCAACGAAGTGGCACCCGTTCCCGCCTAGAAAAACGAGGTCTCACGATATGAGAAAACCGCTGCGTGTGTTGTGCGTGGAAGACTCGGCAGACGACCTGGACCTCTTATCACGGGTCCTGCGCCAGGACGGCTACGAGTTGGCGGCCGTGGCGCGCGTCGAGACCGCCGCCGCCATGAAGGAGGCACTCGTCCGGGACACGTGGGACATTATCCTCTCCGATTATTACATGCCCTGCTGCGGCGGTCTCGAGGCCTTGTCGGTCTTGAAAGAGACAGGGCTGGATATCCCCTTCGTTCTCGTGTCGGGAAAGATCGGAGAAGAGGCGGCCGTAACCGCCATGCGGGCCGGCGCGAACGACTATGTCATGAAGAACAACCTGGCCCGCCTGCCCCGCGCCATCGCACGGGAGTTGTCCGAGGCGGCGTCCCGGCGGGAGCGGAAACGCCTTGAAGAATCCCTGAAACAGAAGGCCCACCAGCATCGGGTCGTCCTGGACACCGTGGGCGATGGCATCCTGATGCTCAACCGGGGAGGGGTCATCGTCTATGCCAATCCCGCCGCACTCGCGCTCCTTGGCGATACGACGGGCGGGGCCATCGGGAAACCGATCGGGCATCTCGTTGACCCATTCGAAAGTTGCGCCCATACACATCCGGAAACGCCGGTTCCCATTGCAATGACACTCGAAACCGGCATCGCCCAGACGGTCGCCTATGAACGGTTCCGGCATCACGATGCCACAACCTTCCCGATCTCGTACGTCAGTACGCCCATCCGTGAGCACGCGGAGGTGGTCGGCGCGGTCGTCGTGTTTCAGAGCCTGTCGGATGCCAGCATGCAAAAGGCGGCCATGGCGACCCTTTCGTATCACGCCATGCACGATCCGCTCACCCATCTCCCCAACCGCGCCCTCCTTTACGACCGATTGAAACATGCCCTGGCGGGCGCCCAACGCGAAAACAAAAGGCTGGCCCTCATCCTGCTCGACCTGGATCGCTTCAAAGAAGTCAACGACACGTTGGGACACGCCGCAGGAGATCTGCTGCTGCAAGAGGTCGGGCTTCGGCTGCGCAGCGCGGTGCGGGATTTGGATACGGCCGCCCGACTGGGGGGGGATGAGTTTGCGGTCCTGTTGCAGACGGGGAGCGATGCGCAGAACATCGCCGTCATCGCCTCGAAAATTTCGCGTGCATTGCACATGCCTTATCAAGTGGCGGGACAGACCCTCAACGTCCGGGCGAGTCTGGGCGTGGCCCTCTTCCCCGATCATGGGGGGAGTGCGAACCTGCTTTTGGAGCGGGCCGACGTTGCGATGTTTTCAGCCAAGCGACTGAAAAGCGGTTATGCGCTCTACAGCCCCGAGCAGGATGCGCGTAGCGACGGGCACATTGCCCATGTCGGAGACCTAAGACAGGCCATCGAGGGGAACGACCTGCGTCTCCATTATCAACCCAAGGTCAGCCTGAAGAACGGCCACACCATCGGAGCGGAAGCGCTGGTGCGATGGAAGCATCCCCGCCAGGGGTTGGTGCTGCCCGACCAGTTCATTCCTTTTGCGGAACAGACGGACCTGATCGTGCCGCTCACGCAATGGGTGGTGGAAGCGGCCCTGACGCAGTGTCATGACTGGCGTAAGGCCAACATGGCCCTCCCCATCGTGATCAACGTTTCAGGACGGGACCTGCAGGAAGCGGACCTGCCGCGCCGTGTCGCGGAAGCCCTCCAGACGCACCATCTTTCGCCCGACTGTCTGGCCATGGAGGTTGTCGAAAGTGCCATCATCTTTGACGGCGGCCGTTCGATCAATAATCTGTGGCACTTGAAGCGGATGGGGATCAAGTTATCCATTGATGACTTCGGCACCGGCTATTCGTCGCTCAGCTACCTTAAAAAGCTGCCGGTGGATGAAATCAAGATTGACCGCTCGTTCATCCGCAACTTGACGACGGACCGGGACGATGCGGCCATCGTCAGTTCCACCATTGACCTGGCCCACAACCTGGGGTTGTCGGTGGTGGCGGAGGGGGTCGAAAGCCAAGCCACCTGGGAGAGATTGTGCGACCTGAACTGCGATATGGCACAAGGCTACTATATCTGCCGTCCCACCGCCGCCGCCGAGATGGGGGCTTGGCTGACCGAATCCCCGATGGGTTTGGAGCGCACAATCGGCTTGGAGCACGGTGTGGAGCAATAGATGGCGGAATCCGTACAACAGATTGCAACAACCCTGGGCGAGACGGCACAGGCCCTGCTGACACACGTCTCCAAGGGAATCGCAAAAACAGTGCTCTGTCTGCCGGGGGCCGACTTTGTGGATCGGGTCTACGCCCTCAGCGATCGCTCCCCGCGTGTCCTGGCCAGCCTTCAGCGGCTTTTCCAGCATGGACGACTGGGCGGTACCGGTTACCTGTCCATCCTGCCGGTGGATCAGGGGATCGAGCACAGCGCCGGGGCGTCGTTTGCGCCAAACCCGATCTACTTCGATCCGGCGGAAATTCTTGCGCTGGCGATGGAAGGGGGCTGTAACGCCGTCGCCTCCAGCTTTGGCGTGTTGGGGGCCGTTGCCCGCAAATATGCCCATAAAATCCCTTTCATCGTCAAAATCAACCACAACGAATTTTTAAGCTATCCGAACCGATACAACCAGATTCCTTTCGGGACGGTCAAACAGGCCCACGACATGGGGGGGGTGGCCGTAGGGGCCACGATCTATTTCGGCTCTCCGGAGTCCGATCGGCAGATTGTGGAAGTGGCGCAGGCGTTCGAGACGGCACACGAGCTGGGGATGGCCACGGTGCTCTGGTGCTACGCGCGCAATGCGGCATTTCAAACGGCGGGAAGCGACTATCACCTGGCTGCCGACATTACCGGCCAGGCCAATCACCTGGGCGTAACGATCCGCGCCGACATCATTAAGCAGAAGTTTCCCGAGAACAACGGCGGTTTCACTGCCCTGAAGTTCGGAAAAACCCACCCCGCCATGTACACCCGTCTGATCGGAGACCCCCCGGAGGGGCAGCCGGCCCACCCGATTGACCTCTGCCGTTACCAGGTGGCCAACTGTTATATGGGGCGGGCGGGCCTCGTCACTTCCGGCGGCGCGGTGGGGAAGAACGACCTGCGCGACGCCGTTTACACGGCCGTGGTCAACAAACGTGCGGGCGGCACCGGCGTCATCATGGGCCGCAAGGCCTTCCAGAAAGAGATGCGGGATGGGGTGGCACTGATCCACGCCGTGCAGGATGTCTACCTCTGCCCCGACGTCACCGTCGCATAGCTTCTGCGTGAGACGACCAGGACGGTATCGGAAGACACGATCTTGGAAGGAATCGGACACTGAAAGCGTGTTGGACTGTGCTGAAGAAGGGGGGGCTTTTCGTCTGCCTGCTGACCTTCATCGCGGGTGCATCTGGAGGTGCCCGGGGGGACGGAGGTGAAGATCCGGTCAGGGGGAATATGGACGATCTGGCCCGCGCCGTCTCTTCGTACTTCCCCCATGTGGAAGGGACGATCCTGGGCGTGGAGGGTCCCCGCGTCCGCATGGATGTGGGGACCAAAACGGGCCTCGTGGAGGGAACACTCCTCGAAGTCTACCGGAAGGGCCCGCCTTTCCATCACCCCGACACGGGAGTGGAATTGGGGAGGACTGAAGAGGTCGTCGGAACGGTTGAAGTGGATTCTCTCCGTCCGGGTGAATCGGAGGGTCGCCAAACGGACCCCGTGCCTTCCATTCGGACCGGCGATTGGGTCCGTATCCCCGCCACGCGCATCCCGATTGCCGTCACCTGGGTCCACTTTGCGGATCAAGCTCCGGAACCAACGGAGCCGTTTTTGATCGGCGAGTTTGTTGCGGCCCTTTCCGAGACGCAGCGGTTTCAGGTAACGCATCTCCCTCCACGATCCGGCATTGAAGCCACATCTGCGGGACAAAATCTCTACCTCCTCCAACTCTCCGTGCTCCAGACGGAGGAGACGGCGCTGGTCGGTTTTCGGATGCAAAACACAAAGACGGGGATGTCGCTTTCCAGCATGGTGCTCCAAATCGAGCCTGCATCTCCCAGCGATTCCCTCCTCGAAGCGCTGCAAGACCGCTTACGCCGGCAGGTACAACCCTGAAGGCGGATGAATCTTTCCGAACATGATGTCATTGTCGCGTAAACACGAACTGGACGAGGCGGGGCTTACATCCCTCCTGGATCGGCATCGCCTGCCCCGGCACATCGCGATTATTCTGGACGGCAATGGTCGCTGGGCCGCGACGTATGACCTGCCCCGCATCCTGGGACATCGTCAGGGGGCCAAGTCGGTGCGGGAAATTGTAATCCTCTCGCGTGAGCTGGGGATAGAAGTGCTTTCACTCTACGCCTTCTCCAGCGAAAACTGGAGCCGTCCAAAGCGCGAAGTCACACAGTTGATGGCGCTCCTTTCGAGATACCTCAAAAACGAGTTGCGTACGATGATGGAGAACGGCGTCCGATTGCGAACGGTGGGCCAGATCGGGCGGCTTCCCGCGCCGGTGGTGCGCCTGATCCGCGATACCGAGGCGCAGACCGCGGGAAATCGGGAGATGACACTTGTGCTGGCGCTCAGCTATGGCGGGCGCGCCGAAATTG
>CAZOFZ010000042.1:9362-13159 GCA_964579175.1 uncultured Nitrospirota bacterium | reverse complement strand
CAAAAAAACGGAGCGGAGCGCATGGTTTCGACGGTTGCAACGATGGCGTGCCGGTGGCGAGGCGAAGATCGGCCTGTTGAAACGAATGTACGGGACGCGACGGACGGCCGTGCGAGGCGACGCGGCCACGGCGACCTGGATCGGGTGGGGGCTGATCACGCACAACTTGGTGACACTTTCTCGACTGGAATCGGGGCCATAAACAGGGGTCGGGGGGTGTTTTTCAGAATTGGAAGATACGAACGATACCAAAACAAGCCGAATCCGTTCATCTCCGAGTCTTGCACGCATCGCCCACCCTGCCCACTTTACGCCAAAACGTTTTTCACCGGAAACTACCTGCTCTGGTAGTCTCCATGCGGGGGCTTGCATTGACAAGACAATCGTGATAGAAACGGGCGCTTCGTTCGGCACGCTCGAAGGCGCGCTCGCCACGATGGACAAAGTATAGACAAACAGGCGGATTGGGTTGCGCCGGATGAACCCTGGTAAATCGTCTTGGATTCATTTCTCTTTAAGGAGAAAACGAATGATGCAGTGTGCCGTGCGATCTGGAAAGACAGGGGAATTTATTCTGGCGGGATTGTTCGCCATGGCCGCCTGGATGCCCAATCCAGGGCTGGCACAGAGCCTCTCTTTCGATCTGCCCGCGCCACTTGTTGTCGGACACGTCGCATCCTCACTGGCCGTCGGCGACCTGGATCGGGATGGACACTTGGACATTGTGGTCGCACACCCATCCGAAGGGACGATCCAGGTCCTCTTTGGCGATGGCGAAGGGGGTGTGGGTTCGGGCACGCCATATGACGTCGGCGCCGGTGCCGCAGCCGTTGTGATTGCCGATCTGAATCAGGACGGTGCCCCGGACCTGGCAGTCGCAAATACGCGCGACGACACGGTTTCCGTTCTTTTGGGAAGTGGGGACGGCGCCTTTTTCCCCGCCGTCCATTTTGGCGTGGGGATGGGGCCCTCCGGGATCGCCGTGGGCGATTTCAACGGTGACAAGAAACCGGATATGGTTGTGTCCAACAGTGTGGACCACACCGTTTCAACGTTGTTGGGCGATGGACGGGGCGCGTTTGCGGTAGCCCTCCAGACGCCCACCGGGAGTGGCCCCGCAGGCATTGTTGCGGGCGATCTGACCGGTGACGGAAAGCTGGATGTGGCCACGGCCAACGCCCTGGATCATACCGTGTCGGTCCTATCCGGAAACGGAAACGGGGGACTTTCAGCCGCCCTCCACTACCCGGTGGCGGAGGGCCCTGCCGCGATTGCCCTGGGCGATCTCACCGGCGATGGGAAGGCCGATTTGATTGTGGCCAACAGTCTTGGCGATACCGTTTCCCTCCTGCGGGCGACGGGGGGGGCATTTGAAGGGGCCCGCTTTCTGAAAGTGGGTTCCCACCCGCGTGCGGTCATCCTGAGCGACCTGACACGGGATGGCCGTTTGGACCTGGTCGTGGCCAACACCGGCGGGGGTAACCTCTCCGTTGCACCGGGAGAGGGAGGGGCCACTGCGGCACCCCTCTCCTTTGCCGCAGGTCAGGCGCCCCGTGCCTTGGCGGTGGGTGACTTTGACGGCGACGGCAAGGACGATTTGGTCGTGGTCAATCATTTTGGCGATCGTCTGTCCCTGCTGCGAAACCTGACTTCGGACGACGACGGCATCGCCGACCCCGTGGACAACTGTACCGATCTCCCCAATACCGATCAGCTCGATTCCGACCAGGATGGCCTGGGGGATGTCTGCGATCCGGACGATGATGCGGACGGTATTTCGGACATGGATGAGGAGAAGGCCGGAAGCAGCCCCTGGAATCCGGATTCCCGCCCGGAGTCCTGCGACAACCGTGACAACAATCTGGATGGCGCGGTGGATGAACCGTTTACGAATACCGACAAAGACCTCTGGGCCGACTGCGTGGATTTGGACGATGACGCGGATGGCGTCACGGATGAGGAAGAGACCCTGCAGGGGAGCAACCCCCTGGACGTGAGTTCCATCCCCGAATTTTGTGACGGCCAGGACAACGACCGGGATGGCGCCACGGACGAGCAATTTACCGACACCGACCAGGACAAACAGGCCGACTGCGTGGACTTGGATGACGATCAGGACGGTCTTTCGGATGCGGAAGAGATCGCCACCGACAGCAATCCGCTGGACCGGGCATCCACCACGGAGAAGTGCGACGGACAGGACAACAATCTGGACGGCCGGTTTGACGAGCCGTTCACCGACACCGACAAGGACGGACGGGCCGACTGCGTGGACCTGGACGATGACGGCAGTGGTACCTCCGACGCCGATGAGATCGCCGCCGGAAGCGACCCCCTCAATGTCGCCTCTTCGCCGGAGATTTGCGATGGCCAAGACAACGATTTGGACGGAGAGACGGATGAATCGTTTGTGGACACCGATCGGGACGGGCAGGCCGACTGCGTGGACGGATCGCCCCTGGGAACCTGTGGGGGGCGCTTGGTCACCCTGCTTGGGAGCGCGCAGGACGACATCCTGGACGGCACACCCGGGACAGACGTGATCCAGGGCCTGGCCGGCAATGACTTCATCCACGGGCTGGAAGGGGACGATATCCTCTGTGGCGGAGAGGGCAACGACATCCTCCATGGCGGTCGGGGGACGGACACCCTCTATGGCGGCGAGGGGAATGACGTGCTCGCGGGTGAACGAAACGCCGACTTCCTCTATGGCGAGAACGGGGATGACAGTCTGGACGGCGGCAGCGCGCTGGATAGCTGCGACGGGGGTTCCCATCTGATCGGGGACGCAACCCAAGGCTGCGAACTCCGGATTGACGTGCCGTAGAAGCGGGCTTTTGGTGCCCCTCCGTGGGGAGGCGCCAAAAGCCTGTGCCCGGACGATTCCATGACCCGCTATATCCTTCGCCGTGTTCTCTACGCCATCCCCATCCTCATTGGCGTCAACCTGCTGACCTTTCTCCTTTTCTTCATCGTCAATACACCCGACGACATGGCGCGTCTCCACCTGGGCGTTCGGCGCGTCACGCCGGAAGTGATCGAAAAGTGGAAGCAGGCGCAGGGCTATGACAAGCCGCTCGCCTACAACGCCCAGGCTTCCGGCCTCCAAAAATTTACCCGAACGATTTTTTACGAAAAGTCGCTCCGTCTCTTTCTGTTCGAGTTCGGACATGCCGACGACGGGCGCGATATCGGGCATGACCTCCGCGTCAGGATGTGGCCCAGCCTGGGTCTTGCCCTACCGGTGTTGCTTGTGGGGCTTGCGCTCGACATTACCCTGGCACTGGGCATCGTGCTTCTTCGGGCCACCTACATCGACACCTGGGGGGTGATTGTCTCGGTGGCCATGATGTCGGTCTCCTCGATCTTCTACATTATCGGCGGGCAATTCCTAGTGAGCAAACTGCTTCACCTCACGCCCATTTCTGGCTATGACGACGGAACCGGCGCGATCAAGTTCCTGATCCTGCCGATCCTCATCGGTGTCGTCTCCGGCATCGGTGGGGGAATGCGCTGGTATCGCACGCTGTTTCTGGAGGAGATCGGGAAGGATTACGTGCGGACGGCGCGTGCAAAGGGCCTCTCCGAATGGCGCGTCCTGTTCGGTCACGTCTTAAGAAACGCCCTCATTCCGATCCTGACCGGCGTCGTGGTCGTCCTCCCCTCTCTTTTTATGGGGAGCCTCCTGACCGAATCGTTTTTTGGCATTCCGGGCCTCGGAAGTTATACGATTGACGCCATCAACAGCCAGGACTTTGCCATTGTGCGTGCAATGGTCTTTCTGGGCTCCGTGCTCT
>CAZOFZ010000042.1:0-9262 GCA_964579175.1 uncultured Nitrospirota bacterium | reverse complement strand
AACAGCCAGGACTTTGCCATTGTGCGTGCAATGGTCTTTCTGGGCTCCGTGCTCTACATCGCAGGTCTGATCCTGACCGACCTGGCCTACACCTGGGCCGATCCACGCGTCCGTCTGACCTCCTGACATGCGACCGGCCTACGACATCCAACGCTCTTACGAAGACAACTATCGGGAAGGCCCGTTTATTTCCGTCGCCTCTCCGTCGCGTGCGTCGCTTCCGAAACAGCGCTTCCTCGGCTTCCCCGTCAACTCCCGTGTCGGGATTCCCGCAGGGCCGTTGTTGAATGCGCGCTGGATCGCCGCGTATGCACGGATGGGTTTTGACCTGCTGGTTTACAAGACCGTTCGCACCCGTGCCATGCCCAGCCATCCCCCCCCCAATTGCGTGGTCCTGGAGATTGACCGACAAATCGAGGAGGACGATTTTGGAAAACCGCTGACGATCGCCATGGGGGGGACGCCTGATCCGGAGCGGATCAGCATCACCAATTCGTTTGGCATGCCCTCGCGCGACCCCGAAGTCTGGCAGGAAGACCTTCAACGTGCCGGAGCCTCCCTCCAGGCCGGACAGCTTTTGATTGCAAGCGTGGTGGGAACGGCCGGGGAAGGGGATTTGGCGCAAGACTATGCCCGGGCCGCACAGATGGCGGTGGAGGCGGGTGCGCCCGTCATCGAAATCAATCTCTCCTGTCCGAACGTGGTCACCCCGGAAGGTGCGGTCTATGCCGATCCCATCCTTTCCGCACACATTTCAAAGGTGGTCAAACGGGCGATCGGCCCGGTCCCCCTCATCATCAAAATCGGGTATATCGGCGACGGGGTGCGCCTGGATCGCATGGTGGCCGCCAATGCGCCCCACATCCAGGCGATTTCGGGTCTGAATACCCTCCCTTTCGAGGTGATGCGCCCGGACGGCACGCCTGCGCTCGCGGGGCGCACGCGCGCCGGTGTCTGTGGCGCGGCAATTCGGCAGTGCGCCTTGTCGCAATCCGCGCGCCTGCTTTCGACGATCCGGCGGGAGAAGTATGATATCGAGGTCATCGGCGTGGGTGGGGTGATGACACCGGCCCATATCCGGGATTTTTTGAACCTAGGCGTAGACGCCGTGATGTCGGCCACCGGCGCAATGTGGGACCCCCTGCTGGCGCACCGCTACGAAGAAGAGGAGGCACGCGCCGGAGTCCGTTAAAAATACCGGTGCAGCGTTGCAAGGGTCTCCCGATTGGCCGACGCGCGACGCAGGGCCAGACGCAGCTCCCAATCCTTCCCGACCGAGACGCGCTGTTCGGCCTGCACCGAATGGACGGCATGGCGATCGCCCACGACAAAGTGGCGGGAACTCCCTTCCAGGTGTAGACGCAGGGCGGGGGAGACCGAAAGGAGCAGCCCCGCCGTGGCTCCCCCCCCCAGACGATGCCGATGTGCGAATGGGCCGCCGACGCCTGCCTCCATCTCGACAAAGACGTAGCCCACCGCCTGTTTCAACCCCGTCCATCCAGGATTTCCCGAAAGAGCCATGCCCCGACCCATATTCATCCCCAGGTAAAGACATCTCCCCCCCCGCACGCAGCCCCGCTCTCTGGCGGGTTCGATCCGGAGGTGTATCTTCCAGGAGGCTTGCCTGCTCCACGGATCATGCGGGTGAAGCGAGATGACCTCGATCAGCCCCAGCCGCTCCAGCCACGCGGCCCTCTCCCGGGGGGCGTAGCGAAGGCGCAGGTGAAACATCTCAAGGTGACTGTTCGGGAGGTAGCCGTCGTCGGGCGCCGTAAGATCGTGCAGGGCGGGGCGGATCGCAATTTCCGTAAACCGGGACTGCGTGGCACGTCCAAGGCCGATGCCGATCCGCCCCGTTTTGTGGCCCGCATCCGGCCGGATCGGAGGGGGAGGGGGTTCGGAATCGGGGGCCCTGGGCAACGCCTGCATGCGCAGAAGGAGGTCCCGTTCCACCGCTTTGTCTCCCCCGCGATATTGCAGGGCATCGTAGGCCACATCCAAAATGGCCGCCTCACGCGCCGGTGGGACATCCGGGAGCGCCATCTCCCCCTCCGCCGCGATCCGGTGGGCTATCGAAGCATCGTCCGGGGCCAGGCGGGAGCGCTTATGGACCAGCCGACTCCAATCGGAGGGGCGATATCGTATTGCCGAAATGAGACCTGGCTGCATCAGAAGAATTCGGACCGTATCAATGGGGATGACCCACCCGAACCGTTCCACTAAGTGCAGAGACGGCGAGGCCACCTCCAGCAGCGGGAGCAACTGATAGGCACAGTTCTGGGTCAAGAAATAGTAGTCGAACGAGGCGCTCCCCATCTCCCAAAGATGGCGCACCAGTTGCGCAATCTCTTCGGGACGGAGCGCCAGGTCATATTCCCAGAGGTCCCGATTTTGAAGGTTGGCATATTCCCGAACCTTCACGTGGTAGGGGAGTGTGGAGAAGCGGCCCGAATAGCCGCCGGTGAGGCCGTGGTAGGCGAATGCAAGGCCGCTTTGGGTGTCGGTGACGGCGGAAAAATTCACCGTATAATCCAGCAGGCGTTCCCCCGCGCCGTGATCCCTGTGATTGAACCGAAGAAAGGTGTGACCATACATGGAGGCCGGATTCGAAAGGTCGGCGGCGGCGAAGATCAGCGTAACCGAGGCCGCATTCAGCCGTTTCCGCCAGCGATCGAAGCGTTCGCAGGATTGGGGCGGGACGGAAGCGAAATCGAGCTGCGATGCGAGCCAGGCGTAACGGGCAGGGAACCGGCACTGCGGGTGTTGCGATTCGCCCGAAAGCGGCGCAAAGAATGCGGCCAGCGTGGCCTCGATTTCGGCCTTCGGATCGTGCGGGCCCGTTTTGGCGAGGAAGAAGGCGGGGTCGTTCACCTCGCTTGCGACCCCGCCGAAGGGGCGTCTGCGGTAGTGGAGGAGCAGGTGCCACGGACGCGATTCATCCAGGCGGGCCGCACGGGCCTGGCGGATCAGCGTTTGCAGTGCGTCCGAATCGGTCTGCGCCTGCGCCAGGGCGGGATCGGTGTAGGAGAGGGAGAGGCAGGCCCAAAGGATGCGAAGGCCCCAGGCGATCCCGCCAGGGAGTGGCGTGCTTTGCCCCCCCGCGCGGAGGGAATGGGACGAATGACGCGTTCGGTGCACAGGGTAATGTGCTTCGCCCCCCGCGCGGAGGGGACTATCCGAGCAGGTCAGGGTGCGCGGCCAGGGCGGCCCGGACATACGCAACCATCTCCTGCGGCGTCGTCTCCCCGGAGGGGATTAGGCTTGTATAGTGATCTCGAAAGAAGGTGAGTAGCCTGGGCCGGGCGGCTTCGTCCGCGCCCAGCAGCGCGGCGAAGGCGTGGACATGCTCCCCGGTGCCCTGGGCCATCTCTTTCAAGAGGGATCGGAAGTTTACCTCGGCATAGACTTCGGCCTCGATATGTTCTGCGATCAGGCCGTCGCGCGTGCAACCCAGCGTGCCGGAAGAGATGCCAAAAAGATGATTGGCGAAGAGTCCGTTTGTGGTGGCGGCCAACACCTGAAGCACCGGGTCGGAAGGATGTTCTTTGCCGAAGAGCACATAGCCCAAGCCGCAACCGGACATCGTATGCTCATTGGCCGCATCGGCACGCGGGGATATCCACAACAGGCCCAATGCGGCCAAGATCACTAAGATGACTGCTTTTTTCATGGGTATTTCTCCAGGGTGCAGAAGGATTCGAAAGCCGTTTGATGCCCCAAAACGGAGCGGAGTATATCGCGGGACGAAGCCGGATTGCAAATGGGAGGTCAGCGCCACATTTTCAGGTTAACCCCCAGAAAGCCGCCCATGGCGCCGCCCGTTGCGGCGCCCAGAAGCGCCGACTCCGCGCCATTGAGAGAGAAGGCTGCAAGGCTCCCCAAAAGCGCACCGATCACGATGCAGAGGAAGAAGCGTTGCCCGCCCAGCCGCCAGACGACGGCCCCCAGGATCGCGCCAATCAGCCCGATGCCGCCGATCCAGGCCATCCCCCCGATGAAGGAGCCGATGACCCCGCCGGTCAGACCGGTCACGGTCATCCCGGGAAGCGCACCCACCCGTTTTAGGATTTTTTCGGACAATAACATCAATCCCCCCGGTTCAACAAAACACCTTGGAATTAGAACTTTCATAATTCAATCTGGATAGCCACGCGATATGTTCTCCACATCACCGGAGCCACTCGCATTGATACCATGCTCAGGTGCAGTGTCGTTTACGAGTCGAGTGGGGTCAGTATCGCTGACTTTCTTTAGCTGATACCTCCACTGCAATTTTCGGGCAAACTTAGTTTCAAGAGGGTGAACATTGGGGCCAGGCGTCGCAAAGTTACCAGTATAAGTCGGGACAACACTATACATCACCCACCGGTGGTGGGTGATTACAAGAGCCTTGACATCTGTCTCGACATGACGGAGATGGTCTGCATTCGCATGTGGAGTGATCGGTGTGAGATTGCGCCAGTCATTGCCTGGACCTCCAATATGGTGATTCAACAGATGCCCCAAGCGATATCGACCTTGACGACTTGCGATGCTCCCTAATCCTTGTCGAGATCCCCTGTCTTCTCTAAGTTCTAGCCTGAGTGTTTGTGAAACTGTAGTACCGGCAGGGTGGCCGGGGCCCACGGGATCGGCGACCATCCCGGTGCCAAATCCAAGATTATTAACACCTACATAGGTAATTCTGCTGCTGAAGTTGCCGACGGCAGAGCCAACTGCGACAAGTTTCTCGGTCATCGTTTCGTCCCGTGGATTAACCTCACCCACAACAGCCCAGCGTGTCCCTCTAGGTTGTGCCTCAAGACTACGCATGTTGTGCCTGATTTTTATGGCGGTAAGAACTGGGTTAATGACTGCCAAGCCGACACGGCTACCGGACAATCGGTTAACAGCCTGAGTACCTTCTCGCAACCCATTCTGTAGCCGCTCCGCAGGAGGCGCGTTAGGATTACCCCCTAACAACCGGCTCAAGAATGATCTCGCGGCATTCTGAATCCACGCCACCACCCGATCCAGCGCGCGGTCAATCGGAGCGCGAACCCGATTGATAATGTTGGTCACTGCGTCGCTTACACGGCCCAAGCCCGCGATGCGCGCGAGGAAACTGATCACGAGCGTTAACAGTCCCGCCATCGTCTGCTCCACCCGATTGGCCGCAGTCGCAATCACCCCGCTCGCAATCGCGGAAATCGAATCAATAAATGACGCCGCCACCTGCGCAATCTGACGCAATCGTTCCACAAAAAACATGATGGTGTTATAGATGGCAATTACCGCCTGAATAAATGCACCGGCGGGATTAAGGCTGGTGAGAAGGCGCGTGATCGCCGCTTGCACCACCCGATCACGGACAAAGGTCATGATTTGCCCCATCACCATCTCCTGCAGGTTGGAGAGGCTTTCTCTAATTCGCTCCCACGCGGCGGCCGGGCCTTCGGTAACGAGCGTTCTCACAATATCAAAACCTGTTTCCATGGCGGCAACCGCGGTTTCCCCCATCACCCGGACCAGCTTTTGGCGAATGTTCTGCCAGGTAAGACCCAAAACGCTTAATACAAATCTAATGATCTCGCGTAAATTGAGACCCTGCGGAATATAGATCGCCATACCGCTTAACGTTCCGGTCAACCAGCCGATGAGGGCTGCCCGCAGATGGGTGAGAAAATTCGTAGCGAACTGCCTGAATCCCTGAATACCGGCGCGCACCAGATTGCCTATAAAACCAATCGGATTTTGAATAATCGTGCGGAACGTGGCAGCCGCACGCCGAAGATAGGGCATGACGCCCGGTGCCACCACCTCGAAGATAATTTCCAACAGGCTCATCACCTGTGCCCCCGCCCAGGAGAGAAACTCGCCGATAAAACCGGCAAAAACGCCGGCAATCCGGGCAAATGCGCGCGGGAGCAGGACAATATCGGCGATCTGCAGTGATTGAAACGCCTGTACGAACCGTGTCGGAATTTGGCGGACAAAACCGAGAAGCCCCGCTAACGCCCCTTGGAACCAGGCCCAGGCACGCGCCACCGCGTTGGCCCTCTTGAGGTTATTCCAAACCTCTTCCTGACCGATGAGTTTCATGAAACCGCCAATGAGTGTATCGGCGTTGCGCGGCACGGGATCGCCCGTCACCGGATCCTCACCCAATACCGCTTTCAAAAGATCGTAGCCCCGCGTTCCTTCCGCAAGGCTGGCCAACGGACGCAAAATCGCCTCTTTGATAAATCGGAGGATGCCGGTAATCAGCCCGCCCGCAAAACGAATAATCTGGCCAATGGGCTCTGTAAAGATTCGCCTGGCACGATTCCATACACCACCCAAGTCAAAGATATCGCTCCAACTCAACGAACCGAGGAATTCATTCACCGCATCCCGAATAACACTGCCGGTCATGCCCAGTGACTGAATCTGCTGTTCTACCCAGGCGCCGACACGGTCAAATACACCGTGGTTATCGAGCGCCTGCGTAATCAATCCACCGCCCGGAATAAATTCAACGACGGCGCGCATAATATTCGCCGCGCTGCGCTCGACGCGGTTCATATTGATCGGGTTGACGCCCAGAATAATCGTAAACATTCGGAAGCCGGGGATGTTATTGGCTGCGTTGGCAAAATAATCAAGCGCATCGCTCATCCCCAGACGTTGTACCTGTGTTGGCGACTGCTGTGTCACATTGACCGCTTCGCTTCGCTGAATGACCGCCCCTTGCTGAATGGTATGGGTCAACTCGTGCGCAATCAGCTCTTTTCCCTCCGAGCTTTCCGGCTGGAACTGATCTCGGCCAAAAAAGATATTAGAACCCACCGTAAACGCACGCGCGTTCACCTGACGGCTCATCTGCGCGGCATTCTTCCCTGTGTGAATTCGGACATTGCTGAAATTTGCGTTAAAACGGGGCTCCATAAACTGCCGTATGCTCCTCGGCAAAGGAGCTCCCCCTGATAGGCTGTTTTGAATCTTGGAAGAGACGGACGGTGAGACCGATTCGGACCCCGCCCCAGGTTTACGTTGCGCCAGAATGCTCGGTTGCGGCCGCAGTTGAACGCCGGCACCTTCCGGCAGCGCCATCCGCATAATTTTTTTCGCGGTAACATCGGCCTCTTTTTCGGCCGGATCGTTCGGAGAAGAGACTCGAAGCGCCGTCTGAATCGAAACGGGGCTTTTTGTCGAGACCGCCTCGCGTTGAATCGTTTTTGACGACGCAGCAGGCTTGACGTTACTTGCGGGGCGATTGACTGTTTTATGCTGAGACGATTCCATGTTTTCCCAGGGATAAACCCCTGTCGCTACAGGCTCTAAAGGGTCCGCCCCTCCTTGACAAATTCTCGCCGGATGCCTTCTTCGACGTCCTCCAGAAGAATGGTCTTGTGGTTCCGGCTTAAGGCTTTCAGGGAGGAATAACGGACCACGTTCATGATCGTGCCTCCAGAAAGGTCGTACTTGTTTGCGATGCGATCGAGATCCATCACGGGTTCAAAAACCGCCTTCGGGGAAAAGGCCCGTTCCCAGATGCGAAGACGTTCCGGCGATTTTGGCATCGGGAAATGGATGACGGACTGAAACCTTCGCAAGAAGGCGTCGTCAATATTGGCCTTCAGATTGGAGGCCAGAATCACCACGCCGTTGAACTCCTCGATCCGCTCCAAGAGGAAACTGACCTCCTGGTTGGCGTAACGATCATGGGAATCGTCTACGCGGGTCCGTTTTCCAAACAGGGCATCGGCCTCGTCGAAGAAGAGAATCCATTTCTTGTGTTCGGCCATCTCGAACACCTTTTCCAGATTCTTTTCGGTTTCGCCAATGTATTTGGAAACGATCCGGCTCAGGTCTATCTTGTACACGTCGCAGCCGCAGTGTTTTCCCAGCAGGCAGGCCGAAAGGGTTTTACCGGTGCCCGGCGGGCCGTAGAACAGGCTGGTAAAACCGGGCTTGATTTTTTGTTCCATCTCCCAATCGCGCAACAGTTGTTCACCGTACAAAATCCAATGTTTGATTTCTTCCAACTGCTCCAGGATGGCGGCAGGCAACACCAGGTGATCCCAGGCGAGCTGCGTTTCGATCAGACGCGCTGGGAATTCACGGTTGAAATTCGGTTTTCGCGTGATGCCGGTCGTAAACAAGTCAAGATATTCGGAAGAAATCGTCAACGCGCCACTGAGGGTCGGCTCGTTTTTGGAAACGGGAGAAAGGGAAAGAATGTTGTGGCGGGCAAAGTAATGATCTCCATCGAACAGATGGATCACTTCAAAGCGGGCGGCCAGATCGTTGCCGGCCAGAATGAATGCGGCCGTCTCCCCCGTCGGGATAAAACCGCCGTGTGTGGTGGCATGCAGCCCCCCGAACTCGGTGAAACCCCGCGCCGTGGCCTCATTTTGAGACCACAGGGGGTCCAATAGTTGCGGGCGTAAATGCGGGATCAGCGAAAGAAGGAGCACCAACCGCTCCGGGCTTGCGAGGTCGTAGTGGCAAACGAATTGCGCATAAGGGGAGGGGCTTCCGTGGAGATCGGGCGGTGCAATATCCAAAACGTCGGCATGCCCCCCATCGAGATAAGGCTTCAGTCTTGCGTACAGGACCTCCCTGAACCAGTCCAGGTCCTGCTCAAGATCGCGGGCATTCTCGGCCAACATAGGTTTACCACTGGGTATGGATCGGTTTCGTCATCCAGGGGAGTTTGATAAGATGGATGCCCCAGGGCAGCCGGTCTAGGAGCAGGTCAAACGATTTTCGTTCCACTTGCAATTGCCATCCGGTCTCTTCCTCGCGCAACAGCCCCGGACGCCGCAAAAACGAATCCCGCAATCCATCCACCGATGTCTTTTTAAGAACGGTCCAATAACCGATGACGGATTGCAACAGGGCTTCCGTCTCCTCCCGATCCCCCGGCTGGATCAACCCCTCCGCGACCGGTAACGGGGTCTCCGGATGCAGTCCCAGCAGAACTTTGATGCAACCCAATTCATATTCATGGATCGCCTCACGGCCCGTGGCCAGAAAATGAAGCAGGGCAGCGGCACGTGCAGGTTCCTGAAGGGGTACGACGCCGAAATGCCCGAAAAATCGGACGAAGAACGGGTGTAACAAGACCAGTCCCGCGTGATGAACGGTTAATGGAAAGAGGGCACCAAACGGCAGGGAGGCGCTGGGCTGGCCCATGGCACTGAACTCTGTTTTTTCCTTCCCCCGGCGGGGTCGGGACGCCGACTGCGGGGCGTGCGACGCCTGCGGGGCGTGCGACGCCTGCGGGGCGGTTGGGAGG
>CAZOFZ010000041.1:0-13615 GCA_964579175.1 uncultured Nitrospirota bacterium | reverse complement strand
TCCGGCGTGGAGGCCGCGTTCAACGGATCGGAACCCTTCGCAAGCTCATCGGTATCCGAAGCGCCATCGCCGTCGTCGTCGGTATCCACACAATCGCTCACCCCGTCCCCGTCGGTGTCGAGGAAGCCTTCGTCCGTCCCCTCATTCAGATCGTTGTCCAAGCCGTCGCAGACTTCCGGCGTGGAGGCTGCATTCAACGGGTCGGAGCCGACCGCCGCCTCATCCAAATCCGAAGCGCCGTCGTTGTCATCGTCGGTGTCCACACAGTCGGCCATCCCGTCTCCGTCCAGGTTTGGAAAACCTTCATCCAGGGTGCCGTCCAAGTCGTTGTCCAAGCCGTCGCAGACTTCCGGCGTGGAGGCTGCATTCAACGGGTCGGAGCCGACCGCCGCCTCATCCAAATCCGAAGCGCCGTCGTTGTCATCGTCGGTGTCCACACAGTCGGCCATCCCGTCTCCGTCCAGGTTTGGGAAACCTTCGTCCAAGGTGCCGTCCAAGTCGTTGTCCAGGCCGTCGCAAATTTCCGGTGTCGAGGCCACATTCAATGGATCGGAGCCCGCCGCCGTCTCATCCGTATCCGAAACACCGTCATTGTCGGTATCGAAATCCACGCAATCGGCCACCCCATCTCCGTCACTGTCGAGGAAGCCCTCGTCTGTTCCCCCATCCAGATCGTTGTCCAAGCCGTCGCAAACTTCCGGCGTGGAGGCTGCATTCAATGGGTCGGAACCGGCCGCAATTTCGTCCGTATCCAAAACACCATCGCTATCGTCGTCGGTATCCGAAAACCCTTCCGTGATCCGAAGGGTTTGATCGGCCGCAACGTCGCTGACAATATCCACGACGCCGCTGGGCCAATGCACCTCGATCTGACGGATCTGCCTATAGGGCCCCAACCCGAAATGGAGCGGCAGGCGGTCCTGCGAAATGAAGTGCTGCGACCCGGTGTGCTCCCAATACTGCCTCTCCCCCCCTTCCATGGTGACCCAAACCTTCGCGCCGATGCCGTCGCGATTACTGATCCGTCCCACCAGCTGGAGTTTGATCCAGTGCCGTCCCCCTTCGGCGTTGTTATGGAATAGCAAGTGTTGGGTGACCAGGCACTTGTTGACGTCCCCCGTCCCGTTCGTAATGAACAGGTCGAGGAAGCCGTCGTCATCCACGTCCACCATCATGCCGTCGCTCCCCTTCGACACCACCTGTCCGCCCACCCCTGCGCCGACGGCAATGTCCGTAAACGTTCCGTCCCCATTGTTGCGATAAAGACGGTTGGGGTCCACATCATTCGCCCCCGTCACCACGAGCAGGTCCAGGTCCCCATCGTTGTCGATATCGCCCCAGGCCACGGCATGGGTCTCGACCGCATCCGTAATGCCGGCGCTCGCCGTGACGTTCGTAAAGGTCCCATCCCCGTTGTTGCGGTAGAGCTGGTCTTCCTGCAGCGCCGAAATATAAAGATCGGGGTCTCCGTCCCGGTCATAGTCCCCCCACGCGGAGCCACGGCAATTCCCGTTCGTCGTAATCCCGGCGGTGGCCGTCCGATCCGTATAGGTCCCGTCCGCATTGCGGCCAAACAGCGCCCCTTCCAGACACATAAAGACATCCACGTCGCCGTCCTGGTCGTAGTCCTGCCAGGCGGTGGAGACGGTCTCCTCGTCGTATTGCCCCAGCCCTTCGGACGCCGCGACATCCAGGAACGTCCCATCCCCCTGATTCCGGAAATGGAAATTCCCCAGTTCCTGGTTGACCCCCGTTTTTCCGGATAGAAAGATATCCAACAAACCGTCCCGATCGTCATCGATCCACGCCGCAGCGGTGATGGACTGTGGGTTGGAAGGGGCCACCCCTGCGATTTCGGTCACATTGGAGAAGAGCCCCCCCCCTTCGTTTCGGTAGAGCCGCTCGTTGCTCGTGAGGGTGCCGTTATCGATAATGCCGTGCGCAATCATGAGGTCGGCATCGCCATCGTTGTCCATGTCCCCCCACGCCGCGCCGTGCGGGTCTTCGGTAAACGCCTCCACGCCACTCTGCACCGTGACGTCCGTAAAGGTCATATTCCCGTCGTTGTGGTACAGGCGATTGACCCCGCCCGTTTCGGTCTGGAGGTGACTCGTGACCACGACGTCAACACGGCCGTCGTTGTCATAGTCCGTCCAGGCCGCCGACCAACTGCAACTCCCACCCGTCAATCCGGCCGATTCCGCAAGATCGGTGAATGTCACATCCACAACAATCCCTCCGACGGTGAGGCTCAGCGTGGCCGTTCCAGACGCCCCCAGCGTATCGGTTGCCAAAACGGTAAACGTCGTGCTTCCCAGAATGGAGGGGGTTCCGGAAAGCGTGCCGCTGGCCGAATCCAAAACCAATCCGTCCGGCAGGCTTCCACTGTCAATCGCCCAGAGATAGGGGGGCACACCCCCCTCCGCTGTGAGCTGTGCGTCATACGCCATCCCTGGCGTTCCATGCGGAAGCGTGGCGGTCGTAACGACGACCGGATCGGTCACGGCCAGGGACAGGGTCCGCGATACCGACATCAGCGCCGCATCGGTCAGCGTCACCGTAAAGGAGGCGCTCTCCAGGATGTCGGGCGTCCCGGAAAGGACCCCGTCTGCACTCAGTGACAAACCGGAAGGGAGATCGCCCGTGATCGTCCAGGTATAGGGCGGACTCCCCCCCCCACCGGAAAGCGAGACGTTATAGAACACCCCCAACCTTGCGTCCGGCAGCGCCGTGGTCTTCACGCGCAGGATGCTCTCCCCTTCGATGATTTGGATCGTTTGGTCAGCGGCAACATGGGTTAGGATGTCAATTTCGCCGCTGGGCCAATGCACCTCGATGCGCTCCACCTCTGTCTGCGCCCCCAACCCGAAATGGAGCGGCAGGCGGTCCTGCGAAAAAAAGTGCTGTCCAAAATGCTGCCGATATTGCATGCGCCCATCGGACATCGTCAGCCAGACCTTCGCGCCGATGCCATCCCGATTGCTGATCTGTCCAACCGGTTGAATGTTCAACCAATGGTTCCTATCTTCATTGTTGTTGTGAAGAAAGAGATAGGGGCCGATGCCACAAGTGCTTTCGGGACCCGTTCCGTTGGTCACGAAGATGTCCAGGGCGCCGTCGTTGTCGGCATCCATCATCATCCCGTCGGCCCCCTTGCCCAAGCCCAGGCCGGCGGCACCGACGACCGTACTCACCTCGACAAACGTGCCATCGCCCTGATTGCGATAAAGCCGGTTGTGTTGTGTCACGTTATTGCCCGTGATGACCAGCAGGTCCAGATGGCCATCGTTGTCGTAATCCCCCCAGGTCGCCCCGTGGCTTTCGACCTTCTCGTCCACCTTCGCCATCGCCCCGACATCATCGAATGTGCCATCCCCGCGATTCTGATAGAGCGCGTTGGCGTTCGTCCCCAGCGAGGAGATAAACAGGTCCGGAAAACCATCGTTATTGTAATCGCCCCAGGCGGCCGACTTGCAGGTGTTGTGCGTGACCAGACCCGATGCGGCCGTCGCGTCGAGATAGGTGCCATCGCCGTTATTTCGATATAAGACGCTGTTCCCAAGTTTCAGCTCGACCTCTTGGTCTCGGTTGAAGCACAAGAACACATCCAGGTCGCCGTCGTCGTCATAATCCTGCCAGGCGGCAGCGTCCGTCTGTCCATCGTATTCGCTCAAACCCGCACGCTCCGCGGCATCGCTAAACGTGCCATCTCGATTACTTCGATAGAGAAAGTTCCCCCGCGCTCCATCGTCCCGAGTCTTCCCCGAAAAGAAGAGGTCCAGAAAGCCATCGTTATTCTCGTCAATCCAGGAGACGCCGGTCACCTGCTGCGTCTCCTGGCCCAGGATCTCTGCACGGGCTGCAATATCGCTAAATATCCCATTCCCCGCGTTCTCATACAGTTCGTTATTCTGCGGGCTCTTGTCGAGCAACAATCCGTGCCCCACGGCCAGATCGGCATCGCCATCGTTGTCGAAGTCGCCCCAGCCCGCGCCGTGCGGGTCGTCCGTATCCGAGAGGAGACCATTTTGATCAATCACGTCGGTAAAGGTCAGGTCCCCGTTGTTGCGGTAAAAATGATTCGTGCCGCCGGCCAGCGGTTGAATATGGCTGACCACCATCACGTCAATATCGCCGTCGTTGTCGGCGTCACTCCAGGCCGCCGACAGACTGCAACTGGTCGCACTACTAAAACCGGCCGTCTGGGAGAGGTCCGTAAAGGTCACACTCGCCTCGCCTACCTCCAGGATCGTCAGGATGATTTCAACTTCGGCAAATGCCCCCATAAGATCGGTCACCCTGACGGTGAAAATACTCCTGCCGTCCGTTGTGGGGGTGCCAAAAATGTTTCCTCCATCCGGAGAAAGCGCCAGTCCCGGTGGCAGATTCCCGGCACTGATCGTCCAGATGTAGGGAGGGGAGCCACCCCGTATTTCGAAGGGGACGTCATAGGGCACCCCAACGATTCCCGAAGGAAGGGCTGCCGTGACCAGGTTGATCGGAAAGACAATGGTCAGGGTGAGGGTCGCGCTGTCCGAAGTGCCCAGACTGTCCGTGACCGTCACGGTCAGGGTCGCAACGTCCCCTTCCGTCGGGATGCCCGAAATCACCCCCGTTGCGGCATCCAGACTCAAACCGTTTGGCAGCGTTCCGCTGCCGATCGTCCAGGTATAGGGAGGCGTGCCGCCACTGGCCGTCAGCGGGGCGGAATAGTCCACCTCCGCCGTCCCCTCCGGCAGCGAGAGGGTCGTAACGTGGAGCCGCGCCACCGTGAGCGTCAGGGCTTGCGCAACCGACGCACCCACCGCATCGGTTGCGGTCACGGTGAAAGAAAAGATGCCCTCGGTAGTGGGAATGCCCGAAATCACCCCCGCCGGACTCAATGCCAGACCCGCGGGCAAAACACTCCCGTCGCCCAGACCGAAGCTGTATGGCGGCGTTCCCCCAACGGCACCGAGCGTGGCCTGATAATCCACGTCCGCCTGTCCATCGGGCAGCGTGGTCGTGGTCACCGAAAGCAGCTGCGGCGCACTCCCTTCGACCAGCGTCACCGTCCGGTCGGCCGGAATGTCGTTGAGCACATCCACCACACCGCTGGGCCAGCGGACTTCCAGACTCTGAATTTGCGTGTTGGCACCCACGCCGAAGTGGGCCGGGGCGCGATCTTGCGAGATGTAGTGTTGTCCCCCGACATAGTGTTGCACCTGACGCTTCCCGTCGCCGGTTCGAATCGTAATTTCCGCGCCGATGCCGTCGCGGTTGCTCTGTACGCCCACCAGCTGCACCTTGAGCCAGTGATTGCCGTTGGTGTCGTTCTGCAGAAACATATAGGGGCCTTCACACGGCTGGTGGGCTCCGCTTTCGCCATAGACGCTGAAAGTGTCCAGAAAACCGTCGTCGTTCACATCCACGAATCCCCCGTCCGTCCCCTGGAACGAGAAGGACTGTGGATCGAATGGCGCGGGGGGGCCGGCCGCCCCCGCGGCAACGGCAATATCCGTAAACGTGCCATCGCCATTATTCCGATAAAGCCGGTTGGGGCTGGCCGTAAACCTTGCCGAGACGACATAGAGGTCCAGATCGCCATCGTTATCCACATCTGCGAACACCGTGGCACCGGCGGAGAACGCTGCGTCCACCCCCGCTGCAGCGGACACGTTCGTGAACGTCCGATCCCCATTGTTCCGATAGAGCGTATGCGGCACCCCCCCCACCAGCGCGGTCATGAACAGGTCCATGTCCCCGTCGTTGTCATAGTCCCCCCAGGCCGCCCCTTTCGACTGCACGCCTGCTACCTCATCGGGGAGGACGATCCCAGCCGCCGCCGTCACGTCGGTGAATGTCTCATCGCCGTTGTTGGACATGAGGAACCCCCTTGCCCCGATAAAGATGTCCAGGTCGTGATCGCCGTCGTAGTCGGCCCAGGCCGACATGAAATGTTCCTCATCTCCTCGATCTCCCAGCAGCAGACCCGATTGCGCCGAGATATTCGTGAACGTTCCGTCGCCGTTGTTGCGGAGCACCAGATTGCCCTCTCCCTTGACCCCATCAACATCACCTTCATCGGGACTCACCTTGCTGGTGGAAAAAATATCCAGCAGACCGTCATTGTTCAGGTCTATCCAGTTGGCACTCCGGTTCCGATAGTTGGCGTGTGTGGTGCCGGCCGCGTCGTTGATGTCGGTGAAGGTGCCGTCACCGTTATTTCGATAAAGTTCGTTGTCGTTGACTCCCGGTCTCTCCTTTGTTGTTCCATGCATGATCAGGAGATCGGCGTCTCCATCGTTATCGAAATCGCCCCAGCCTGCGCCATGCGGGTCTCCCGTGTCCGGCACAATCCCCGCCGCCAGCGTCCCATCCGTAAAGGTCATATTCCCGTTGTTGATAAAAAAGCGATCGAATGACTCGGTATCATGCTGGAGGTGCCCCACGGTCATGATATCCAGGTCGCCGTCGCCGTCGTGATCCCCCCACGCAAAAGCCCAGCTGCAATTCCCGATCCCGCCAAAACCGGCCTGTTCCGTGATGTCCGTAAAGGTGACATCCGCAGCCTGCACGCGCGCGACCGTCCACAAGATGTAAAACAGGACCGCCCCCCCGACTTTCCTCATGCCCATCCACCCCTCTTTAAAAAAGACCATTCCGTGCACCATACACCCCCTTCTTCAAACCGGACAAGCCCCCCGAAAGGGGGGGCAAGCCCCCTGACTCGCTTACTCATAGATCATCCGTCTGCGTTCCAGGAAGGAGATCGTTTCTTCCCTCTGGCGCCGTTCCCCTCGCCTCCCCTTGCCGGGTGGCTGCGTGGCTGCAATGCGGCGTTCGTAGAAGACGGGCTGGTAACTTTTTTTGACATATTGGCGCAACCGCTCCCGATCGATCACGATGCGCGCCCCTTTTGAGGCCGCCATCATGCCGTCATAGACCACCCCCATCCCCATCGCCAGGGCGCGCCAGTGGAAAACCTCCAGCACGCCCCGGCGCGCATTCTCCCCCAGCGAACGGGCGAGGGCCGGGTCCTGAATCAGTTTCAGCATCCCCTCCCCCAGCTTTTCCCACTGATAATTTTCCACCACAATGCCGTTGTACAGATGCCGCAGGCCTTTCGCCGATCCCCTGAAGGAGACAATGGCCTTGCCGGCCGCCATGTAGTTGAGGAGTTTGACGGGAAAACCGGGACAGTCGGAGCGGGGCACGACCGCCACGTCGGCCGCCGCCAAAAAGGGGGGAACCGTTTCAAAAGGCTGATCCGTTTTCAGGATCACCTGCGTCTGAAGGCCCAGCACCTCGATCCGGGTTCGATAGTGCAGGAGGTCCTGGGGCTTTGCGATCGTCCCCACAATCAGCAGGACGGCCTCCGGACAACGCACCGCCACAAACTGCATCGCCTTGAGCAGATCGTCAATCCCCTGGAAGCTGTCCAGAACGCCGGTGTAGACGATCAGTGGCCGCGCACCGATCCCCAGCTGCGCACGCACGGGCGCGGGATCAATCCCGGTGAATTGCTCCACCACCACCCCCAGCGGAATCGTCGTGATGCGGTCGGGCGCAATCCCCTGCCGTGTCAGAAAAGTGGACAAGGCCTCGGAGATGACCAGGACATGGTCCGCCATTCTGGGGACAATCCAGTCCAGGAACCGCGCCAGGAGATGCGCCAGGAATCGAGGCCGGATAAAATTGTAACCGGCCAGTTCGCTCCCCATCGTATTGACCGCGTTATAGAGGAGCGGGCGACCCGTCCATTTTTTGGCCAGATATCCGACCAGCGCCCCCTCGTAGTTGTGGGCATGGATCAGGTCAATCTTCTCTGCGCGGATTACCTGGCAAAGCCTTCGTACAAGCAGCAGGTCCAGGAGCGGCTTTTGCGCCGTCGGTCCCACCACCATCTTCCGGCTGAAGCCCCAGTCCCGAATGCGGTGGATCGTGATCCCGGAAACGGGAGGCGGTCCCTCCTGGCCTGCGTGGTAGGTCACGATATGAACGGCATGGCCCTGTTGGGCCAGCGCTTCACTGGCCTCTCGAATCGCGGCGGGGGTGCCGTGGTTGGCCGGATAGGGGCTCGCCACCACCATGGCAACACGGTAGGTACGCATGCGGTATAACCAAACGACGCTACAACGCCCCGCTACGGAACGGAGGTGACATTAGAGACGATCGTCCCCCCCCCCGTGGAGGTTATGGTAATGCTCCCAGGATTCGAGACGACACCCGCAAAGCCTCTCTGATGAATCGCCGTCGTAGCGTTATAGATCAGGTTTCCAAACCCCGTCACCGTGAGCGTGGAGCTGCCTCCATAAGAGCTGGTGGCCTGCACCGAGAGCGACAGACGACTCGCGCTCCAGGTGGCCCGTATCACGGTTAAATTGTCCGTATCCACGCAGTCGCTCACGCCATCCCCGTCGGTGTCCGGAAACCCTTCATCTACCGCGCCATCCAGATCGTTATCCAGACCGTCGCAGACTTCCGGTGTGGAGGCCGCATTCAACGGGTCGGAACCGGCCGCAATTTCGTCCGTATCCAAAACACCGTCATTATCGTCGTCGGTGTCCGTAACTCCCTCCATGACCACAAGGACCTGGTCGGCCGCAACATTGCCGATAATATCCACAACACCGCTGGGCCAGTGCACCTCGAGGGTGTCCGCCTGTGTCTGCGCCCCCAGCCCGAAATGGAGCGGCAGGCGGTCCTGCGCAAAAAAGTGCTGACCAAAATGCTGCCGATATTGCACGCGCCCGTCGGGCGTCGCGAGCCGGACCTTCGCGCCGATGCCATCCCGATTGCCGATCTGTCCGACCAGTTGAATTTTCAACCAATGGTGATTCTCCTCATGGTTGTTGTGGAGAAAGAGGTAGGGGCCGACACTACAGGTGGTGGCAGAACCTTCTCCGTTGGTTACAAAGAGGTCCAGTGCGCCGTCGTTGTCGGCATCCACCATCATTCCGTCGGTCCCCTTGCCCAGACCCAGGCCGGCAGCACCGGCGGCGATACTCACGTCGCTAAACGTGCCATCGCCGTTGTTGCGGTAAAGCCGGTTGTGTTGTGTCACGTTATCGCCCGTAATGACCAGCAGGTCCAGATGGCCATCGTTGTCGTAATCCCCCCAGGTCGCCCCGTGGCTTTCGACCTTCTCGGCCACATTCGCCATCACCCCGACATCGCTGAACGTGCCGTCCCCGAGATTCCGATAGAGCGCGTTGGCGTTACCCCCCAGCGAGGAGATGAAAAGGTCCGGAACTCCATCGTCATTGTAATCGCCCCAGGCCGCCGTCTTGCAGGTGTTGTGGGTGACCAGACCCGACGCGGCCGTCGCGTCGGAATAGGTGCCATCGCCGTTGTTTTGATATAAAACGCTCTTCCCGGTTTTCACGACAACCGATGCGTCCTTGTTAAAGCACAGGAACACGTCCAGGTCGCCATCGTCGTCATAATCCTGCCAGGCGGCAGAGGCCGTCTGCCCATCGTATGCACCCAGACCCGCAATCGCCGCGGCATCGCTAAATGTGCCATCTCCGTTGCTACGGTAGAGGAAGTTCCCCAGCGCCGTCATGTCCCCAGACTTCCCCGCCAGAAAGAGGTCCAGGAATCCGTCGTTATTTTCGTCAATCCAGGAGACGCCGGTCACCTGCTGCGTCGCCGGGGCCGTGACCCCCGCACCGGCCGCAATATCGCCAAAGACCCCGTTTCCCGCATTCTCGTACAGTTCGTTATTCTGCGGGCTCTTGCCGAGCAGCAGGCCATGCGCCACCGCCAGATCGGCATCGCCATCGTTGTCGAAGTCGCCCCAACCCACACCATGCGGGTCTTCCGTATACGAGAGCAGACCATTCTGATCGATCACGTCGGTAAAGGTCAGGTTCCCGTTGTTGCGGTAAAAATGATTCCTGCCGCCGCTCTTCGGTTGAATATGGCTGGCCACCATCACGTCCATATCGCCGTCGTTGTCGGCGTCACCCCAGGCCGCCGACAGGCTGCAACTGGTCGCGTTAAAGCCGGCCGACTGGGAGAGGTCCGTAAAGGTAACACCCGCAGCCTGCACGTGCGCGACTGTCCACAATACATAAAGCAGAACGGCTCCAGCGACTTTTTTCATGCGCATCCCCCCCCCTTTGGACTTTGAAGGATTTTGAAGAATAAAAAGCGATCCGATCCGGCGGGGGTCACTCCAAATATCCCAACCCTTGCAGGCGTTCCGTGATCTTGGCAGTTTCCTCATCGGAGTAAGTCGCGTCGGACGAGGCGGCGACGGGGCCACCGCCGTTTGTCGCATAGACAACCGGACGCGCGGTCACCTCTTCCGGACGGAAGGCCTCGGTCATCACCCGTCCGTCCATTCCCGCATCCACGGGAAGCCCCATCGCGTAGAGGAGCGTCGGGGCCACGTCGGCAATCTGCGCCCCTTTGATCTGCGTCCCGGGCAAGACCATCCTGCCCGCAATGGAAAAAATACCGTCATCCCGGTGGCAGCCCGACCGATTCAGCATGAAACTGGAACTCCACAGCTCCCTGGCGCCGACTTTTTCGATCGGCATCCGCGTGGCCGCGGCGGAACTGGGGCGGAAGAGATAGGCATAACCTCGGTCCAGGTTCCACCGAATCAGCAGATCGGGCGATTTCTCGACGTAAGCCCCCCGATAGACCTCTTCCCGGCGGTAGACACGGCTCACCACCTTCTCGCCCGTTTCCGGGTCTTTCCATTCCAGCAGCTTCTCCGTAAGCCGCTTGCACAGTGCGTCGGCCTCGGTCCCCGGCGAAACGGTGCCATGCGGGTCGCGCCCCTTCAAATTGAGCCATATCTGTGGATAGTAGGGGGTCTCTTCGGAGAAGGCCGCCGTCTTCTGCCAGTCAATGGCGCCAAAACGGAGTTTGGACTCCAGCTTATAGGCCAATCCCTTTTTTCCAAAACGGATTCGGTTGATGATCCCCTTGGGCAGCACGGCGCGCACCCACGCCTTGGCATGGTGGAGCAACTTTCCGGAGACCAGCCCGGTGGAAGCCAGGTGGCCCAGAAATCCGTTCTGTTCCAACCAGAGGTTCAAATGAACGACCTTGTCGCTGGCACCTCCCGTGCCATGATCCGACACCAGCATGATTGTCGTCTCCGGACCGACCTGCGAGAGAATTTCGCCGATCTGTTGGTCCACCTTCCGATAAACGGCCAGAAGCGGGTCCCGGATGCCGGCGCAGCGGACCGTGTCGTGGTGCGGCGAGGCCGGATCGTGGTATCGCCAGCAGTAGTGGACGCAGGCGTCGGTCTCGCCCCAGGCGATCATCAGGCAATCCCACGCCTCCTGTTTCAGAAGGTATTGGGCCGCCGCCCCCTTTCGCGTAATGGACCCCTCCAGGGCCTGCGTGGCCTCCTCGATCTTTCCCTGATTGAGGAGCGGGACAATATCGGCGGAGATGATATAGCCGCCGATCTCCTTGCGGAGCGTTTCACACAGTTCCGGCGGATAAATGCTCTTTTCGTCGGCCACCGCCATCGGCGCATCGAAACCGCTGATCATCACACCGTTGATCGGATCGGGTGGGTAACAGACCGGCACCCCCACCACCGCCACCCGCTTTCCGGCCTCGCTTAGAATCTGCCAGACGGTCTTTTCGCGCCGATGACGGGCATTGACGATCTGAATCGAAAGCCCCTCCCGCTGCGTGAAATCGAAGATGCCATGCTTTCCCGGGTTCTTGCCCGTCATAAAGGTGTTCCAGGCGGGGAAGGTCATCGGCGGCATCGTGGAGGTCATCCGTCCGGAGGCGCTCCGCGAAAGAAGACGCGAAAGGTTCGGCAATTCGCCTGCCTGCGCCCAGGGCTCGATCAGGTCGAATGTGGCGCCATCCAGCCCAAAAATCAAAACTTTCGTCACGAGAACCTCCATGTAAACCCCTCCCTACCTCCCCTTTGAATAAAGGGGAGGAGTTCCCCCCTCTTTCCATTAAAGAGGGGTTGGGGGAGTTATCAATACAATTTTCAACTTTGTAATATCGCCGTTACTCCTCCAGATATCCCAACCCGGCCAACCGCTGCCGTATCTTTTCCGCTTCCTCTTCCGTATATTGGCCTTCCACCTGCACCTGTTCCTCCACCTCCGTCCGATAGGCGATGGGATGCGCGGCCAGATAGCCCTCTTCGAAAGCGGCAGTGATGACCTTCCCATCCATCGCCGTCGGAACCGGAAGGCCCAGAGAGTGAAGCAGGGTCGGGGCCATATCGATAATGCTGGCAGGACCGATCTTTTGCCCCTTCTTGAATCCCGGACCGCAAAAAAGCATGATGCCATTGCTTCGGTGCGTCCCGCTCCACTCCACGCCGCCCGCAATGACCTTCCCTTTGGGGACGACAACGGGGTCTCCCTCCCGGCAGGGGAAGCTCTGATGTACCACAAAGGCGGGGTCGTTCCACCAGTCCAGGATCAGGTCGGGGGCGGAGACCACATAAGGCCCGCTGTAGATTTCGGACTTGTGAAACACCCGACGCACCAGGGGCCGGCCCGTGGTCGGATCGGTCAGTTCCAGGAGTTTTTTCGAAACCAGGGCGACCAGATCGTCATACTCTTTCCCCTGCGCCACAATTCCGTTGGGACGCTCCCCTTTGACATTGATCCAGACGTTGGGGGCCGCCGCCGCATTCTCGAAGGCATAGGCCTTTGTCTCTCCCCAATTCACCGCGCCGAAGGAGAGATACGATTCCCAGCGCTCCCGGAGTCCGGGCAACAGTTTGGACAGCCGGAGCTTCTGCTGGGGCGTCAGCACCCCCCGCAACAGGGAATCGGCCTTCCCCATCGCCAGAGAGAAGAGCGACGGGCGCGTCTCCGCCATTTTAAGCAGCCCCAACCGCTGTAGGTAACGGTTCAGATAGAGATAGTTGGGCGCCGCCGCCCCCGCCCCATGATCCGACACCAGCACCACGGCGCACGCCTCATCCAATTGGGAAAGGAGCTGCGCGATGGACGCATCCACCTTGCGGTAAATGCGCAGCATGGCATCGCCATATTTTTTGGCCCCTTCCGCGTCATATTGCGGATGGCGGGGGTCGTAGTAGTGCCAGAAGTGGTGTTGCACCTGATCGGTGGCGTTAAAGACCACCATCATCACGTCGGTGGGATATTTCGAAAGCAGATAGAGGGCCGCCCGCGTCCGCTGCGCTTCCAGGTTCGAGAGGTCTTCGAGTGTGGCATCCCGCACCGCGTCAGTACGCATATGCCCCAGGTGCCGAATGTCCACCTGTAACCCGCCAATCGCCTGCCGAAGTTCTTCTTTGAGGGAGCTGGGATAGGTAAAATCGGATTCCTCATCCGGCGTATCCATGCCGGAGATCAGGAAGCCGTTGACCTCTTCGGGCGGATAGGTCATCGGAACATTCATCACGCCCACGCGCAGGCCCGCGTCGGAAAGCCGCCGGAAGAGGCTTTTGGCCTTTCTGGAACGGCCATTGGTATATTGCATTCCGTAGCGATCCGACCGGGGTTCCAGAAAGTCGAACAGGCCATGCTTGCCGGGGTTGAGGCCGGTCATAAAGGAAGTCCAGGCGGGCGGCGTCACCGGCGGCGTCGTGGAATCGAGGTGGTCGTAGCCCCCCTCCCGCATCAGACGCGCAAACGTGGGGAGATGTCCCTCCTTC
>CAZOFZ010000040.1:0-13966 GCA_964579175.1 uncultured Nitrospirota bacterium | reverse complement strand
GGTGCGCAGGGGTTTGATGGGAACGGGCGGGCGGATCTTCTCACTGACTTCGGCAGGGGGCGCGCGGGTTTGGAAGACCTATGGCGCGGTCTCGGCGGCGAAGGCCGCGTTGGAGGCGCACACCCGGCAGTTGGCGCTGGAGCTGGGGCCGCTGGGCATTTCGGTCAATGCGATCCGGGCCGGCGTGACCGACACCCCCGCCTTGCGCAAAATTCCGGGCCACGAAGAGATGCTGATGCTGGCGCGCAAGAAAAATCCGCGGGGTCGTCTGACGACGCCCGAAGACGTGTCGGGGGCCATCGTGCTGCTTTCGCACCCGAAGGCGGGCTGGATCACCGGCAACGTGATCGGCGCCGACGGCGGCGAGTTCATTGTGGATTGACCGTAACTTAAGGATTCTGGGTGGAAGAAGAAACAACCGGTTCCGATGAGGAACGAGAACAGTGGGAGGCGGAGTTTGCCGCAGCCGCCCGCCGCCCGTTGGCGCTGCGGCTTCGGTATGCCTTTCTAAAAACGTACAAGCCGGTTTTGGATGATGCACCCTACCGCGCCTTCGATCGGATGTCGGACTATCGCCGGTGGGCCGAAACCCTCCCGGCCTGGTTAGGTTATGGCCGCGTTTGAATATCGCCAGGCCCAGGAACTGCGGGATGTGTTTACCCGTTGGAATGTGCGCTATCTTTTTCTGGGAAAATCCGGCGCGATCTTGCTGGGATTTCCGGACACGACGCAGGATGTGGATATTTTCCCCGCGCGTTCGGAAGAGAATGGGCGTGCCCTGGTCGGCGCCCTGCGTGAGATTGGGTTCACATTGACCCCGTCAATGGCGGATGAAATTGTGCAGGGCAAGGATTTCGTACAGTTGAAAGAGGGGCCGTTCGACGTGGATTTGGTGTTTGCACCCGACGGCATCGCGGACTTTGCGGCGGCGTGGGAACGGCGTGTGGAGGTGGAGACGTTTCCCGTTTGCCATCCGGATGACATTATCGCCAGTAAACAGTCGGCCAATCGGGTAAAAGACCGCGAGACGCTGCCGCGCCTGCGGGCGTTTCGGGACTACTGGCGGCGCACACAACCGGATTGAGGGGTAAGCATGTCAACAACTGCGGCGTTTTTGTTTCCGGGACAGGGGTCGCAGGCGGTCGGGATGGGTCAGAATATCGCCGAACGGTTCGAGGCGGGGCGGGCGGCCTTTTCCGAGGCGGACGCGGCGCTGGGCTGGGAGGTCTCGCGCCTCTGTTTCGAAGGCCCGAAGACGCAGTTGGATCAGACCGAATACACGCAGCCCGCGCTGCTTGCTGCGAGCGTTGCCTTGCTGCGCTGCCTGGGCGAGGCGGGTGGACGCTGCGCGTACGTGGCTGGCCACAGTCTGGGGGAGTACACGGCGCTGGTGGCGGCCGGTTCCATTCCATTTTCCGACGCCCTCCGCCTGGTGCAACTGCGAGGACGATTGATGCAGGAGGCGGTCCCGTCCGGCGAGGGGGGGATGGCGGCGGTGATCGGCCTGGATGTGGCGACGGTCGAGGCCCTCTGTGCGGAGGCGGGTGGGGTGGTTGCGGCCAACCTCAACGCCCCGGATCAGATTGTCATCTCCGGCCGCGCGGAGGGAATCGCGCGGGCGCTGGCCCTGGTCAAAGAAAAACGGAGACGGGGGATCCGTTTGGCGGTCAGCGTTCCGTCCCACTCGCCGCTGATGCAGCCGGTCTGCGCGCAGATGGCACAGGCCCTGGATGCCACCTGCGGGCGCGACCCTTGCGTGCCGCTGGTCAACAATCGAACGGCGCAGGCAGTGACCACCTGGACTGCGGCCCGGATGGGGCTGGTCGAGCAGCTCGCGTCCCCCCTTTTGTGGGAGGCGTCCATGCGGCGGCTGCTTTCGCTGGGGGTGGATTTGTTCGTGGAAATCGGCCCCGGTCGGGTGCTTGCGGGCCTGATGAAAAAGATCGCCCCGACTGCGACGGTGCTCAATGTCGAGGATGCGCAGGGGGTGCAGCAGGCCATCGAACGGTTACAGTAGGGAGACCGAATGTTTACAGGGCTTTCGGGGAGTGTCGCCATTGTTACAGGGGCCGGTCGGGGGATCGGCGCCGCCATTGCATCGCTTCTTGCGGATTGCGAAACGGCTGTGATAGTCTCCGACGCGCATCGGGAGGCGGCGGAACGGACGGCGGGAGAGATCGTTGCGCGGGGAAAACGCGCCATCGCCATTTGTGCCGACGTCACCCGCGCGTCGGATGTGGATCTGCTGGTGAAGGAAACTTGTGCGCGGTGGGGCCAGATCGATATTCTGGTCAACAATGCGGGCATCGCACGAGACGGGCTCCTGGTGCGGATGAAGGACGAAGATTGGGAGAAGGTGCTGGCGGTCAACCTCAAGGGGCCGTATCTCTGCATGAAGGGGGTCCTCCCCGCAATGTCGAAGCGGCGCCGCGGGAGCATCGTCAACATCTCTTCCGTGGTGGGGAGCATGGGCAATGCGGGACAGGCCAATTACGCGGCCTCCAAGTCGGCCCTCGTTGGGCTGACGAAGACGGTCGCCCGCGAATATGCGGGGCGCGGCATTCGGGTCAATGCCGTGGCGCCGGGTTTCATCGAAACGGCCATGACGGCGGCTCTTTCCGAAGAGACGCGGGCCGGGCTCTCCCGGCAGATCCCGATGGGACGACTGGGAGCCCCCTCCGATATTGCCCAGATGGTGGCCTTTCTGGCCTCGGACGCCGCAGGCTATATGACCGGTCAAGTCTTGCACGTGGACGGCGGAATGTACATGGGCGGCGCATAACCGACGGCAGATTAATCGGTCGGTTGATCGGCAGGTTGGTCAGGTTGATTCGCGCATTTTTACTCACTCGAATATAAGGAGGTTTGTCGTGTCGGCAGCAGTGGACGAAAGGGTTAAGAAGATTATCGCGGAACAGTTGGGTCTGGAGGGGGAGGAGGTCACACTGGAGGCCTCTTTTGTGGATGACCTGGGGGCCGACTCGCTGGACACGGTGGAGCTGGTCATGGCATTCGAAGAGGAATTCGGCATCGAAATTCCGGACGAGGACGCCGAGAAGATTCTGACGGTCCAGAAGGCGATCGATTATATACAGGAAAAAACCTGACGGCGAGGTCTTTCAGTTCGTCTTTATCTGGGCGACTGTGGGAGCAAGCGGGTTGTTGTAATCGGTGGGGGACCGTGGAAGCAAGACGAGTTGTTGTAACCGGCCTGGGTGCGGTGACGCCGCTGGGCGTGGGCGTGCAGAAAACGTGGGAGTCCCTCTGCGCCGGCGTGTCGGGGGTGGATCGTATTCAGCGGTTCGATCCCAGTGCGTATGCCTGTCAGATTGCGGCGGAAGTCAAGGGATTCGATCCGGCCGACTTCATCCACCCCAAGGAATTGAAAAAGATGGACACCTTCATCCACTATGCCGTTGCGGCGTCGCAGATGGCGATGGAGGATGCGGGCCTGAAAGTGACGCCGGAAAACGCGGAGCGCGTCGGTGTTGCGGTGGGGTCGGGCATTGGCGGGCTGGGCGCAATCGAGCACTGGCATGATGTGCTTCACGAAAAAGGGCCTGGACGGGTCACGCCCTTCTTTATCCCCATGTCCATTATCAATCTGGCTTCGGGCCACATCGCCATGCGGTTTGGCGCACGCGGCCCCAATTTCAGCGTAGTGACCGCTTGCGCCACGGGAAACAATTGCATTGGAGACGCCTTTCGCCTGATCCGACGGGGGGAGGCCGATGCCATGATCGCGGGGGGAACGGAGGCGGCCGTGACGCCATTGGGTGTGGCCGGCTTTGCCGCATCCCGCGCCCTCTCCACGCGCAATGACGATCCCAAACGGGCCAGCCGTCCGTTCGATCGGGATCGAGATGGATTCGTTCTGGGCGATGGCGCGGGTGTGGTCGTCCTGGAATCCCTGGAATCGGCGCAACGCCGGGGTGGGCCCATTTATGCGGAGATCATCGGTTATGGACAGACCGCCGACGCCTACCATATTACGGCCCCGCCGCCCGATGGAGAAGGGGCGGTCCGCTGTATGCGAAAGGCCCTTTCGGATGCCGGGATTGCGCCGGAGGGCGTAGACTACATCAATGCCCATGCCACCTCCACGATGGCGGACGTCATCGAGACCGCCGCCATGAAGACGGTCTTTGGCGGGGCGATTTCCAAGATTCAAATCAGCGCGACCAAGTCCATGACGGGTCATCTGCTGGGCGCCGCCGGGGGGATCGAGGCCATCTTCAGCGTCCTGGCCCTCCACGAAGGCATTCTGCCCCCCACGATCAATCTGGATCATCCCGATCCCCTGTGCGATCTGGACTATGTCCCCCACCATGCGCGCAAAAAGGGGGTGAACGTGGCCCTCTCCAACGCCTTCGGCTTCGGTGGCGTGAATGCGACCCTCGTCTTTAAAAAATATGCGGGCGCCTGATTCTTCCCTGCCCGACCTCAAAGCGCTTCAGTCCGACCTCGCGTACACTTTCAAGAACGTCAGCCTGTTACGACAGGCGCTGACACACAAATCCTTCGTCAACGAATCGGCCCGATCCGGAGGCGATAACGAACGTCTGGAGTTCCTGGGGGATGCCGTGCTGGACCTGGTCATCTCGGAGGTGATGATGTCGCGCTTCCCCGATGCGCGGGAGGGCGCGCTCTCCAAGATGAAGGCCGCCGTCGTCAACCGGCATACGCTGCTTCAGGTGGCGCAGCGGATCGATCTGGGGCGATTCCTGATTTTGGGCAAGGGGGAGGAGCGGACGCTGGGTCGCAACAAACTGTCGCTTTTGTCGAATGGGATGGAGGCCGTCATTGGCGCGATTTACCAGGATGGCGGTCTTCTCTCGGCCCGGACGGCGGTGCTGAAGTTGTTTTCGGAGGCGCTTGAGGCGTTGCATGGAGACGATATGCCGGTGGATTATAAAACGGCGCTTCAGGAGTTTTGTCAGCAACGGCGCTCGGCCCTGCCGGTCTATCGCGTGGTCGGAGAGTCGGGTCCGGATCATCGAAAGGGCTTCGAAGTTTCCATTCAGATTGGAGCGCGGCGCTACGCGACCGGCGTAGGCGCAAGTAAGAAAATCGCCGAGCAGTCGGCCGCGCAGGCCGCTTTTTTGCAAATCACGCAGGAGGGATGAAGTCGGCGACCCGATCCTCGATGCACCTTGATGTCAAGGAGGGGAATGACTCCCTGTTTTCTCGGAAGCGTCTTTATGGACGTCACGCCCATGAGCGTCACGTTGGGTACCCCCTGTCGTCCACCGCATTCCGTCTTCTGCTGCTTGGCGCGGGGGAGTTGGGGATGCAGGTGGCCCACCGGAGCCACATCCTCCCGATGCTGGATGGCGACGCACTCCGGTGCGCGACAGCAGCAGATCGATCCGCTCATTTTCGACCGGCCATTCCCCCCCCTGCAGGCACGCGAGATCGGAAAAATTACCGAGATGAAGCGCATGCCCGGAGAATCGTGCCGGATTCTTCCTGCTTTGAAAGATATATTCGGGGAGATATAGGATGAGCAGCCCGGAGAATAGACTGACGATGCCCAATCATTCCGACCTCACCTTTCTCACCAACGAGCCGGGCGCTGGCCTGCGTGATCGCTTTGGTGTCTTGCTCGGCGATGACACGCGCGCTTTCGATTGCCTGGTCGGCTATTTCTTCATCAGCGGCTTTTATAAGCTCTATCCGGCGCTGGAAAACGTCGAGAAAATCCGAATCCTGGTCGGCCTCAAGACGGATCGGGATACACACGGCCTTCTTCAGCGTGCCAGGGAAGAAGCCGAGTTGGCCCTCCTGTCCCACGCATCGGCAGAGAAACGGGTTGCCGGAGAGGTGTTGCGCGAACTGGAGACGTCATCCGACAGTGCGGAGATGGAAGCCGGCGTTTTCAGATTTGTCGAGTGGGTTCGGTCTCGCAAATTGGAGATCAAGGCGTACCCTTCCGAGGACCTCCACGCCAAGGTCTACATTATGACGTTTGCGGAAGGAGACCGGGACAAGGGGCGGGTCATCACCGGTTCCAGCAACCTGACCCAGGCCGGGCTTTGCGACAATCTCGAATTCAACGTTGAGCTGAAGAATCGCTCCGACTACGAGTTCGCCCTCGGCAAGTTCAACGCGCTTTGGGCCACAGCAGTGGACATTTCCGCGACGTACGACGACGTCATCACCCACCAATCGCCCTTTGCGCAGTTCACCCCCTACGAGTTGTATCTGAAGTTTCTGTACGAGTATTTCAGGAACATGTTGAACCGTCCCTCCGCGCTTGAGGACAGTTACGTCCCAGCGGGCTTCAAGAAGCTGAAATACCAGGAAGAAGCGGTGCTGAACGCCAAAAAGGTCCTCTACGAATACGACGGCGTTTTTCTTTCCGACGTCGTCGGGCTGGGGAAGACGTATATGTCCGCGCTGCTCGCGCAACAGCTCGACGGGCGGAATCTGGTCATCGCGCCCCCGCACCTGCTCGACCGGGACAAGCGAGGATCCTGGCCCAACGTGTTCGGCGATTTCCAGGTACGTCAAACCGACTTTGTTTCCATCGGGAAACTGGATGACCTGTTGGGGCGGGACCTTTCCCGATACGCAAACGTTTTTATTGACGAGTCGCACCGGTTCCGCACCGAAGCCAGCCAGACCTACGAGACCCTTGCACAAATCTGTCGCCGCAAGCGCGTGATCCTCGTGTCGGCAACCCCGCTCAACAACACCCCCGGTGACATCTTGAGCCAGGTGAAACTTTTCCAGAAGGGGAAGAACAGCACTCTTCCAAACCTGCGCAATCTGGATGCCTTTTTTGCCGGACTTGCCAAAAAGCTCGACGGCATAGATAGGCAGAACGACCGGGAATCGTTTTTCAAGACCGTTCAGGCCAATGCAAAGGCAACCCGTGAGCAGGTGCTCAAATACCTGATGATTCGACGGACCCGGAGCGAGATCGGCAAGTATTATGGAATAGACATGAAGGCCCAGGGGCTCACGTTTCCGGTGGTCGCCGATCCTGAACCCCTTTTTTATACATTCAACAAAACGGAAAACGAGGTTTTTAACGAAACGATCCGCGCATTGACGCATCTCAAATATGCCCGCTATACCCCGCTGGCCTACTGTACGGGCGAGCGCAGCAGACACGAGGTCCAGAGCCAGCGCAACCTCGCCAAGTTTATGAAAATCCTTGCCGTAAAGCGGCTTGAAAGCAGTTTCGTCGCGTTCCGGTCCACGCTGGCGCGTTTTATCCGCACCTACGAATGCGTCATCGCCGAGTTCAAAAAAGGGCACGTCTACATCAGCAAGAGGCACATTGGAAAGATTTTTGAGCTGCTCGAATCCGACGATCAGGAGGGTATCGAGCGGCTGCTGGAAGAAGACAAGGCCGAAAAACTTTCCGCGAACGATTTTGGGCCGGAATACATCGTTGACCTGGAAAACGATTTGAAAGCGCTGAAGGCCATCCGTAGCCACTGGAAAAAAGTCACACGCGACCCCAAGTGGGAAGCCTTCCGGGAAAAATTGAAAGCCGATCCAAAACTGAAAAAAGGCAAGATGGTCATCTTCAGCGAATCGAGAGAGACCGCCGAGTTCTTGGCGGGAAAAATTCGGGAAGAGGTCGAACCCAGGGTGATTCTGTTCACGGGGAACGCCACGGAGGCTGTCCACAAAGATGTCACTGCAAACTTCGATGCGAATGCTTTTCACCCCCGCAACGATTATCGCATCCTGGTTGCCACCGAAGTCCTCGCCGAAGGGGTCAACCTCCACCGTTCCAACATCGTCATCAATTACGACATTCCGTGGAATCCAACCCGAATGATTCAGCGCGTCGGCCGGGTCAATCGTGTGGACACGGAATTCGACACCATCCACACCTACAACTTCTTTCCGACCGAGGAAGGGAACGACGTTATCAAGCTGAAAGAGGCTGCCGAGGCCAAAATCCATGCGTTCATCGAGATGCTTGGCGCAGATGCCCGGCTGTTGACGGAGGGCGAAGAGATCAAATCCCACGATCTCTTCGCCAAATTGACGTCGAAGAAGACGATCACCGGCGAGGACGACGAGGAGGAGAGCGAGCTTGCGTACCTAGCGGAAATCCGTGAGGTTCGGGAGAAGGACTCGAAGCTTTTTGAGCGGATCAAGCGTCTTCCGAAGAAGGCGCGATCCACCCGACTGCTGGCATATCCCGTAGAAGCGGCGTCCTCGCCGCTTTCTCGCTTTGAGGAGGCAAGCGGCGAGGACGCCGCTTCTACCGCGCGGATGCCGGCTCTCCTGACGTATTTTCGCCAGGGGAAGCTCGACAAGTTTTTCCTCGCTCAACAAAGCGCGGGCGATCCTGTGGAACTGGATTTTATGACGGCGGTTAAGGTGCTAAAGCCGACGGACAAGGGGGAAAAGTGCCAGACCATTCCGCACAAGAAAGCGGCGGGGACGCCGCTTCTACACGATTTCTATGCCATGCTCGACCGGAACAAGAAGGCCTTTGCCAACGTCACCCGCACGGAAAATGACGATGCCAATGTCCGACATAGGGGCAGCGCGAACGACACCTATATTCTCAAGCGCCTTAAGGCGAAGGAAATCCGGCGCTATCACGGCTTCACAGAGGAGGACGAGACCTTGATCCAGCGGGTGGTTCAGCTCCTGACCGACGGGGCGCTTCCCAAGCCGACGACAAAGAGGCTGGCAGAGGCATTAAAGAAGGAGATCGAACCGCTTAGGGTTCTCGGCATTCTGCAGCGAGACATCCCGGCGCCGTTTTTTCAACCGACGCGAGCGCAGGAGAGCAACCACACTTCTGATCCGCGCGAGGTCATTCTCTCCTCCTATCTGGTGGAATCCGAATGAACCGTGACCAGGCTTCCAATCTCATTCAGCAGACGTTCACGCAGGCGTTCGACAAGACACGCTTCCGCACCTTCGCCATCAACCTTCTCAATCATGTCAACGAGGAAAAGGCGTTTAACCGGAATCGCCAGTACATCAAGGCTGCGTTCAATGACCACGTCAATCGGTTCGAGCGGATGGGCGAGTATGTGGCTCCAAACGGCCAACGGCTCGACGTGCTTATTGTCCACCTAGCCACCGAAGCCAAGCTCGAACGCGCCCGCACTGCTCTCCGTAATTTCGTAGCCGACCATTTGAAAGACCGTAATGACAAAGATGCCGCGCTCGTGGCCTTTGTGTCTCCGTCTGAAGCGACCTGGCGATTTTCCTACGTAAAAATGGAATACGCTTCCGTCGAGAGGGCGCCCGGCGAAGTCGGAGTTGAAACGCACCTAACTCCTGCCCGGAGATTCTCTTATCTCGTCGGCGAAGGCGAGAACTGCCACACGGCACAGAGCCGGTTTCTCGCATTGCTCCAAGACACCCAGACAGACCCTCCTCTCTCCACCCTTGAAGAGGCGTTTAGCGTCGAGGCGGTCACCAAGGAATTTTTTAACCAATACCGAAAACTGTTTGAGGACATTCACGCTGCACTGGAGAAACTTATCGGTAAAAACCCCGTCCTCGGAGAAGAATTCAAGGCCAGGAACATCAGCGCCGTGGATTTCTCGAAAAAGCTCATGGGCCAGATTGTGTTTCTCTACTTTCTGCAAAAGAAAGGGTGGCTCGGCGTGGAGCAAGGGAAGGATTGGGGCACCGGCCCGCGCGATTTTCTCCGTAAAGTGACGCGGACATTCTTGCTTGAGCATCCGAACGGCAACCTGTTTAACGACGTTTTCGAGCCGCTCTTCTACGACACGCTGGCCACGGATCGCGGTCATGATGCGTGGTGTAACCGCTTCAAATGCCGCATTCCCTTCCTCAATGGCGGTCTGTTTGAGCCGTTGGGCGGCTACAACTGGAAGCAGACCGACATCATCCTGCCCAATACGCTGTTCACAAGCGTAGAAGCGGCGTCCCCGCCGCTTATTCCCCAAGAGGACACTCCTGGGACGGGCGTTTTAGACGTGTTCGACCGCTACAACTTCACCGTCAATGAGGCCGAACCGCTTGAAAAGGAAGTGGCCATTGACCCTGAGATGCTGGGCAAGGTCTTTGAGAACCTCATCGAAGACAATCGCCGCAAAGGGCTGGGCGCGTTTTACACGCCGCGTGAGATTGTCCATTACATGTGCCAGGAAAGTCTGATCAACTATCTGGATACCGCGCTGAACGTAGAAGCGGCGTCCCCGCCGCTTGTCTCCAAGCAAATAAGCGGCGGGGACGCCGCTTCTACTTCTACGATCGTTCCCCGCGCCGACATTGAAACCTTTATTCATCTGGGCGAGCAAATCTCCCACTACGTCTCGGTGGAGACGAAGTATCCCATCAAGATGCCGGAAAGTATCAAGCGACACGCAAGGCTCATTGACGAGAAGCTGGCCGACATGACCGTCTGCGATCCTGCCGTCGGTTCCGGCGCGTTTCCGGTGGGAATGATGACCGAGATTGTCCGCGCCCGCTCTGCGCTCACGCACTACTTCGTAGCAGTAGAAGCGGAGTCCCCGCCGCTTTCTTGTTTTGAAGAGGCAAGCGGCGAGGACGCCGCTTCTACTTTTTTACATTATTTTGACCCGGAGCTTCCGATTGGGGAAGTCCATGGCGGCAACCTTCCTCACTGGCGACAGGAAGGCGCCACATATTTTGTGACGTTTCGCACGGCAGATTCCATGCCGGCCGAGCGTGTCGAGCAGTGGAAGGCCGAGCGTGCCGTGTGGCTTAAACAGCACCCCGAACCCCATGATGCAGCCGTACGACGCGAGTACCACAAACTGTTTCACGAACGGTGGCAAAACTGGCTGGACGAGTCCCACGGGGCGTGTCATCTTGCCAATCCCGAAATCAAACGCCTTGTCGAAAACGCGCTGCGCCACTTTGATGGCGATCGCTATCGCTTGGACGAGTTCGTTGTGATGCCCAATCACGTTCATGCGCTTATCACCCCGTTGGGCGAGCATGCGCTTTCGGAAATCCTTCAGAACTGGAAATCGTTTACCGCCCATGAAATTAACAAGCGGCTGAATCTTGCCGGCGCGTTCTGGCAGAAAGAGTCCTTTGACCACATCGTTCGTTCGGCGGATCAGGCTGAACGTATCCGCCAATACATCCGTGACAATCCCAAAAAATCAGTAGAAGCGGCGTCCCCGCCGCTTATTGCTGAAGTAGAGACGGCGTCCCCGCCGCTTGCCCCAAACGTAGAAGCGATGTCCCCATCGCTTGCTTCGAAACAAACAAGCGGCGGGGACGCCGCTTCTACTCTTACGCGCACGCCGTATCATTTCAAACGCCACGCCATCCAGAACTGTCTTTACGGGGTGGATATTGATCCCAGTGCCGTCGAGATTGCCAAGCTCCGTCTCTGGCTTTCGCTTGTCGTGGACGAGGAGGACGTAAAGCAAATCAAGCCGCTGCCGAATCTGGATTACAAAATTGTGGAAGGGAATTCGCTGCTGGGAGTAGAGAAAGACCTGTTCAACGACGAACTGTTCAAACGGCTGGAGACACTAAAGCCGCTCTATTTTGACGAGACGGACAAAGACAAGAAAGACCGCTACAAGCTGCAGATTGAAGAAACCATTCACGAACTGACCAAGGTAGAAGCGATGTCCTCATCGCTGGCATCATCGCATCAGAAAAGCGGCGGGAACGCCGTTTCTACCTTCGACTTCGAGATTTATTTCTCGGAGGTGTTTCACCGGAAGGGTGGGTTCGATGTGGTCATTGCGAATCCGCCGTATGTACGGCAGGAAAAGATCAAGGAACTCAAACCCGCCCTCAAGGTGGCAGGCTACGAATGCTTCAACGGCACAGCGGACTTGCTGGTTTATTTTTACGAGCGCGGCGTGAAGCTGCTGCGAGGCGATGGCGCAATTGCGTTGATCACCTCAAATAAATACTACCGCGCTGGTTACGGTAAGGCGCTGCGTAGATTTCTCGCGCGCGAGCTCACGCTACACCGCTTGATCGATTTTGGCGACGCGCCTGTATTCGAAGCGATTGCCTACGCTTCCATCCTGATCGGTACGCGCAATGTGCCACCTGGGGATGCCACCGCCCTGTGCTACACATGGGAACAGGGTGCCTCCTTTAGCCGCATCGCTCAAACCGTGACAGAACGCGGGCAGAAAATATCGCAGAGCGAGTTGAAGCCGGACGGCTGGCGGCTCGAATCCCCCGCCGTCCTGCGACTGCTGGAAAAACTGCGACACGCAGGAAAACCGCTTGGCGAATACGTCAACGGAAGATTCTATCGCGGAATTGTAACGGGTCTAAATGAAGCCTTTGTCGTGGATCGTGCAACACGCAACCGGCTCATCCGAGAACACAAGTCTTCCGCAGAAATCTTGAAACCACTTCTGCGTGGACGTGACGTGAAGCGATGGCGAGTGGAATTCGCTGATCAGTATCTCATTAGGATCGAGTCCTCGGAAAACAAGCAACATCCGTGGTCAGGCAAGGCTGAAGAAGAAGCGGAGAAGATTTTTGCGAAAGCTTTTCCAGCAATTCACGCACACTTCGAGAATCTTCGGGATGAACTAATTAGGCGTGACGATCAAGGTAAATATTTCTGGGAGTTGCGGTCGTGCACTTACTGGCAAGAGTTCGAGCAGACGAAGATTGTCTTTCCTGACATCGCCCAGAAGTCTGAGTTTACATGGGATTCTCATGCACATTATCTGCTAAATACTTCTTATGTTTTACCAACCACCGAGAAATGGCTGCTTGGAGTGTTAAACTCGAATTTGGTTTTTTGGTTTTATATCAAAATTAGCAATACAATTCGGGGTGGTTTCGTGAGATTCATCCGCCAATATGTAGAAAGCATCCCCATTCCCTCTGCGTCGCCTGAAAAGCAAAAAACGGTGGAGTGTTTGGTTGACCGCATCCTCGCGGCGAAGCAGCGGGATGCCGAAGCGGACACGAGCGCGTGGGAGCGGGAGATTGACCGGTTGGTGTATGCGCTTTACGGGTTGACGCCGGAAGAAATAAAAATTGTGGAAGGCGAGCGGACGTAGAAGCGACATCCCCGTCGCTTGCTTCTGGCCGTAGAAGCGGCGTCCCCGCCGCTTGCCTGAGGAGTAGAAGCGACGTCCCCGTCGCTTGCCTGAGGAGTAGAAGCGACATCCCCGTCGCTTGCCTGAGGAGTAGAAGCGACATCCCCGTCGCTTGCCTGAGGAGTAGAAGCGGCGTCCCCGCCGCTTTCTTGCTTTGAGAGGGGTAAGCGGCGGGGACGCCGCTTCTACATTCCACGGAGCCGTCCTCATGAACGCCACGTTGGGTACCCCCCTGTCGCACACCGCATTCCGTCTCCTGCTTCTTGGTGCGGGGGAGTTGGGGAAGGAGGTGGTGATCGAGGCGCAGCGGCTTGGCGTGGAGTGCATTGCGGTTGACCGCTACCCAGATGCGCCGGCGATGCAGGTGGCCCACCGGAGTCACGTCATCCCGATGTTGGATGGCGACGCGCTCCGGCGTGTGATTCGGAAAGAGAATCCCGATCTGATCGTGCCGGAGATCGAGGCGATCCAGACGGAGACGCTCGTTACGATGGAAGCGGAGGGGTTTACGGTCATTCCGACCGCGCGCGCCGCCCGATTGACGATGAACCGCGAGGGAATCCGGCGTCTCGCGGCGGAGGAGTTGAATCTCCCCACCTCCCCCTATCGCTTCGCGGAAAACGAGGCCGAATACCGCGCCGCCGTCGCTGCGCTCGGCCTGCCGTGTGTGGTCAAACCGGTCATGTCGTCTTCCGGAAAGGGACAGAGCGTCGTCCGGTGCGAGGCCGATCTTTCCCCCGCCTGGGCCTACGCCCAATCGGGGGGACGGGCCGGTGCGGGGCGGGTGATCGTCGAGGGGTTTGTCCCGTTCGACTACGAAATCACACTGCTTACCGTGCGCCACGCGGGCGGCACGCTCTTCTGCCCGCCGATCGGCCACAAACAGGTCGATGGCGATTATCGCGAATCGTGGCAGCCGCATCCGATGAAGCCGGAGGTGCTGC
>CAZOFZ010000039.1:0-14007 GCA_964579175.1 uncultured Nitrospirota bacterium | reverse complement strand
GCCGCCACGCCTTCCGCAGCCGCCTTGCGCAAATGGGCTATTCGCTCACGGAAGCGGCGCTGGACCGCGCCTTCGAACGCTTCAAACATCTGGCTGACCAGAAGAAAGAGGTGTTTGACGAAGACCTCACGGCGATCGTTTCGGAAGAATCCCAGGGGGGCGCGCAGACCTACCTGCTCCGGTCGCTCCACTACCAGAGCGGGAGCGATACCACCCCCATCGCCTCCATCGCGTTGGACATTGCGGGGCGGACGAAAAAACAAGGGGGCACGGGCGACGGGCCGGTGGATGCGGTCTATAAAACAATCCGGACCATGACGGGAATAGACTGCAAGTTATTGTCCTATACGGTTTCAGCGATCACCGGGGGTACGGACGCCCAGGGCGAAGTGACCGTCCGTCTGGAAGGGGGAGACGACGCCGGGGGCCGCAGAACCTTCCTGGGGCATGGCGCCGATACCGACATTATCATCGCCTCCGCCAAAGCCTACTTAAGCGCCCTCAACAAAATAGCCGATACCCGGCGAAGCGGGCCCCCTCCCTCCCTCTTCCAAGAAATATCTCCGTAGTCAAAAATTAGATACAGCGGGGTCTGTAGGCCCTGAAAAACCATATATAGTGTCTCTATCGCACAATTTATTCACACAAGACACTATGATGGAAAATGATGTTCTCCGTTCTGCATATCTTGAAATACGAAGAATCAATATGTTATGTAACTTATTGATTATAAATATATTTTTTATGCCCTCTGAATATGCAAACCGCTTCGATCCCCTGCAAAATCGGGCGAATAATGCGATGGATGGATTGTTTTCCACATGTTATTCACATTTTTTGTGAAAAATGGAGACCGCAAGGGGGAGAAGCGGAATGGGCCAGTTCTTGCAGTAGTTCCTGACACCGTTTTCGGACATCTGGCGCGGAGGTTACCTCCGAAATTAAAGCGACTCCGGAGGCCCCGGCGGTCAGCACTTCAGCGATTCGCGCCCTGTGAATCCCCCCGATGGCAAAGAGGGGGATGCGCGTGGCCTCCCTGACCTGCTGAAACCGCTCGATTCCCAAGGGTGGCCCGAAAGGTCGCTTTGAGGGGGTCTCGTAAACCGGCCCGAGAAGCGCAAAGTCGGCTCCCGCTCCCTCCGCGCGACGCACTTCCTCCAAGCTGTGGCAGGAGACCCCGATCCATTTGTGGCTTCCCAGGAGATTTCGGGCGACCGCGACCGGCAACCCCGACGCGGGGAGGTGGACCCCTTCCGCGTCAATCGCCATGCAAATATCCACGCGGTCGTTGATGAATAATTTGATGCCGTACCGTTTTGTCACCCGCTGGATGGCCAATGCCAGGTCCAACTGCTTTGAAAGCGGGAGTTCTTTCTCCCGAAATTGCACGGCGGAGACCCCGCCCTGGGCCGCCTCTTCGATGAAATCGGGAAGGGGTCGAGACGTCTGTTTTCGGTCGCAAATCAAGTAGAGGTTAAAATCAATGGCAGGCATGGAACCTCCGGGACTACGGAAAAGGCCAAACCCCGATTTGCCGCATGTTTGCGTGTTTGTTAGGATGCCCCTATGAATCTGACCCAGAATATGGCCCAAAATCTGGCTCAAAAAGTAGAAAACCTTCCTCCCACCCCCGGCGTTTACGTTATGAAGGGGAAAAACGGCGAGGTGCTCTACGTGGGGAAGGCCAACGCACTGTCAGAGCGCGTCCGAAGCTACTTTCGGGCCCACACCGACATCAAGACCCGTGCACTCATGGCGCGGGTCCACGACTTGGACTACATGGTCGTGGCCTCCGAACTGGAGGCGCTGATCCTGGAGAACAACCTGATCAAGCAGCATCGGCCCAAGTATAACATTGTGCTGCGGGACGATAAAAACTATCCCCTGCTCCGTCTGCCGATCCAGGAAGCGTATCCCCGCTTTTCGATCGTTCGCCGCGCCCAAAAAGATGGCGCGCTCTATTTCGGCCCCTATGTGCCCGCCGGTGGGGTTCACGAACTGATCCGCACCCTGCGACAGATTTTCCCCCTCCCTAACTGTACAATTAAAATAGACGGATCGGCCGAACGCGCCTGCATCGAATATGAAATCAAGCGGTGTCTGGCCCCCTGCACCGGCAACCAGTCCCGGGACGACTACCAGGAGATGATCCGTCACGTCCGTCTGTTTCTGTCGGGAGACCATCGGGCACTCTACACCACCCTCAAGGCAGAGATGAAGGCCCGTTCGGAACGCCTCGATTTTGAAGCGGCGGCGGCGATTCGGGACCGGATCGTTCGGATCGAACGGGCCCTTTCGCGACAACGGATTACCTCCACGCGGATGGAGGAGCAGGATGTGCTGGCGATTGCACGGTCGGAGGATGCGGCCGACCTCCAGGTGCTGTTTATCCGGGGGGGAATGTTGGTGGGGCGGAAAGACTTTTTCTTCGAAGGGGACACCCCCGACGAAACCCTTTACACCGCCTTTATTCAGCAATTTTACCAGAGAGAAGTCACCCTCCCGCCGGAGATCGTCACGCCGCGGCCGCTTCCCGACGCACCGCTTCTCTCGGCCTGGCTCACGCAACAACGCGGGAGGCCGGTTCGGCTCCTGGCCCCCGCGCGGGGAAGGGGGTTGCGTCTGATCGAACTGGCCCTGGAAAATGCACGGGCATCGCTGCGGAATCACCTTCAAACGCGCGCCAGCCAAAAGGACGTGCAGGCGCGGCTTCAAGCCCTGCTTCGCCTGACGTGCGTTCCCCGCCGCATCGAGGGCTACGATATTTCAAACATTATGGGTACCAGCGCCGTCGGTTCCATGGTCGTTTTCGAGGGGGGCCTCCCCCAAAAAGCGGACTATCGCCACTTCCGGATCAAGACTATCGAAGGGGCCAACGACTTCGGCATGATGGCGGAGGTGCTGTCGCGCCGCGTTGCATCCCTCCGGGAAACGGGCGGCGTACCGCCCGATCTGATCCTGATTGACGGTGGCGCAGGACAGGTCGGAGCCGTCCGTGCGGTGCTGGATGAACAGGGTCTTGGCACAATCCCGCTCATCGGACTGGCCAAGGCACGTGACGACAAAAAGGAGCGGGTTTACCTCCCGCACGAAACGGAGGCGATCATCCTGCCGGACGGCATGCCGGAGACCTACCTGTTGATGCGAATCCGCGACGAGGCCCACCGCTTTGCGATCACCTATCACCGCAAGCTACGGAATTTAAAGATGTTGGCCTCGCCACTTCAGGAGATCGAGGGGATCGGGGCCATTCGGCGGCGGGCACTCCTCACCCACTTTGGGACCGTCGCGCGGATTCGGGAGGCGACACCGGACACCCTTGCGCGCGTCCCGTCCATGAACGAGAAAGTGGCGCGCAAGGTCTATGCGGCACTCCATCCGTCATAACGTGTGCTATACTTTGGCGGTGACGGTGGAGGTGGGTGATCCGGCCCCCCCTGCCTGGGCCAGGGGGGCGTTTGTGGGGAGCGAGGATGACTACGTTTAGTTGGACAGGGAAGACACGTGAAGGCACTATACGGCAGGGGGAACTTGCAGCCGGCAGCCCTGACGAAGTGATCTCCTTCCTGAGAAAAGAGCGGATCCAGGTCACCTCTGTTCAGAAGAAAGTCGAGACGGCAAAGACGCCCATGTTCCAGAAGAAGGTGGGCGATAAAGACCTGGTCGTTTTCACGCGACAATTTGCGACCATGATAGATGCCGGCCTCCCCTTGGTGCAATGCCTCGAAATCACTGCAAGTCAAACCGAGAATCCGACGTTGGCCAAGGCCCTGAACGGAATCCGCATGGACGTGGAAGCAGGTTCCAATTTTGCCGACGCCATCCGGAAATATCCCAAAATATTCGATGAGTTTTATGTCAGCATGGTGTCTGCGGGAGAATCGGGCGGGGTGTTGGACGTCATCTTGGACCGCCTGTCCAAGTATATCGAAAAGGGGATGAACCTGAAACGGAAGATCAAGACCGCCACCGTTTATCCCAGTACCATCGTAGCGGTTGCCGTCATCGTCATTTCCATCATGCTGGTCTTCGTGATCCCCGTCTTTGCAAATATGTTTTCCGATTTTGGGGCGTCCCTGCCCACCCTTACGCAGATTGTTATTGATACAAGCTATTGGGTGAAAAAGCATTTCCTGTTGATTGCCGTTGCCGTGGGACTCTTCGCCTACGGTTTCAAAAAATATTACCAGACCGTCAGTGGGCGCAAGAGAGTGGACAAGATGGCGCTGCATCTCCCCGTCTTTGGAGACATTATCCGCAAGGTTTCAGTGGCCAAGTTCACCCGGACGCTGGGCACCCTCATCTCCAGCGGGATTCCCATTCTGGAAGGCCTGGAGATCGTTGCGAAGGCGTCTGGAAACAAGACCATCGAGCAGGCACTGATGAACGCGCGTCAGAGCATCAGTGAGGGCAAGACCATTGCCGAACCCCTTTCCACCGACACGGTGTTTCCCAAAATGGTGGTCTCCATGATCGCCATCGGCGAGACCACCGGCGCCCTGGACAACATGCTGACAAAAATCGCCGACTTCTACGATGACGAGGTGGATACGGCCGTCTCGGCCATGACCGCGTTGCTCGAACCGATGCTGATCGTGGTACTGGGCATCATTGTCGGCACCATTGTCATCGCAATGTATCTGCCGATCTTCAGATTGGCCTCGGTCATCACATAGCGGAATGCCGAAAACGTCCGCCAGCGGCGTTCTCGCACGAGAGGCACGGCGACTTTAAGTCCGCTCTATTCTGACGGGGTTTCCGCGCATTTCCCCACACATTTCCCAATGAATGCCGCCTTCCTAAAACGAATTCGGTGGATGATGGCCCTGCGCGTCATCCTCGGTACGCTCCTCCTCAGTCTTCCCCCCCTCCTGGATCTGAACGTCGTAAAAGGGTCAGGGCCGATGCCCCCTTTTTATTTTCTCATCGCGTTGACTTACCTTTTCACGATCGTCGGCATCGCCTTCATGGCGCGGGGCATCCGACACCCACGGGCCTTCTCCATCTGTCAACTGGCCATTGACCTCCTGTTGGAAACGGCGCTCATTGCCGTCACGGGCGGCGCGGAAAGTCCATTCATCTTCCTCTATATCATCAGCATCGTGGCCGGAAGCCTCCTCTTTCAGTTGGAAGGGAGCCTGCTGACCGCCGCATGCGCCACCTTTCTTCTGAGTGTCCTGGTGGGGTTCCAGCAAGTTCGGCCCCTGCCATTTCAGACCCCCATTCTCTCCGGTGGAAGAGAGGCAATTTATCTGGTTCTGCTCTACGCCGTCTCCTTCTTTTGTGTCGGCACGATCAGCGGACGGCTCTCTCAGCGCCTGCACGAGCGCGAAACAGGGTTTCTCGATCTCCGTCTCCTTCACGAAAACATCGTACAGAGCATTGCCAGCGGGCTGGTCACCACCGATATGAGCGGACGGATCACTTCGCTGAATCGGCATGCCACACTCATCACCGGTTTTACCCCCCAAGAGGCCATCGGAGCGCTCTGGTGGGAACTTTTCCGTTGGGATGCAATCAAGAACCACTACGATGCCATCCTGACGAGTGGCCTGGCGCAGCGCTTCGAGGGCGAGCTGCAGACACGGGACGGCAGGCGCTGTCTCCTGGGAGTCACCCTTTCCATCTTGAGCAACGAAGCCGACGGGAGAATTGGCATGACCGGAATTTTTCAGGATTTAACGCGTCTTCGGCATCTCGAAGGGCAGGTGGAAAAGAAGGCCCGCATGGCCATGATCGGAGAGATGGCGGCTGGGATTGCCCACGAAATCAGGAACCCCTTGGCCGCACTGAGCGGATCGCTCCAACTCCTTCAAGAGTCCTCCGATCCACGGGACGAAGCGGGAAAGCTCATGCAGATCGCCTTGGAGGAGACCTATCGGCTCAACGACATCGTCACCCAGTTTCTCTGCTATGCAAAACCGCCACCGACGCACCGACGTCCTTCCGATCTCCATCTTCTTCTGTCCGAAGCGGTCCGTCTACTGGAAAATAGCCGGGACTATGACCGGAGGATTCAGGTGCGCCTCCTCACCGCACCGGGGCCGCTGATCCTGCCGATCGATCCGGACCAGATTCGTCAGCTCTTCTGGAACTTAAGCCTCAATGCATTCCAGTCCATGCCGGGGCCAGAAGGCGGAACGTTGACCATCGCGACACGCACACAGTGCACGGATGGAGAAACGCCGGAGGTGGAGATTCGCTTCAGCGATACGGGTGTCGGCATCGCCCCGGACGATCTTCCGAATATCTTCAATCCATTTTTTACCACAAAGGAGACCGGATCGGGATTGGGGCTTTCGATTGTCCAACGCATCGTGGAGGGACATGCCGGCCGGATCGAGGTCCGGAATGGCGAACAAGGGGCCTCTTTCTTTGTCACCCTTCCGGCCCCCGCTTTGGAACAGATGTCCGACTTCAGTCCGGCAGGGGAATCGCAGGCAGTCCTCTCGGGTGTCTAAATGGGAGGGGACTTACGACAACGTCCTGAGCAAGCACCATGGAAAAGATACTGATCGTTGATAATGAAAAGAATATTCGAGAGCTACTGACCATCACGCTCCGGCGGGCCGGTTATGTCACGGAGACCGCCGAAGATGGCGCAAGCGCCCTGGATCGTCTCTCACGCGATACCTATGACGTCCTGATGACCGACATCAAGATGCCGGGGATGAGCGGCCTGGAGCTTCTGCGCGCCGCCGCCTCCGCTTCACCCGACACCATCACGGTGATGATGACGGCGTTCGCATCGGTTGAGACGGCCATTGAGGCCATGAAGGAGGGGGCCTGCGACTATCTGATGAAGCCCTTTCAGATCGAGGCCGTCAAACGGGTCATCCAAAATGCGCTGGAGCGGAAACGACTGCGTGCGGAGAATCGCCAGTTGCGGCGCGCGCTCAAGGAAGGGGCGGCATTTGAGAAGATCGTGGGCAACAGCGAGGCCATCCGAAAGGTCCTGGACATGGTCCGGAAGGTCGCGGACAGCAAAAGTAACGTGTTGATTACCGGAGAGTCCGGTACCGGAAAGGAGCTCATTGCGCGCGCCATCCACTTCAACAGCGGGCGTCGGGAGCGTCCGTTCGTGACCATTAATTGCAGCGCCATTCCGGAGACGCTCTTCGAAAGCGAGCTCTTTGGACATATGCGGGGGGCCTTTACCGGCGCCGTCGGTAACAAACAGGGGTTGTTCGAATCTGCGGACACCGGCAGTCTCTTCCTGGACGAGATTGGGGAAATTCCACTCTCCGTCCAGGCCAAGCTACTTCGGACGCTCCAGGAGCGGGAGTTTCGGCGCGTCGGAGGCACCAAAGAGATCAAGGTGGATGTCCGTCTCATTGCCGCCACGAACAAAAATCTTGAGGCCTGCGTAGCCGAAGGGACGTTTCGGGAAGACCTCTACTACCGTTTGGATGTCATTCCGATCCGCCTCCCCCCACTCCGGGAGCGGCGCGATGACATTCCCCTTCTGGCAGGCTTTTTCCTGCGCCGGTTTAACGAAGAGCTGGGGAAAGATATCGAGGGGATCGATCCGGACGCCCTGCGTGTTCTGATGAATGAGGAGTGGAAGGGGAACATTCGGGAGTTGGAAAACGTGATGGAACGGACCGTCTCCATGGCGTCCGGCCCCACGCTGACCCTGCAAGAGGTGCGTGAATCGCTCGGACGACCCGCAGCCGTGCCGCCCACCGTCATTCCTCCCCCCATCCCTCAAGAGGGTCTCCATCTGGAGCACCTGATCGAAAACCTGGAAAAGGGGCTTCTCCTGAAGGCGCTGGAAGAATGTGGATGGGTTAAAACAGAAGCCGCAAAACGGCTCCACCTCGATTTTCGCTCGCTGCGCTACCGTCTGAGCAAGTATGACATCCGAAACCCCGAAGAGAGCCAATCTTCCAACGACCTTGTACCCGACGCAGACTAAATCCCGATCTCCCCTTGTCCTCCCTGACGCCACCCATCGTTTTCCTCCGTCGGTGCATCATGACGGGCTTCTGGCTCTCCGGCAATATCGTCGCCATGCGGATGGGGTGGGGCGACGCGACATTCTGGGAGAGCCCCCTCCGGTGGGCGCTCATCCTACTTTTGTACGCGAACGGACTCCTCATGGCATGCCTGACGGGCGGACAGATCGGCAACGCGGAGGAAGATGCGCCGAATCTGCTGCATCGCAGGCTTAAAATTGCCTCTTTTGGAATCGCCTGGGCCCTGTTCCTGGTCTACCTCCCCGCGTGCGATCGCGCAGGCCTTGCTGTCGTTCCGGAAGGGGGATGGCTTCTGCCCATCCGTCTGATCGGACTGCTGTTTCTGGTCTCTGGCGGTTTGTTGCGCCTGATGGCTGTGATCGCACGGGAGGCGGCGGGCGGGGTGGGCCTTGCCAAAACAGGCATTTACCACGCCATCCGGCACCCAGAATACCTGGGTATCCTGCTCGTACTCCTGGGGTGGGTGCTGGCGTTTCGAAGCCTCTGGGGCCTCGGTCTCTGGGCACTTTGGATTGTCGTAATCGTGGTGCGGATTCGCCGTGAAGAGGCCCGGCTGCTCGATGTCCTGGAACTGCCCTATCGACGGTATCAGTCCGTCACCTGGCGTTTGGTGCCGGGACTCTACTAAAATCCATCTGGGGGGCCGGTTTATAGAGGGGGGCGAAGAGACAACGCCCCGTATGATGTTCCAGCGGGCAGACGCGGGCGATGTCCAGATGGCAGAGGACGAAGTCATACTTCACCGGATCGCGGGGATCGAATCGTTTCAGCTGTTCCGTAATCTCCCGCGCCGTCTTCCAGTCGCGCCCCTCGCGCCGGGTCAGCCCCAGATACCGGCTGATGCGGGCCAGATGCGTGTCCAGTGGGACGGTTAGCTTTTCGGGGGGAATGTCGCGCCAGAGACCAAAATCAACGCCGTCGTTCGGGCGGATCATCCATCGCAGATAGAGATTCCATCGCTTGCATCCACTCCCCCGCTCCGGACGCGGAAGGAGGTGCGAAAGACCCCGCGACAGGCCATCGGACCGGGCCATCTCGTACAGTTCCGCCACAAAACGGGAAAGTGTCGGCTGCAGGTCTCCCTCCCCCTGACGATACAGACGGCCGACGCCCCGCCCCACCGAACCAAACTGCCGCACCACCCGACTCATGAGTCGGACAAACGCGAACAGATCGTCCGATTTGTTGAATCGGTACGAAATCCCCTCGAATCGCGGTCGCTCCCGCACCGGATCGAAGGTCTCCAGATAGCCATGGGGATGGGCCCCCATCCGCACCAGAATCTTCTCGATCACCGGCTTGAAGAGGTCAATCCCGCCGTAGGCCAGGGCGGAGGCCAGCCACCCCACGACCTCGATGTCTCCTGGGTCGCGATAACGATGCGGAAAGGCGATGGGGTCTTTTTGAATCCACGCGATCCGCACCGGATGCCGATAGAGCCGTTCCAGTTCTGCGGCAATCCGCGCTCGTTGCATGGCAGGAGAGGCAACTAAAATAGAAGGGATGTGCCCACCTTCAGGTGCGTTTTTTGCGCGACGCCGGCGGCCACTTCCAGCACATACAATGCCGCTTGATGGGTCGGCCCATACTGCGGACAAGGGTCGGCAAGACAGGGAGGGGCCGCCTCCACAATATGAACGATCTCCTTTTTCTCGTTGAGCCAGACCATATCCAGCGAGATTTTACAGTTCTTCATCCAGAATCGGTAAGGGTATGGTTGTGTAAAGATGAAAAGCATCCCGGCGTCAGGGGAAAGCTGCTCCCGAAACATCAAACCCCGCTGTCGGGCCTCCGGTGTCTGCGCCACCTCCGCGCGGATGATCCGCTCTCCCGGCAGTATGACGTCTCGATAAACAACGGGGACGTCAACGAAGGCATTCGCGTTGAGGAACAGGAGAAACAACCCCAACGCCTTGAACCGCTTATTGACCCCCCATGCGCCCTGTATTAGCATTCCGCACCATTTCACCGTTTTCCCCACAGAATCTCCATGGGCTTCAAAATTCATCGTGTTGCGGCGATCGTTCAGCGACAGCTCTACCTGTATCAACGGAGTGTGCCGCGTCTGGCGGAAGTCTTCTTCTGGCCCCTTCTGGACCTGTTCGTCTGGGGGTTTGTCACCCTCTATCTTCGGAACTTCGCGATCCCGAAATTTGTCTCGTTCTTCCTGGGTGCGCTGATTCTCTGGGATATCCTCTTCCGCGCGCAACAGGGCATCTCCGTTTCGTTTCTGGAAGAAATCTGGGCGAAGAACCTCCCCAATCTGTTTGTCAGTCCCCTGCGGCCCGCCGAATTCCTGGCGGGACTGATGCTGATCAGCATCGTCAAAGTCCTGCTGGCGGGGTCCGTCGGGGCGTTGCTGGCCTGGCTGTTCTACAGCTACGACCTCTCCCGCCTCGGCATGGTGCTGATTCCGTTTGTGCTCAATTTAATGATCATGGGGTGGGCCATCGGCATTGTGACCATGTCCACCATTCTGCGCTTTGGCCAGGAGGCCGAAATGATGGCCTGGGGCCTGGCCTTCCTCGTGCAGCCCTTCTCCGCCGTCTTCTATCCGGTCTCGGTGCTCCCCGCCTGGATTCAGCCGATCTCCCTGCTGATGCCTTCGTCGCATGTCTTTGAAGGGATGCGTCAGGTGATCGAGACCGGACAGTCGGCGCCCGGTCGCCTGTTGATGGCCACCGGACTCAATGCGGTCTACTTTTCGCTGGCCGTGGCCCTTTTCTACCACAACCTCCGCGTGGCACGCGATAAGGGCCTCCTGATCCGCAGCGGAATCGAGTAAAAGGGCGAGGTTACGTCGCGATGTGCGACGGCCAGTAGGGGGGGAGGGACGGGACTTCCCTGGATGTCTTGTCCGTCAGGATCGGGTCGGCCTGATAGCTGTTCCACTTTCCGCATCGTCCACATCGGCCCGACCATTCGGTGGTGTGATAGTCACAATCGGCGCAAAAATAGGGCACCAACACACGTTTTTTGAGCTTGAGCCCCTTCTTGAAGGCCGACACGGCTTCTTCCAGTTCCCCCCGCCGCAGATGCAGGTTGCCCAGCACTTTGTGAAGGTCGGGGAAATAGTCCACGTGCGGCTCGATTTCCGATAAGAGGTCATAGGCCTCATCAATCATTTCAAGACGATAATAGAGTTTCCCAAGATAAAATCGGAGCACGCGATCCTGGGGCGCCTTGGCGACGGCGTTGTGGTAGGCGCGCAGAATCCGCTCCGGCTCACCCATTTCCAGATAGAGGTCCTCCAGGCGATGCAGGAGGATGATCTGCTGCGTCATCTCGTACCCTTTCTCCAGCAAACGCGCAGCCAGCGGCCATTTCTCCTCCCGGATATGGAGCTCCGCAAGGCCGATGTGCGCCGGCAGAAACAGCTTGTCGGACTTGATTGCATCCTTGAAAAGACGTCTCGCGCGGTCCGGATGACCCGTACGGGAAAGGTGCGTGCCCATTTCATATTGAATGCCCAGGAGGGTGTCGTGCTCCTCCTTTTGCGTGTCTTTCCCAAGCAGTGGACGCGGCAGGTTTAGAATTTTTTCCTGAATCGCCCGGGCCTCTTCCCAGCGTTCCAGACGAATCTGGATTTCCCGCAACCGTGAAAGCGCGGTGATATTGGTCTCATCCAGCCGCAGCACCCCTTTTAGGTGATGGATGGCATCCTCAAAGCGCTGCGTCTCCTCCATGTCGCGCGACAGGGCCAGCAGGACTTCGATGTTCCGCGCATCCATCTGGTGCGCCAACTGGTGGAGCCGGATCGCCTCGCTGAAGTTTTTGTCAAGGCGATGAATTTTCCCCAGCCGCAACAGGGTGTTGATATGGTTCGGATTGAGGTCCAGGATTTTTTTAAAAAACCGGATGGCATCCGGATGGCGTCGCGCCAACAGGGCATTGACCGCATCCGCATAATAGGCGGCGATGCGGGCCTCTTTTTTTTGAAGGCGGGCCGATTTCCAGCCCGTAAACAGATTTTTCGTCTCCCGAACGCCGATCGCCAACATCACCACGATGCCACCGACCGCAGACGAAAAAAGGACCAGCGCCATCACCGGCATCTCGAACGCGGTCTGGCGCGTGACAAAAAAGGAGACCCGATCGGTGTTCATCTGAGCCAGAAATCCCAGGAGGGCGATGAGGGCGAAGAAAAGAAAGATCACCAGGGGCATGGTTTGCCTCTTCTATGAGAATGGGCTAGGGCACCTCTAAAAACCTACTGTGTGTCCAAACTGCTGCGTTACGCAGTGCTCGTAATCCTCATATATTCAATCAAAGGTGTCGGTTGTCAGGATAGCCACTGGGATTACCCATTTGCTCCTCGGGTTGATGCTGTTCGGGCCACTTCCATGCTTTGTGTCGATCTAAATGCATTTGCCCGCGCTGTCGGCATTGAAGATCGCCTGGATTTCGGTGTCGGTGAGCGCGCGGCTGAAGATATCAACCTCGTCTATTAACCCTTCGTAGTAGCCGTTGGGCCAGCCACACCATTCGCGCCTGCCAATGCTGAGCGGACCGAGACCAGGAGGAGAGCATCCACGGCTGGAGGCGTTCTGGTAGGTTATGCCACCCGTATATGCTGTCGTGCCCTCCAGGTTTCCGTCTACATACACCTTTATCTCTTGGCCGTTGTATGTGCCGGCGATGTGATGCCAATTGCCGTCCGCTACATTGGTGATTCCAGAAGCAACATCCCAATTTGAACCTTTGGGGGTTGCGGCGCCCCCACCAGCTCGCACGAGAAACTGAACAGTTCCGTTGCGGTTGGGGTCCGTAGGGTGCTGGCCCCTGTAGAAAAGCTGATAGCCGTCCACGCCTCGCGGTCCCGATTTGTCAACGATGAACACCGGGGCGGCGAATATATTAGGCCCATACGCCAACGTGGGCGGCAAGAAGGTGGTTTTAATCCAGGCGTCAACAGTGACTTGGGTAAGGTCAAGGTTAGGAGCAGTTGGTACGTTCACGTACTGTCCTGCAAAGGTCTGTGTGGGGGGTGGTCCGGAAAGCGTGAACTTGAACGCCTGCCCAACCATACCGCTGGGATCATACGTTACACCAGACACCAGCGTGCCGCTATTACCGTCCCAGATATCGCTTGGGTGATTGTCCCCCGGCCACCAGCTCACCAAGTCATCAGGAGGTTGAACACAGGTCTGGACAGCGGCGAGCCCGCCAAAAGTGAAGTTATCCAGCACCAGATAAGTGTTGTCGTACTCGAATTCAACCCACTCGACTGGCGCCGTGGAGACTACTCCGAAGAAGTCCATGGTCCACGGTACGAGCGCCGAGTTATAAGTAAAGGTGTCGCCCGTGGAAAGAGTGATCGTGTAACTGCCGGGCACGTCGTAAAACGGTCTGATGTCAGCGCCGAAGGCGACCGTTCCGGGGGGTAGGTTCGCGCGCAGGGGCTGGTTGGGAAAGACATAGACCGCGAGGTTCCAGTAGGAGCGAACGTCCAAGAACTCCACCCCCGACAGTGAAAGCGAGGAAAAGAAGGCATCGGCCGTCGGGTCGGTGATCGGGTCGCCGTTGTCCCAGGTCGAGAAGTTGATAGTGGTTGTAGTTCCGGCGACCGCCTGCCAGGCAGATCTGCTTGTGTAGGTCGTCACGCCAGCAGCCTGTGCCCGCCCCGACCATAGCAAAAGCATCAGGACAAGAGCGATAGGAACCAAACTCCCAGCGGAAACTTTGGTTATCTTGCTTTTCATGGTGTTCCCCCTTCCGCCCATTTTGGGCAATGGCAGGTAATAAGAACATCCCTAAAAACAGACTGCCCGTGACGGTTTTCAGGGATGCCCCTCATAATATTGATCTTTAAGTAATAATGGGTACGCTTTAAATTCCCCCCCCTATCCAAGGAGGGGAGCAAGAAATATATCCATTATCAGTTAAAGATCAATCATTCAAGATACATTTCGGTTCCTGTGCTCCGTGCGCCTTGCATTTTGGCCGCTCGTAACGGTTTCTAGAGGCGCCCACTATCCGCTTACGTCGGCCACGGCGCGGGCCCGCTTGGACGCCGCTCGGGTGGGGG
>CAZOFZ010000038.1:0-14018 GCA_964579175.1 uncultured Nitrospirota bacterium | reverse complement strand
TCGGCCCGGCCGTTTCGGATCATTTCGCGGCTTTGCGCAACATACGCATCGAACGAATTACCGGAGAAAGTAAACGCGCTATTGAGATCGGAAGGGGTGTGGCGCGCCGACGGGGGAAGAGAGGGGGCGCACCCGGACGAGAAGCCCGCCAGGAGTACCATCCATGTGAACTGCATGAACTGTGGCATCCTCAATGTAACGCTGCCTTATCTGTAGGTGTTCCGCCCCTCGTGGTAGGGTCTTTGGTCGTAGCCGGCTACCGTTTCTGGCGAGGGACAGGATACGCGGCCTGATGGAAACATTCAAACCGGAGGAGGCGAGATGAGTAAATCCCGTTCGCAGGCTCGCACGACACCGCGCAGTGGCCGCGCCACGCTCACGCGCTGAACACGATCCTGTCTCCTACAGAAGGAGATTGACAACCGCACAACGGGGAGAATCCGTGGGGTTGTAATCCCAAAGTGATAATGTCCGGTGCTGCCAAAGTAGAAATGTCCTCTTTGCTGATAGGCTGTCTGCCCATTTATGGGGGCGAGATGGCCAGAGAGGACAATATTCTGAGGACAAGATTCTAATGAGCGTGAAGGCGTTGCGGTGGCTGCAGGTGATTCGTCAAGTGATGGAGAAGAAACAGGGGCAGGTCGAGGCGGGCCGACTACTGGGGCGGACGGATCGGCAGGTTCGTCGGATTGTCAAACGGGTACGGGAAGCTGGGGTTGAGGGGATCGTCCATCGGAGTCGCGGGAAGCCGTCTCCTCGATTGATTGCTGGGGGGGGTGAAAACGTGGGTGCTGGCGGTGTACGGGAGGGACGACGCCGATTTTGGGCTGACAAACCGAGCGGGCGTTGCGCAACGACTTTACCGTCGCCCACAACCGGACGCTGTATCGGATTCAGGATAACCTCCGGGCGCAACGGGTGACGGTCGAAGAATGGCTGGATGGATCGCTGCGGATCACGCATCAGGGACGGCGGCTTCGGTATCGGGAGATTGCTGCAAGGCCGGTGAACGTGGCGGCGTTACCGAAAGTCATCTTGAACCCTCATCCGGCGAAGCCCTCTCCGGATCATCCCTGGAGGAAAACCTTCATGTTACAGAAGAAAAAAGAGGCGGGGTCTGAAATCCAAAAAACCGGACATTCTTAAATTGGCAGAAACCGGACATTTCTGTTTTGGGTTGACAAGGACCCCACAGCGGCTTGACAACGGGGGGATTAAACAGTAGATTGGCGCCCAAAGTGCGTGTGATTTGGATCGTTCAGTTTGGAGATGACCGTGCAAGAACAAATTGCGACATTGGAGTCCCGTGTCCAGGCGATGATCGAACTGGTTCGGCGGCTCAAAAAAGAAAATACACAGCTTCAGTCTGTCGTCGCACAAGGGGAGAAAGAGGCCCATCAACTTTGCGGAGAGCGGGATGAGGTGCGTCGGCGCGTGGAAAAACTCCTGGATATGCTGAGTCTGTCCGACGACGAAGCCGCTGTAACCTGATTGTTGAGTGGTGAAGGAAAGAGTGGGTGAAAGACCGACTTCCTGTCGAGATTTTTGGGCATCGCTACACGCTGACGGGCGAGAGCAGCGATTCGGATTATGTCCGCTCCCTGGCCGCATACGTTGACCAGAAAATGAGAGATTTGGCCTGCCAGACACAGGGGATGCCGCAGTCCAAGCTGGCCATCCTGGCAGCCATTAACATCACCCATGAACTTTTTCAGTTACAACATCGAAAACAGGAGAACGAGGCGTTCCTGGATGGCAAGGCCCGCGACCTGATTGAAAGCATCGAAGAGCAGTTTGAAGAGTTTAAGTTGGAATAACCCTACCCTCTCCTCCGCGCACCCAGCGTGGCCGCCCCGTTCGGCACCGGTCCGATCCGGCAGTCTGACCCGATTGGCTCGATCCTTCACCACAGGCCGCTGAGTCGCGCACCGACGATGATGACCAACAGGGCAAAAAGACGGCGCAGGGTGCCGACCGGAACCCGATCGGCCAGGGCGACGCCAAAAGGGGCCATCGTTGCACTGCCCGCCACAATCCACAAGACAGACGGCAGGAAGACATAACCCCACGCGCCGGAAGGGAGTTGCGGGTGTCCCAGCCCCTGGAGGACATATCCGATGCTGCCGGAGAGGGCGATGACAATCCCTTGCGCGCTGGCACATCCAATCGCCCGCTTGACCGGATGCCCCAGGCCATAGACCAAAAATGGGACCATCAGGGTTCCCCCGCCAATCCCAAAAAAGGATGAAGCAACGCCGATCCCCGTTCCGCCACCCGCATAAAGCCAACGGGAGGTACGTGCGTGGGGGGAGGGCGCGCCGTCCGGTCGCATCCACATCGTCAGCCCAATGCAAATCTGAAAAGCCCCCAGCAGCGGTTTTAACGTCGCCCCATCCATTCCCCCCGCCATGCGGGCCCCGATCTGCGCACCGATTCCGGTGAAGAAAGAGAGGGAAAAGACAACGGGCCAGTCCATGTTCCCTTTTCGATGATGTGACAGGCTGCCGATGCCGTTGGTCGCCAGGACGGTGCAAAGGCTGGTGCCCATGGCCAGATGCGGCACGATACTATGCGCAACCCCTTGGGATTCAAAGAGATAAATCAAAATCGGCACCAACACGACCGATCCGCCAATGCCGAACATCCCACCCAAAAGTCCGGCAAAAGCCCCACTTGCAGCCAAAATAATCGCCACGCTCATGGAAAGGCCAGAGAAATATCGCCGACAAGAATCAATATATATAGAAGTCAAACCAGCCAGATCAACTATTAGTAGTGGTTTCTCACTTTTTTCCCTTGACACGTAGAAAACTCTTCTATATATATTTACAAACAAAATCTTCCTACATTATGATGCAAGGCTCTGTGGGCGTCCAGGGTGGGTCCGTGCTTCAAAAGAGGCGGGGTGTTTGTACCTCATCATAGCGAAAGGAGGAAACCAGATTGCATGCGTTAGGGACGCACCTGCTGATCGAACTAAAAGATTGTTGTACTAAATGGTTGAATGATGTAGGAAAAATAGAGGAGATCCTGGTGACGGCGGCACGGGAGGCGAAGGCCACGATCATCGAGAGCCGTTTCCATCGTTTCAGCCCGTTCGGGGTGAGCGGTGTGGTGGTCATCGCGGAGTCGCATTTGACGATTCATACCTGGCCGGAATATGCCTACGCTGCGGTAGACATCTTCACGTGCGGTGAGACGCTGCAACCTTCCGTGGCGGCCGCCCATATCGTCGGGGCGCTCGAATCCAGGAGTCCGTCCGTCGTGGAGATGAGGCGCGGGACCCTTTCCGTAACGGGCGAAAAGCTGCCCCACAAACCGGCAGATGGCGCGGGAGTCGTTTATGAGCGAGATGAAGAGCTACAAATGGTTTTATGATTATCTCTCTCCCACGGAGGGGCATATGCACGGGCTTGGGGCCACGGTTTTTTCGAAACAGACCCCTTTCCAGCAAGTGGAGATTCTGGACACGCGCAGCTACGGCCGCTGTCTGGTGCTGGACGGTAAAATGCAGTCCAGCGAAGCGGACGAATTTATTTATCACGAGGCGCTGGTCCATCCGCCGCTTTTGACCCATCCGAACCCCCGAAAGGTCTTCATCGTCGGCGGGGGAGAAGGGGCGACGGTGCGGGAAATCCTGCGCCATCGGTCGGTGACGTCGGTCCTCATGGTGGATATTGACCAGGAGGTGGTCGAGTCGTGTCGCGTCCATCTTCCGCAGTGGCATCAGGGGGCCTTTGACGATCCGAGGACGCAACTGCGCTATCTGGATGCCCGAAAATATCTGGAAGAGACCGACGAGGTCTACGACGTCATTATTATAGACATCTCCGAGCCGGTGGAAGAAGGGCCCGCCTACCTGTTGTATACCAAAGAGTTCTATACGCTGGTCATGGACCGCCTGGGGCCGGATGGCATCATCGCCCTTCAGGCCGGTACCACTTCCGTTACCAATCTCCTTAATTTTTCATCCGTTTATCAGACCCTGAAGAGTGTCTTTCCGGTCGTCGCAACCTATCAGGCCTGCATCCCCTCTTTCGGGCTCCCTTGGGGATTCGCCCTCGCCTCCAAGCACTTCGATCCCCAGGCCCTCGATTCCAAGGAAATTGACGAACGGATTGCGGATCGGATCAGCGGCACATTGCGCTATTACGATGGCGAGACCCACACGGGGCAGTTTCTCCTTCCCAAACATATCCGGCTCCAAATGCACAGCGAGGAACGGATCATCGAAGACAACCAGCCTTTATTCACCTATAACTGATATCTCCCGTCTTTCCTCTCCCCGCCATGATAGACGACGACCAGTATCGGACGCCCCTGTTCGACGCCATGGTGTCCCTGGCCGAGAGCCGGAAGGTCTCGTTCCACACCCCCGGCCATAAGAGCGGCAAGGGAATCTCCACCCGTTTTAGAAAGTTTGCGGGATCGAAGATTTTTTCGATCGATCTCACGACGCTGGACGAGGTGGATTCCCTCCAGAAACCGAAGGGGGTCATCAAAGAGGCGCAGGAACTTGCCGCCAGGGCCTATGGGGCGGAGCGCTCTTTTTTCCTGCTGAACGGTACCACCGGCGGAAACCATGCGATGATTCTGGCCGCCTGCGGCCCGAAAGATCGTGTGCTGGTGGCGCGCAACGCGCATAAATCGGTGCTGGCCGGCCTGATTTTTTCGGGTGCCCAACCGATCTTTTATCTTCCAGCCGTGGATAAAACGCTCCGAATGACCTTGAATGTCACGGAGGCGCAAAGCCGCGCGGCCATAGACGCCCATCCGGAGGCCAGTGCGCTCTTCCTGACCAGCCCGAATTACTACGGTATTTGCGCCGATCTCCAGCGGATCATTCCCTATGCGCATGAAAAGGGGATGGTGGTGCTGGTGGATGAGGCACACGGGCCGCACCTGAAATTCCACCCGAAACTCCCGATTTCCGCCATCGAGGCCGGCGCCGATATGGCCGTGCAAAGTACGCACAAGATCATCGGCGGGATGACACAGGCGTCCATGCTGCATGCGCAGGGCCCTCGCGTGGACATGACCACGCTTGCGGCCGTGCTCCGTTTTGTCCAGAGCACCAGCCCGTCCTATATTTTGATGGCCTCACTGGATTTGGCCCGGATGCAGATGGCCACGGAGGGACAGAAGTTATTGGACAAGGCGATCCGCCTGGCGGAGGAGGCCCGTAGCCGGATTAACCGCATTCCGGGCCTTTTCTGCTTTGACCGGGAGCGGGTACAGGGTCCCCTCTTTTCGGAAATGGGCGATTTCGACATCACGAAGCTGACCATTACGGTCGAATCGCTCGGTCTCTCCGGCTATGAAGCGGCCCAAATCTTGAATATGAAGTACCATATCCAGGTGGAGATGGCCGACCCGCTGAATGTCCTGGTGATTGTGAGTATCGGCGACCGACGGGACGATCTAAATCGTCTGGTGGAGGCCCTGCGGGAGATGTCGAAGGAGTATCATGGCACCCGCCAGAGTGCGATGCGCCTCTCCGAAGTGGGTCTCCCCCCCTTCGGAAAAGCGGCCCAAATGACCCCGCGCGAGGCCTTTTTCGCGGACTACCGATATGTCCCGCTTCTAGAGGCTGCGGGCCAGATCAGTTCGGAAATCGTCACCGTTTATCCCCCCGGAATCCCATTGCTGGTGCCGGGCGAGACGGTGACGCAAGAGGTATTGGACTATATCGATGCAATGAATCGGTTGGGCGCAACGATTGACGGGCTCAATACGGCGAACAACACGATGTCCATCGTCAAGACATAATGGCGTCAAGGCGTCATGCCACATCCCCTTTTGGCTCGGACTTCCGTCGCCGTGCGATTTAAATTCTCACCCCCCCCTGTCCCCCTTTGATGAATTTGATGAATGGGGGGGGAGAAAAGTAGGGCCTGATCCATGCTTTCTTCCCCCGTTCCCACGCCTCCCCCGCAAGTGCTCATCCTGGCCGGTTCCGACTCATCGGGGGGGGCCGGCGTTCAGGCCGACATCAAGGCGGTTCATGCCAACGGCGCCTATGCGGTCTCGGTCATCACTTCGGTGACGGCCCAGAACACGCGGGAGATCACGACCGTTTTCGATCTGCCACTGCGCGTGATCGAGGCCCAGGTCAGGGCGATTACCGATGATTTCCAGATTGCTGCCGTCAAAACGGGGATGCTCTCCTCCAAGGCCATCGTGCGGCGCGTCGTTCTGCTGCTTTCGACCGCCCGAAATTTGGTGGTGGACCCCGTGATGGTCTCTAAGAGTGGGGTGTCCTTGTTGGCCCAGGATGCCGTCTCGCTCCTGCAATCCCATCTTATCCCGCTGGCGGCCTTGGTGACGCCGAACGTACCCGAAGCGGAACGCTTGACGGGCCTGCGGATTGCGTCGCTGGACGACGCGGAGGCGGCGGCCCGAAAAATCCATCAAATGGGTTGTGGGGCCGTCCTCATCAAAGGCGGGCACCTGCCGTCCGCATCGGAGCGCGCCTCCGATCTGCTATTCGATGGACGGGAGATCACCCGCTTTCAGGGAACGCCGTTGGAGGGGACGGTCCCGCATGGGATGGGCTGCACCCTGGCCTCCGCGATTGCGGCACACCTGGCGCGCGGCGCCCCTCTGCGTGAGGCGATTCAAAACGCCAAGACCTATGTCGCGGGCGCCATGCGGCACACGCTCGCGATCGGACGGGAGGGGGGACACCGGCCCGTGGACCATTTCTATGATGTGCGGGGGACGGGGTAGGATGACGCGGCTTCCGGCCGTTGTCGCGTGAAGTAGACATAGAGCAGATAGCCGTCAATGGCCAGGGCCGCTCCCATGACGCCATAGGCCAGCGCGCTTTTGACGATCGCAAGCTCCATGAGGACGCGCGACAGGCCGAAGCCGACCACCCAGACGTCGAATGTCATGCAGATGCGCCGAAACGTCTCGGCGTTGAGCTTCTGAAGCACAAAGACGCCGATCGGAATGCCAATGAGCACACTGGGAAGGATCGTCTTGAGAATCGAGAAGGTCTCCGTGGAATAGAGGCCGAGGTAGGCATAGACCGCCGCCGTGAAGCTGGACTCCGCCGTTCGGATGACCCCCAGCGCTGCGCGGAAGTCCTTCTTGACCAGGCCCTGATTGTTGAAAAATACAGCCAGAGGCGGCCCTGAAACGGTGGTGATGGAATATAGGAAACCGATTCCCGTGCCGAACGGGAGGCCGATGCCATTTTCGTTGTGGATGGGCCTGCGGATTCCCGCCGCCTGGATTAAAATCATCGGCAAGAGGAAGACATAGGTGAACAGCTTGATCCAGCCGGGCTGCACGGCAGAGAGGAAGAAACTCCCCAGGAGCACACCGATGGGGAGCCCCAGGACAATCGGACGGACCCGCTTCCAGACCGACACCACATTCTGTCGGTTCATCGCCAGGACATAGATGTTGACGAAGACCTCGATGAGCACCATCGCCGGGTTGAGCAGCCGGTTTGTATAAAAGACCAGCGCCACCGGCATCGTCAGCGAAGAGAACCCATATCCCAACCCCCCGTTGACCGCCGCCGCAAACAGTGTGATGGCCACCAGCACAATCGTTGCATCCATTGCGTCCTCCTTCTCCTAAATGTGAAACATCATGGCGCGCCTCCGTTCGCCCTCTTTGACCCGCGCGCACAAGTCCTGAAAGGAGATGGCATCCAGCAGCCCGCAAAAAGTCGTTTCAATCTTCTTCCAGGCCTCCTGGACGACCGCGCCCTCTATTTCGTTCGCCGCGTGTCGATGGGGGAACGCGCCCATCGGCGCACCCTCCACGGCCCGCAGCACCTCGCCCAAGGCGATTTTGTCCGGCGGTTTCGATAGCCGATATCCCCCCCGCGCGCCCCGAACACTCTCCACCAGGCCCTGTTTTTTGAGCAGGGTCATGACCTGCTCCAAAAATCGTAGAGAGAGCTTTCGCTGGTGCGCAATGACGCCCACCCGGAGCGGCCCCGGCTGCTCCCAGTGAAGCGAGAGGGCCAGGATCGCCAGAACGCCGTAAATCTCTCTGACCGAAAAACGAACCATTAGTATAATTCCTATGGGAATAGTGAAGATTATAGTGCGGAGCGCCGTTTGTCAAGAAGAGTTCGAGGGGAGCCGACCGAAAATAGCATGGTTGGTTTCAGCAACATCGTTTCGCGGCCGCTGGGTACGCCGTTTGACGTGCGCGAGTGGAGCAACGGCAACCAGAGCCACGAATATGGCGTCACCCTCCAGTCGAAGGGAAGGATGCCCAGATTGGAATATATGAGGGCGCTGTAGATATGTGCTGGAGAATAAAGGGCGAAAACCCCGCAGGGGCGCCGATTATACGTTTAGATACCAGTGCATGATCGCCTCTCCCCAGAACAGGGAGATCATCGCGCCGGCGGCGAGGAAGGGGCCGAAGGGGATCGGTTCTGCCCGGCTGCGGCCTTGTACCAGAATCAGGAAAAGGCCGATCGCCGAACCCCAGAGGGCGGCCAGGAAGATGGTCAGGAGTGTGGCCTGCCATCCCAAAAAGGCCCCGATCATTGCAATCAGTTTAATGTCGCCACCCCCCATCCCCTCCTTTTTCAGAATCGCGACGGAGAGCAGCGCCACCGCGTAAAAGAGCCCTCCACCCAGCAGGAGGCCGGTCATCGCATTGGCCCATCCGGGCGGAAGAACGGTGGAGGACGCAACCATGCCAATGGCCATTCCCGGCAGCGTAATGACGTCCGGAATGATCTGGTGCGAAAGATCAATGAAGATCACGGCGATCAGCGCCGCCAGAAAAAGGGCATAGACCGCCGCCTGCGCGGAAAAACCGAACTGTCGCACCAGCAGCAGCGCGCCCAGTCCATGCACCAGTTCCACCAGCGGGTACTTCCACGAAATGGGCGTTTTACAGCTGCGGCAGCGGCCCTTGAGGAAGAGGAAACTGAACAGGGGGATATTGTCGTAGGGGCGAATGAGGGCCTGACAGTTGGGACAATGCGATGCCGGAAAGACCACCGACTCGTCGCGGGGGAGGCGATGGATGCAGACGTTGATAAAGCTGCCGACCATCAACCCAAAGATAAAAGTGAGGAGAAGCAGGATGGCTTCAGGCAACAATTTCGGTGCCGACCCCCTGATCGGTGAAGATTTCCAGGAGCAGCGCGTGCGGCACCCGTCCGTCAATAATGTGCGCCTTGTGCACACCCTGGGCGACGGCGGAAAGGGCCGCTTCCACTTTGGGCAACATGCCGTGAGAGATCACACCGGCCTTGATCAGACGCCGGGCCTCTTTTCCGGAGAGCGTGGAGATGAGTTGACCTCCGGAACCCTCCCGACCCTCCAGAATGCCGGGGACATCGGTGAGGAAAAGAACCTTTTCCGCGCAAAGGGCCGCAGCCAACGATCCTGCCGCGCTGTCGGCGTTGATATTATAGCTCTTCCCCTCCGCATCGGCCCCGACTGGGGCAATCACGGGGATGAACTGTGAAAGGGTGAGGAGAATGGCCGGGTCTATGGCCTGCACCGCGCCGGTGTGCTCCATCGGACCGTCTCCCGCGCCGTGACGGAGCGGCCGCGCCCGGATCAGCCCGCCATCCTTCCCCGTCAATCCAACCGCGCGGCCCCCGTGCCGGTGAATCAGTGTGACGATCTCTTTATTGAGGGTCCCCCCCAGCACCATCTCCACAATCTCCATCGTCTCTGCGTCGGTGACCCGCACCCCGTCCACGAATTGCGGGGCCCGGCCCAACCTTTTCATCATCTCGGAAATTTGAGGCCCGCCGCCATGCACGATCATGGGGTTCATCCCCACATACTTCATCAGCACGATGTCTTCGGCGAACTGGCGCTTCAAGACCGGGTCGGTCATCGCCGCCCCGCCATATTTGATGACGATCGTCTTTCCGAAAAAGGCCCGAATGTAGGGGAGGGCCTCGATCAGGATCTGCGCTTTACCGTTCACCTTTAAAGACACGCACGGGCCTCGACTATCGTAACACCGAGAAAGGAATCATGGCGGTGGTAGCAAGATCAATGAAGGGGGCGGGCCAGACACCCAGCAGGATGACGCCCGCCATGCAGGCGTACAGGGCCACCCGCATCGGCGTTGAAAGGGGGATCGGGGAGAGATCGTCCGGTTCGAGGGAATACATTTTTTTGACGACAATCAGGTAGTAGTAGAACGAAATGACGACGTTGATCAGACCGACCGTCACCAGCAGGAGCAGTCCCCGGTGCACCGCAGCGGCGAAAATGTAGACCTTGGCCAGGAATCCGGCCAGCGGCGGCACTCCCGCCAGCGACAACAAAAAGATCAGCATCGCGAACGCCAGCAACGGAGAGCGCCGATTCAGCCCGGCCAGGTCGTCCAAGTCGTCCTTCCCCGTCAGGTTGGAGAAGGCGATCAGCACGATAAACGCGCCCAGGTTGGCAAACAGGTAGGTCAGCAGATAGAACAGGATCGAATCCCCCCCCATTTTGCTGCCGGCGGCCAGGCCGATCAAAATCGTACCGATCTGCGCAATGCCGGAATAGGCCAGCAGCCGTTTTACATTTTTTTGGGCAATGGCCGTGATATTGCCATACGTCATGGACAGCATCGAGACGGTCACGATCAGCCACTGCCAGTCCGCGATCCAGGCGCCGAACGTGGCCAGCGCAACCCGTAGGAGCAGGGCGAAGGCGGCGGCCTTGGGCACAATGGAGAGATAGGCCGTCACCGGCGTCGGCGCCCCTTCATAGACGTCCGGAACCCAGGCGTGGAAGGGGACGGCCCCCACCTTGAAGCCGATCCCGACAAAGACAAACAGCAGACCCAGGATCAGGCCGATAGAGGCCCCGGGGCGAATTTTTGAGATTTCCTGAAACAGGATCGTGCCCGTATCGCCATAGATGAGGCTCACGCCATAGGCGATCATCGAGGCCGCCAGGACGCCCAGAATGAAAAACTTGATCCCCGCCTCGTTGGATTTTACGTCTTCACGCAGATAGGCGACCAGCACATAGAATCCGAACGTGGCGAATTCCAGTGTGATGAACAGGGAGAGAAAGTCGTTGGCGGAGGCCATGAACATCATGCCCAGCGCGGAAAACAGCACCAGGAAATAATATTCGCCGCGAAAATAACGCATCTTTCCGACATAGTCGAGGGAAGCCAGCAAGGTCAGGATCGTGGCGGCCAGGATGAAAATTTTAAAGAAAATAGCCAGCGCATCGAGGACGAACATCCCGTTGAAGAGGGCGCCTTCGGTGCCGCTCGCCGCAAAAACAATAAGCTGGACAAGGGTGAGCCCCATCCCCCCCACCGACAGGTAGGCCAGATGCGTCTGCTTCAGGTTGGGAAGCACGAGGTCAACCGTCAGGACGACGCAGCACAACAGCGTCATCCAAAGCTCTGGGGCAATCAGAATAAGGTTCTGGGGCATGGGCGACAGGATAGCACACCCCATCCGGATTTACATCCCGGCGATCCCGTGATAGGGTGGGGGCCATGTCCGACACGACGCCCAAATCCGAAATGGACAAGGTCTACGATCCGGAGCGGATCGAGGCCCGCTGGGCTGCGGTGTGGGCCGCAACCGCTCCCCCCGCGCGGCCGGAGGCCCCCCCGTTTTCGATGGTTATTCCCCCGCCGAACGTCACTGGTGCGCTGCACGTCGGCCATGCCCTCAATAACACGCTGCAAGACATCCTGGCCCGCTGGCGACGGATGCGCGGCGATGACGTGGTCTGGATTCCAGGCACCGATCACGCGGGGATCGCCACGCAGAACGTCGTCGAGCGCCAACTGGCGCAAAGCGGCCGGAGCCGTCACGATCTTTCGCGCGAAGACTTCATCCGGCGGGTCTGGGACTGGAAAGCGCAATCGGGCGGCGCCATCGTCGGCCAGCTCAAGCGGCTGGGGGCCTCGTGCAATTGGGAGCGGGAGCGCTTCACGATGGACGACGGGCTTTCGCGCGCCGTCCGCGAGGTCTTCGTGCGGCTCCACGGCGAGGGGCTGATCTACCGTGCAAAGCGGCTCATCAACTGGTGCACCCGCTGCCAGACGGCCCTCTCCGATATCGAAGTCGAACACGAGGAGAGCGACGGGAAGCTCTATCGCATCGCCTATCCCCTGGACGACGGATCGTCCCTGACCGTGGCCACCACCCGCCCCGAAACCATGCTGGGCGACATGGCCGTCGCCGTCCACCCGGACGATCCCCGGTTCAATCGCTGGATCGGCCGCACCGTGCGGCTCCCCCTCACCCATCGGACGATTCCCGTGGTGGGCGACGCCATTTTGGTAGATCGGGAATTCGGCACCGGCGCGGTCAAGATCACCCCCGGCCACGATTTCAACGACGAACAGGCGGGCCGGCGCCACAACCTTCCCACGCTCTCGCTGCTTACGCCGTCCGGGCGAATGGACCCGGCGGGTCTGGCCGAGGCAAAGGTGTTGCAGGCATATGCCGAGGCGCTTGCGGGGCAGACGGTGAGCGACGCACGGGCGCGGGTGGTGGCGTGGCTGGAAGAAGCCGGGGCACTGGTGGCAACGGCCGCGCATCGTCATGCCGTCGGGAAATGCTACCGCTGCCGGACGGTGGTGGAGCCGCTCTCTTCACGCCAGTGGTTTGTGCGGATGAACGATCCGGCGCAGTCCCTGGCCGCCTCCGCAATCGAAGCGGTGCGGAGCCATCGCGTTCGGCTGATTCCGGAAAGCTGGGAGACGAACTTTTTTGGCTGGATGGAAAATATCCAGGACTGGTGCATCTCGCGTCAAATCTGGTGGGGGCATCCGATCCCGGCCTGGTACTGCCGTGGACAGGACATGGGTCAGTGCGGCCTGTCCTGCAGCGAGCCGATCGTGTGCATCGCGCCCCCCACGCACTGTCCCCGCTGTGGCTCCAAAGACCTTACGCCGGATGGGGATGTCCTGGACACCTGGTTTTCGTCGGCGCTGTGGCCGTTCTCCACCCTCGGATGGCCGGGGGAGTCGGGTGCGTCCGACCTTGCGCGATTTTATCCCACGTCGGTGCTGGTCACCAGTTTTGACATCCTCTTTTTCTGGGTGGCGCGGATGACGATGATGGGCCTGCACTTCATGAAGGAGGTCCCGTTTCGCACCGTCTACATTCATGCCCTCGTGCGTGACGCCGAGGGACAGAAGATGAGCAAGTCCAGGGGCAACGTGGTGGATCCGCTGACCGTAATGCGTCAGTATGGCACCGACGCCCTGCGCTTCACCCTGGCCTCGATGGCCTCGCCGGGCCGCGACATCCGGCTGGCTCCGGAACGGATCGAAGGATATCGCAACTTTGCCAATAAAATCTGGAACGCGGCGCGATTCGTTCAGATGAACACGGCGAGTCCAGAAGAGATTCCCGATGGGAACGCGGAGCGTCCTGCCGTGTGCGGCTCCTCGCCAGCGGGTCGTTGGATCGTCGCGCGTTTGCGGCAGACGGTGGGCGAGGTGAATCGGAAACTGGATGCGTTCCGGTTTGACGAGGCGGCGGCGGCGGTCTACCAATTCGTCTGGCACACGTTCTGCGACTGGTATCTGGAACTGGTCAAGGTGGACCTCCAAGACACTGCGCGCGGCACCGCGCGCGCCGGGGCCGCCCGCGAGACAATGTCGGCCGTCTTTGCGGAGATTCTGAAACTGCTGCATCCGTTCATGCCGTTTATCACGGAAGAACTCGCCCAGTCCTGCGGACGGCAGTCCTGCGGACGGCAGTCCTGCGGACGGCAGGATACCTCGCACACCCATCCATCCCCCGTTCCGCTCCTCTCGACGCTCCCCTATCCCACGACGGAAGACTTTCCCGATGACGATACGGGCGGATCATTCGAGCCGTGGGTGATCGAGCCCGTCATGGCGATCCGCAATCTGCGGGGGGAGATGAACATCCCGCCCTCCGAGGCGTTACCGGCGTTCTTCGTATTGAAAAACAGGGGAAACCCAGGCGGTTTACCCGGGGACATGGAGACGATGAGAGAGGAAGCGGCTTTCGCGGAGACACGACCCTATCTGATCCGGTTGGCACGGCTTGAAAACGTGACGCTGCAAAC
>CAZOFZ010000037.1:0-14038 GCA_964579175.1 uncultured Nitrospirota bacterium | reverse complement strand
TATCAAGACCAACCCCTCCCAGCCTCCCCTTTGGTAAAGGGGAGGGGCACGGCGCTTGCGAGGGGCTTCTCCCTTCTTGTCTGGTTTCCCCCTCTTTACCTTCCCCTCCTGGTTTCCCCCTCTTTACCAAAGAGGGGCCAGGGGAGTTTTTGAGGGGCCCCTCTAAAAACCTGCCGCGCGCCCAAACTGCCGCGTTACGCGGGTGTGCCCGACCTCTTTTCGGCATACGCGATGATACGGGCAGGCACTCCCACTACCACCGCCCCGTCCGGCACATCGGCAATGACCAGGGAGTTGGCCCCGATCACGGCGTTGTCGCCGATCGTGATCTTGCCGATCACCTTCGCGCCGGCACCGATGAAGACGTTGTTGCCCACCGTCGGCTGTCCAACCTTCTGGTAGGCCGATCCCAGCGTCACCCCCTGCTGCACGGTGAAGTTCTCCCCCATCCGGGTGCGGGGGATAAAGATGCCCGAAAAGTTGTGAATCACGAACCCCTTCCCGATCTCGGCCCGAACCGGGATATGGATGCCAAAGCAGATCACGATCAACGCCTTGAGCGGAAAATAAAGGAGGTAGAGCAGCTGTTTGAGGAGGGGGACTTTTAACGTGTAAATCCAGCGTCCGAACCGGTAGGTCAGAACGGCCAGCGACCCCGGTGTGAAGAAGACGTTGACCGTGCGGCCCACCCACCCCGCCCGGCTGAAGTAGGCGCCCCGCTTCCTTGCGATATCGGCGCGGATATTATCGAACATCGGACTCCTGCAAGGGGGAAGGGGACAGGGTGCGAGGCGCCTTCCCGAATCGGCCCCTGAATTTTTCCAGGATGAAGCGATCTTCCTGGGAGAGGCCCATCCGGAAGAGAAGTCCCAGATAGACCGCAAGAAAAAGGCCGGACACGATGAGCATGACGGGGAGCTTGGATAACTCCAGCCCATCCCGGAGAAACAGCTTGACCTGGAAGAGCAGGACGAAGGCCACGACGCCGGCCAGAAGCGGTTTGAAAAAAGCCCGTTCATAGGGGTGTATCCGGTAGCGGAGGTGCACCTGAATCAGGCTCATGACGTTGAGGGCCGCCCAGGCGATTCCGGTTGCGATGGCCGCTCCCATCATCCCGAATCGGGGAATCAGGAAGAGATTCAGCAGCACATTCAGGACGACGGCGGCGATTTCGTTATAGAGCGTGACCATCTGTTTTCCGGACATCGTCAAAATTTCGATGACGGGGCCGGTGGTGGCGCTGATCAGTTGCGAGCAGACCAGCAGGATCAGGCTGACCCATCCAACGGCAAATTCCAGACTGAACAGCCCCATGATCTCCTTCGATAACAATGCCACGATCAGGGTGTAGGGAAAGCTCATCAGAAAAATCCAGCGCGTCACGGTCTTGAAAAGCCCCGCGACCTTTGTCAATTCGTTTCTGTGGAAAAGGTCCGACATCATCGGCGTGAAGATGGCGTTAAAGGCCACCAGAATCAGGTTCGGAAGCAGCGCGGTCTTGACGGCCACGCTGTAGACCCCCACTTCGCTGCTGGTCCTGTAATATCCCAGCATTAACACGTCGGTCCAGAGGAGTGAAAAATTCAGAAACATCGCCAGCACCAGGGGCAGGGAGTAACGTAGCAGCGTACCCCCCTCATAGACCGGACGGATGCTGTCTTTGAGCGCCGGAATGGTTTTGCGCAGGAGATAAAACGAGAGGAACGTGGCGGCGATGAGCGAGATCGTATAGGCAGCCAAGACCCCGGAGAGTTGCGCCCCGGAGAAGAAAAATGCCACGGTCAGGGCAATCGTGCAAAATGGCAGGAATATCTGCTGCAGGGCCACACTCTGCTTAATCGCGTGGACGGCCTGCATCGCGAACAGACTCAGGACGAAGAGGACATAGAATGGGAGCGACAGGGAGAAAACCCGAAGGACGGGGGCCAGCGCGGGCTTGTGAAAGAAACGATCGGCCAGCAGGCCGGAGGAGGCCGCAATCGCGATCCCGATCAGCGCACTCAAGCCCCCGGCAACCTTGAAGGCATACAGGAGCGTCCCTTTGATGCGGGCGGGATCGGCCGCATGGAGGGGGACAAACCGTAAAATCCCTTTATCCAATCCCAGTTTTGCCGCCACCCCCGCAATGTTGGCGATGGTCATCCCCAGCAGGTAAAGCCCCATCCGTTCGGTGCCCAGAACACGGGCGAACAGGATCAGGGAAAGATACTGCAGCCCGGCGCCGACGCCCCGGCCGACGAACGTGATGCCGGCACCCTTTGCAACTTGCGTGAGTTCATGCCCGTGCGCGGGGCCCGGCCCGCTCATGAAGTGGGTCGCTCCTTCAGTGCGTGCGCCACGAAGTCGGACAACAGGGCAATATTTTGAAAGACGGCGGGCGAAGCGGTTTCCATGAGCGTCACCTGGAATGTATTCTCCAGCTCCACGATCAGCGTCAATCGGGCCATGGAGTCCAAGCCCAGATCGGTTTCTTCCGTATCCAGAGACTGCGCTGTCAACTGTTTTTGAGTCAGCACGGTTTTGATGATGGTAACGATTTTCTCTTTTTCAGACATGTGACGACCTTCTCCCTCCCGACTGCCCTATTGCAGGTGTTTTCGCAAGACCTTCCCCAGGGGGCTCTTCGGAATCTCATCGCAGAAAGCGATGATCCGAGGCAGCTTATAGTCGGCCAGTTTCCCCTGGCAAAAATCCAGAATTTCAGAGGGGCCACAGGGTGCATGGGGCACAATCGCCGCCTTGACCCGCTCCTGTCCCGCAGAGTCGGAAACCCCCAGCACCACCACTTCACGCACTTTGGGGTGCGCGGCAATGACCCGCTCCACCTCCGCAGGGTCCACCTTCTGGCCCCCCACATTGATAAAAAAAGTGACACGACCGGTGACGGAGAGCCGCCCCTCCCCATCCAGGTGGCCCACGTCTCCGGGGAAGAAAAAGCCGTTTCGAAACGCGGCGGCCGTCGCGTCGGGGAGGCCCGGATATTCGCTTGTCATCGCGGGGCTGCGAATGCCAATCTCACCCGTCCGATCCGCCGGAAGCTGCGCACCCGATTCATCGAAGATCGCAACCTCCGCCGGCGACATCGCGCGCCCTACCGATTCGCACGTGGTCTCAATGTCACCCTCCAGATTGAGGGTGACCGATCCGGTCTCGGTTGCGCCATAGAGCTGCCGGAGATGGACGCCGAACTGCCGATGAAAATCGCGGCCCACTTCGGGGGAGAGTGGCGCGCCCGCCGAAAAGCAGAGCCGTAAACGCGAGAGATGGGCCGCCTCCCGCATTTTTGTTTCCGTCAGCAGTTTGAACATAAAGGGGACGCCGGGATAGATCGTGACCTGCTCGTCCCGCAGGACCGAGAGGACGCCCCGTGGGTTGAAGCTCTCCAGGATCACCATCGTCGCGCCGTTCATCAGGGCCGCAAGGAGGGCGTTGCCGATTCCGTGGGCATGGAAGAGCGGCACGACCGCCAGGATACGATCCTGGGGGGTCACCGACACGGCGCCGGTAAAATGATCGATCTCCGCAATGAGCTGTCCCTGGGTGCGGACAACCGGCTTGGGCCGCCCCGTGGAGCCGGTGGAATATTGATAAAGCGCCGGGCAATCGGGACGGGGCATGATCGGTGGCGTCGCGACAGGGGCGTGGACCGCTTCCGAATCGAGGCAGAGTATCTGGGGCGGAGAGGACGGCCCGTTCGCCCCTTGCATGACCTCCAGGATGGACGTAATCCTGGGAAGCCGTTCCGGATCGGTGATGACGATGCGGGGGGCCGTCTGTTGAAGGGAGTCGGTCAGCTCTTTCTGCTGGTAGTGGACGTTGAGCGGGGCCACGCCGCCGCCGCTTCGCAGGATGGCCAGGAACGCGGTGACAAACGGGATGCCGTTGGGGAGAAAGAGGGCCACCGGATCGCCGGGCCGAATGCCTCGAAGCGTCAGACGGGCCGAAAGGGCTTCCGCCGCGACGAACAGATCGGCGTAAGTCCGCCGTACCGACCCTGCAACCACGGCCTCATGTCCCGGCGCACGTCTGACCCCTTCCGTAAACCGGCGCCATAGCATGAACGATTCCTTATCGAGAACGGATGAAGCGGGTTTTCGTCATTGTGGCGGGAGGGGATTGCGCCGAAGTTCGGTCGCGGCGTAGAGCCCCTGCTGATCCTGGGAGAGGCGACGGAGTTTCGCCCACAACTTGAACAGCTCTTTAAAGGCGCGCAGGACCACGTGGATGTTGGCGCCGGTGGGCTGGCCATGCTGTCTGGGGAAATGGCTCACGGGCACTTCCTTCAGACGCATCTCGAAACCTGCGGCCTGGGCCAGAATCTCGGTGTTGACCATGGCCCCCACGGCACGCACCTGAATCCGCTCGAAGACCTCCCGCCGAAAGAGCTTGAAGGCGCAATCAATGTCCCGGACACGCACACGGAGCAGAAGCCGGACCAGCATTTTCCACCCCCAGGCATTCACCAGGCGATGAAGGGGGTCCTGCCGTTTGGCGCGATACCCGATGACCATGTCGTACTGACCGATCCAGGCCAACAGCCGGTCTATTTCGCCCAGGTCGAACTGTCCATCCGAGTCGGAAAAAAAGACCAGCGCGTGGCGCGCCGCCAGGATACCACTTTTGAGCGCCGCCCCATAACCCCGATTGGTCGGATGACTGACCACCGAGACCTCCGGATAGCGCGCCGCCAGATCGTCGCAGATTTTTCCCGTGTCGTCATGGCTGCCGTCGTTGACCACGACGATCTCCCACTGTTTTGCGACGCGGGGCAGGATGCGGCGCGCCGACTCCACCGTGGAGAGAATGTTGGTCTGTTCGTTATAAGCAGGAAAGATGACGGAGATTGAAGCGGTAGACAGCATACTCATGACAGACCCCCCTGGCCGGATGCCTCCATCCGGAAACGATTTTTACCTGGCGACGCGCCTCACCGCACCACGGAGACCACGCGCCCCTCCATGTCGGACGGCACCGGCAGCCCCATGATGCGCAAGATCGTCGGGGCCATGTCCATCAGATGGAGCCCTTGCAGTGGATCGGCGTAGCTCTCTCCCCTTCGGTTCATGACAAAGATGCCATGCTGCGCATGGTTGGCGTCGTCCGGCCCGGTGTCATTCTCGAAGGTGTGCAGCGTCCCCAACCCCAGGCTCCCCACGGAACGCCAGGAGAGGTTGCCGAAGTAGACAATCAGATCGGGGGCAATGCCGTGGGTGACGGGATAGAGTTCCGAAGGCCGGTAGGCACGGGTGCCGATGGACTTCCCCTGGTCATCCGTAATGGCCTCGATCTTTTCGATGAGGCGATCCCGCTCCGCTTCGTACTCTGCGGGTTCGATGACCCCCTGCGGCTCGCGTCCCTTGACGTTCATGAAAATCCGGGAGTAATACCCTCCCTCACCCCAGGCCCGCGTCTTTGACCAGTCCACCTTGGCGCCGGAAAAGGGGGTGAGTGTGGAAGGCTTCTGGGAGAGCGTCAAATAGTCATTCTGCATCATCCATTCGTTGATGCAGATGCCTCCTTCCATTTTTTGCGCCCCATGATCCGACACCACAAAGATCGTGGTATTCCGATCCGCAAAGCTTAGCAACTCGCCGATTTCGCGATCCACGGACTGGTAGTATTCCAGGATGGAATTCTCATACGGATTTCCCGGCACATATTTGCGGTGGGTCTTGTCCATATATTTCCAGAAGGCATGCTGGATCCGGTCCACCCCCATCTCCACCATCATGAAAAAGTCCCAGTCCTCTTTTTGGAGGAGATGGCGGGCCACCTTGAAACGCTTGCGCGTCATATCATGAATCTGCGCCAGGGTCTCGTCCTTCTGTTCCGACCTGAAATTTTTCACATCCAGGACATATTCCCCGACGATCCGTTTGATTTCATATTTGAACGCCGGCGGATGGGTAAATTGGCAATCGGTGTCCGGCGTCAGAAAACAGGTGACCATCGTGCCGTGGAGATGTTTGGGGGGGGGATAGGTCTGCGGAATACCGATCAGGATGACATTTTTCCCCGCACGCGAAAGAATGTCCCACACGCGGTCTTCCTTGATGGATGCGGAAGTGGCGATGGAGAGCTTGTCATAGGAGTGATCCGCGCGGTTCCGGAATCCATAAACGCCCAGTTTCCCCGGGTTTTTGGAGGACATCATGGAGGCCCAGGCCGGCACCGTAATGGGGGGATCGCAGGAGCGGAGCGGACCGTGCGCACCCCCCTGAATGAGGACGCGTATATTGGGAAGCTTATCGCGCCACTGGTCGAAAATCAGTTCGGGAGGGGCCGAGTCGAGGCCAATTACCATCACTTTTTTCTTGGAAGATTTCCAGAATTTCATTGGGGCCGATCTCCTTCACACACGCAAAAGGGAATACCATTATCCGTCAATATGGGCGTACTTTAAAGAGAATCATGCCGCCAACACAATCCCCCCGAAAGAGGGGGAAATCGCAGTGTGTCCGCGCTTTCTTCCGGGTGCCACGGGGGTCATACCTCCCCAGCGAGGTGTATCTTTTTGTATACAGGTGTATCCAAAAAGATACACCTCGCTGGGGCGAATTGGTGATGATCGCCACATCGCCTCTCGTAGCATGTCAATTATTATACAATTTTTATATTTTCTTGCCTTCGTTGATCGTGGCACGATTTTTGCTCAAAAACATAAAGATATTAGACGTAATGTGGGGGGGGTACAACGATGATGATCTCAATTGTTAATCGCACAGACGGTCAAATCCATGAGGAGACGGTTCGGGATGCGATTCGGGCCATCAATCGTCAAATCACGGAAGATTTTCAACCCTGCTGGGGCCTGGGTGGCACGCTCCGATTGGAGGGGAGTGATGTGACGCCGGTCCGCAAACAGCTGTCGGCGGACGTGCGGGGCGACGCCGTGATCTACCTGTGGGACGGGAGCGATGTAGCGGGGGCCCTGGAATACCATGACCTCCACTTCCGGGGCATTCCCTGTGGGTTTGTCTTCGTCGCGCTTTCGCAATCGCTGGGAGAGGCTTGGTCCGCCGCCTTGTCTCGTGAAGCACTGGCGCTGATGGGCGATCCGGAGGCCAATTTGCTGGTGGCTGGTCCGCATCCGGAGACGCCCAACCAGGAGGTCTTTCACTGGCATGAAATATGCGACGCAGTACAGGCGGAAACCTATCGTGTGGACGATGTGGACCTCTCCAATTTCGTCCTGCCACGCTACTTTACGGGGGGAGAAGAATCGGGTGGCCGAAATGACTTTTTGGGCCGAAGTCACGGCGGCAAAACACTTTGTTCCTTCGGCGTCAATCCGGGGGGATACGTCGGTTTTTTCAATCCCCGGACGGGTCAGCATGAGACCCATGCCATGCAGGGAGACCGCTTGGCGCAGAAGCGCCTTTCGATCCAGAGACAGGTCATGGAGGTGCGCCGGTTCATCCGTTCTGGAGGCCATCCGGACGGCGTGTTCGCTTCCGCTGCCCGCCGCGCATGACGATCACCGCGCAAACAGACATCCACATGCCACCTGCAGCGACCGCATTTCATTGACTTTGCCGCCGGGAACTGGTAGGGTGCGGACGGTTCCATCGTGGCGTGAGCATCACCTGAAAATGTGTTGCGGGGCGTAGCGCAGCATGGTAGCGCACCTGGTTCGGGACCAGGGGGCCGGAGGTTCGAATCCTCTCGCCCCGACCATACAGGCCCGATGCGGCATGTTGGTTCGCGACAGCCGTCACGTGACCCGCTCTTGATCCGTTTCGTAAAATGAGAGACGATTGGCCGGAAGGCGAAACCGAAACGGAAACCGAGGACGAGGCCTCTCCGTCGGTAGGGGCTGAAACGGAAGCCGTCGAGGAAATCGAAGAGGCCGAGGAACCGGCGGACGCACAGCTCGATTCCATCCGTCTCTATCTGAAAAGTATCCGCCACCTGTCCCTGCTCTCCTTCGAAGAAGAAGTTTCCCTGGCACGGGAAATCGCACGCGGCAACCAAGCGGCCAGACAGCGGATGATCGAGTCGAATCTGCGACTGGTCGTCAGCATCGGAAAGCGTTACCTCAACCGCGGCCTCCCGCTTCAGGATATCATCGAGGAAGGCAATCTGGGTCTGTTGAGGGCCGTTGAAAAATACGATCCGGACAAGGGGTTCCGCTTCTCGACCTATGCCTCATGGTGGATTCAGCAGGCCATCACTCGCGCGATCATCAACCACGGAAAACTCATTCGTCTCCCCATTCACGTGGTAGACCGGATGAAGCGGTACTTCTCCGAGATGGACGACCTGGTCCAGGAGTTGGGCCGGAAACCGGCTCCGTCCGAGCTTGCGAAGCGAACTTCCGTATCGGAAGAAGAAACCGCTGAAATACAGCGGATGCTTCGGAAGACCTACTCTCTGGACAGTCCCATCTCGGAGGGCAACGATGTCTCTCTGGCCGATGTCATCGAAGATACGCAGCAGATGTCCCAGGAGACGCAGTTCCATACCGGGTGGCGTCGGGAAGAAGTCCTCCAGTGGGTGGGCACGCTCAAAGAAACCGAGCGCAAGGTCATACACATGCGGTTTGGCCTGGATGGAGATGAACCGCAAACCCTGGAAGAGATTGGGAAATCGTTCGGATTAACCCGCGAGCGGGTGCGGCAGATCGAGGCCGTTGCATTGCGCAAACTACGGGCCATCTTCGAGGAAAGAGCGATCGCACCGGGAGAAATGTTGTAGCCGAAGGGATTGGCGGACGGCTGCGGTCACGAGGAAACAATGGACTTACGATCGAAAATCCGCACCGTGCCCGATTTCCCAAAACCGGGCATTCTTTTTTACGATATTACCACTCTCCTGCTGGACCCCGTGGCTTTTCGGGAAACCCTTCGCCAAATGGCCACGCCCTTTGAGCATCGGCAGGTGCAAAAGGTGGTGGCCATCGAATCGCGTGGGTTCATCTTTGGCGCCTGCATCGCCGAACGGCTTCACGCCGGGTTCGTCCCCATTCGAAAGCCAGGGAAACTCCCCGCCGCATGCATTGAAGAGAAGTATTCTCTGGAGTATGGCGTGGGGACACTCACGCTGCACCGGGACGCCATCTTGCCCGGAGAGCGCGTCCTGCTCGTGGACGACCTGATTGCAACGGGCGGAACACTCCTGGCCGCGACGAATCTGGTACGGCGGCTAGGGGGCGATATCTTGGGCGTCTCCGTGGCGATCGAACTCGCCGGACTGAAAGGTCGCGCCCTTCTTAAGGACATTCCCATCCACCCACTCCTCGTTTGTGACTGACCCCCTCAGAAGGGGTTTTTTTCAGTTTGAGGGGGCGCGACCCCTGCGAGAGGCGACGCAAGCCCCCTGTCAGAAGGGGTTTTTTGCAGTTTGAGGGGGAGGCTCACGCGGCTTTGCCGCGTGAGGGGGTGCGACCCCTGCGAGGGGCGACGCAAGCCCCCTGAATGGGACAAGCCTTTTACTGGCCTACCGTCCAGCCGATACCGACTTCGGACAGGAATGTCGTCAGGCGGGTCAGCGAGTTTGTGAACAGGAGCACCCCCACAACCACCAGGAAAAAGCCGCTGCAGAGGGAGATCGTTCGCATATACTGCGTCGCTTTCTTTGAATGGGCGAAAAATGCCTGGATTCCCATGGAGGCGACGAAAAAGGGGAGCCCCAGTCCAAGGGAATAGGCGACCAGCAGTTTTGCGCCCGTCCAGATGGACCCGGTTGTGCTCGCGTAGAGGAGAATCGAACCCAGAATGGGGCCGACGCAAGGGGTCCATCCAGCGCCGAAGGCAATGCCGATCAGAAAAGAGCCGACGAGGCCGGCCGGTTTATTTTGAAAACGAACCCTGGCATCCCGCGAAAGAAAAGCCGGTTTCAGAATCCCCAGGGTGTAGAGCCCAAAGAGGATGATGACGACCGCCCCTCCCTGTCGGATTTGAGCTTGATGCGAAAGGAAAAAACGACCGATGAAGGTGGCGGAGACACCGAAGAGGATAAAGACCGTTGAAAATCCCAGAATGAAAGCCAGGGCATTCCGGGTCATCACCTCCTTCGTTTTCCCTTCAGAGGCCACCATTTCGTTAAACGAAAGGCCCGTGATATAGGAGAGATAGGAAGGAATCAGCGGGAGAACGCACGGGGAGACAAAAGAGAGAAAGCCCGCTGAAAAGGCAATGAACAGAGAAAGGGGGGCCGTTTCCATCGTTTAAAAGCCAGATTTCATAGAGGCCCACGTTACCACGACATGCCGCCATGGCGTCAAGAGGCGGGGATGGGGTTCGGGCGGGTCAGCATCTGCTCGATCCGCTTCCGTTCGTCGGGACGGTTCCAATCCGTGGCGCCGAGCAGACGCCGGGCCACCACGCCGCTACGGTCAATCATGAGGCTGGTGGGAACCACGCGGACCTGGTAGAGGTCATTGACGCGATATTCGGAATCGAGTAGGACAGGGAAGCTAAACCCAAACGCTTCGATATAGGCACGCACCGGAGGCGCGCCTGAGGTATCAATGGAAATGGCCAGAATTTCCAGTCCCTCCTCCCGGTATTCCCGATAAAGCGCTTCCATGGAGGGCATCTCGGCCTTGCAAGGGCCACACCAAGTTGCCCAAAAATTAATCAACACGACCTTCCCACGATGGGCCGAGAGGGTGGCCGTACCACCCCGAAGATTACGGACCTGAAAGTCGGGCGCCAGTAATCCGACCTCGACACCGGTTTGGGCGGTGGGTGCCGGCTCCTTCGTGCAGCCGATGCAGAGCAGGAAGGCCATCAGGAGCGGCCAGACAAGCCGCCACACGCGGTTCCGGGCGCTAGTGCCGTAGCGCATGGAGCCGGTCCGGGTAGTTCGTAAAAATCCCATCCACCCCCATCCCGATGATCGCTTCCATCCGATCCGGTTCATCCACGGTGTAGACATGCACCTGATATCCGGCCGCGTGCGCTGCGGCAACCCATCCCGGTGTGACGCGCCTCTGTGGAACATGGAGACTGACGGCATTCAATCCGGCGGCGATCTCCATCGCCCGACGCCGCGATTCCCGATTCACCAGGACACCGATCGGCAACGTGGCATGAAGATCCCGTATCTGCTCGAGCCAGGGATGATGAAAAGAAGAGACCAACACCCGATCTAAAATCCGGGTTTCCCGAATCAGGCGGACGACTTTCGCCGCGACGGGGGCTTTGATTTCAAGGTTGATCCGAAACGGCGGCGGGAGACGGGCAATTACTTCTGCGGGAGTCGGAATGACCGAAAAGGGGGCAGAGAAGGCCGCCCCGACATCCACCTGCCGAAGCTGCGCCAGGGAGAGTCGTTCCACGCGATCGTGCCGACCGGCGATCCGCTTCAGCGTGGCATCGTGGAAGAGCACCAGTGCGCCATCACGACTCTCACGGATGTCGCATTCGATCCCATCCGCCCCCAGCGCCAGGGCCGCATCGAGTGCCGCGAGTGTATTCTCGGGGGCATGCGCCGACGCCCCCCGATGGGCCCAATTTACAACACGGAAGCGTGGCGCCGCGATTTCCGATATTTCCCCTCTTACTTCCAATCGAATACCCGAACGCCTCGGATGGAACGCCTGGCGGCGCCGGGTTTTCCGGGACCGTCCGATGTGCGCGTGGAGGTGTTGGGACGGGCCCGTTCCTGCCGGAATGCGCCACGACGTGGCCCCTCGTCCGGCCCTCGATGCGCGCCGGGCGCCCGAACGGGTGGCGCCGCGCGATAGTTGAAGTCGGGGATTCTAACGCGGGGGATCGCCGGTCCCAGATGTTTTTCGATCATGCGCAATCCCCGTTCCTCGTCGGACGACACCAGCGTAAAGGCATCTCCCATCGTCTCGGCCCGTGCCGTGCGACCCACCCGATGGATATAGGCTTCCGGCGTGTTGGGGATGTCGTAGTTGATGACGTGCGAGATATTCGCCACGTCAATGCCCCGTGCGGCAATATCGGTGGCGACCAGGATTTGAATATCCCCCTTTCGAAAACCCTCCAGCGTTTTGAGGCGCTGCATCTGGGTTCGATCGGAATGGAGTGCACCCGTTTTGAATCCGGCCCGATCCAGAACGCGCGTGACGCGATCCGCCCCCATCCGGGTTCGGGTAAAGACCAGCACGGAGAGTATCTTGGTATCCCGGAGCAGGGTCAACAACATCTCCGACTTCAGGTGCTGCGGCACAGGATAGGCGGCATGCCGAATACCCGCCGCAGTTTTGACGTCTCCACCCACGTTGATTTTCAGAGGATCGTGCAGAATTTCCCTGGCCAGCGCTACGATTTCTCCCGGCATTGTGGCCGAAAAAAAGAGGGTCTGCCGTTTTTTGGGCAGGGAGGCGATGATTTTCCGAATGTCCGGAAGAAAGCCCATGTCCAGCATCCGATCCGCCTCATCCAGGACGAATACCTCGACATGGCCCAAGACCGCGTTCCCTCGCGTCAGATGGTCCAAAAGTCGGCCGGGCGTTGCCATAACGACATCCACGCCCCGGCGAAGCGTCCGCGTCTGCTGCTCCATCCCCATCCCGCCGTAAACCGCCAGAGACCGAATCGGGACATGTTTGGCCAGGCTGCGAATCTGAACCTCGATCTGAACGGCCAATTCCCGCGTTGGGGTCAGGATCAAGCCGCGGACCTTCCCTGTTCCGGGCGATTGCATGAATCGGTGCAGCATCGGCAAGAGAAAGGCCGCCGTCTTGCCGGTGCCGGTCTGTGCCGCGCCAATCAGATCGCGCCCCTCCATCGCGGGGGGAATCGCGGCGGTTTGGATCGGCGTCGGCCGGGTGTACCCCGCTTCGTGAATCGCTTTAACCAGGTTGTTATGCAGTCCTAATCCTTCAAAAGGCATCGTTCAATCCTTATTCTATAGGTTACGTATTTGGCTTCTGCGTTCGTCCACGATCTCGGAGAGTGGGCTCTTATAGCCACCCCGGCTCAGGATTTCACGCAAGAGGGGGGTGCGCTCCATCGGCCCGCCATCCTTGCGCTCCCAGGCGGAGCTGCACGCGACCACGCAGCGGTGGAGTGTGGCGATGAGCCCCTCGCCCCGATCGGAAAGGGCGCAGGGGACCGATTTTTCAAGGTCGGTCTCTTTAAAAAGGAGGGTTGTCATCTGGGCTGCCGATGTTTGTGGGGGCGCATCCAGCACGATTCGGACCCGTTCCCGGACCGAGGCGTCGCGGATGTCATAGAGACGGAGGATGTTCCTCTCCCCCAGGGATCGGATTTGTGTCAGCAACGTCTTGACCGATACGCCCGGCGGTAGGGAGGTGATCTCCAAGCGGGTCCGCCCCCCTTCGAGCAGCGTCGAGACGTTCCCCCGCAGCGACAGGGTGGCCGATCCCTCGGCGTAGAGAGACCCGATGGCGTGCGGTGTGCCGATGACGCAACCGGCTGCGGCATCGGGCCCCGGCAGGATTTCCATTAGATCGGAAAGCGCGACGCCGGGATCCTGTCGCACCTGCTCCATCGCCATCCAAAGCTCTTCGACCTGATGGGCCGGAAGATGGACGCCGTCAGGGCGCGTGGCGCCGTTGAGCAGGGTCAGGGGCAGGCGTGGCGCCCGCCCCTCCGGCATCACGACCTGGGTGAAGCGGGAGAGGCGCACACCGACATAGTCCGGCCCGGCGGGCGCGTCGTCATGCAGATCGCCGCACATCCCGTTCAAGTCGAAGTAGGGATAGCGGCAATGCCACGGCAACCCCATCGCGAGGAGCGTGCGATAGGCATATCCGACGCTGTCGGGTGCACATTCCGAAATCGGCGGAACCTGCACACTCAATGCCTCGCACTGATACTCGAACTCCGCCGCGTCCATCAGTCCGGGTTGCGGACTGGATTGGGGTGTGCCACAGAGCAACACCTTGAGGATCTCCTTGGCGTCAATAAAACAATGATCGTCCTCCGCCATCGCACGGCAAAGGACGATCATCCGCTGCTGAAGCGGCGTGGCGCCAAAGTGAAAATCAATCGTATCCGAGGAGGTATCCATGAGAAGAGTGCATTATACCCATGAATGCGCGTCCCTTGACAAGGCTTTTTATTCGCCCCGATAATCAGCCGATGCGCATTGCACC
>CAZOFZ010000036.1:0-14083 GCA_964579175.1 uncultured Nitrospirota bacterium | reverse complement strand
CCCCAGGGTCGGCACCTCCCCCTCCCTTCCCCGTCGTTTCTGCGGTTGCCGCCACAGTAGCGGTGGTCTGTTTGACACCCTGACGGTCAATCACGTAGCATGCACATCGCATGACCTCCGTCCACCTCGAAGAAACCGATGGCATTGCGCTTGGACACATTGATCGGGTCCACCCCCGCCATGAACCTGGTCTATCGGACCCTCGCCGCAGTCAGTCCCAGCAAGGCCACAATACTGCTGCGGGGCGAAAGTGGCACGGGCAAGGAACGGGTTGCCAAAATCATCCACGAAAACAGTCCGCGCATCGGGCGGCCCTTCGTCAAGGTCCACTGTGCCGCGTTGTCGGAGACACTGCTCGAAAGCGAGTTGTTTGGACACGAAAAGGGGGCCTTTACCGGCGCCATTCAGGCCCGAAAGGGGCGCTTCGAACTGGCGGACGGAGGCACGATCTTTCTGGACGAAATCGGCGATCTCCCGCTGACGGTACAGGTCAAACTCCTGCGGGTGCTTCAGGAAATGGCGTTCGAGCGAGTCGGCGGCAACGAAACCTTATCGGTGGACGTGCGGATTATTGCCGCGACGCACCGAAACCTGGAGCAGGCGATTCTCACCGGCGTGTTTCGGCAGGACCTCTATTACCGCATCAACGTGGTACCGATCCATCTCCCTCCGCTGCGGGAACGACAGGAAGACATTCCGCTGCTCATCTCCCACTTTCTGGGCCTGTTCAACAAGGAAAATGGGAAAAATGTCCACCTCTCCGGCCCGCTGATACAATTGCTGGTGCAGTACGACTGGCCCGGTAACGTGCGCGAGTTGGAAAACTGCATGGAGCGATTGGTCGTGCTGGCCGAGGACGGTCCGGTCACACTCAAGTCCATTCCGCCGGCCATTGCCACCTATTTCAACGACATCCGACAGGTCACATCACAGGTTCCCCGACCCAAAAAAATGTCCCTTACGGAGACCGTGGAAGGGATGGAGAAAGAGGCATTGCTTTCCGCCCTGACGACATCCGACTGGGTGCAGTCGAAGGCGGCGCGTATCGTCGGGATGACGGTACGGCAGGTGGCTTACAAAATAAAAAAGTATGGGCTGACGAAAGGCCCTACGGATTCGGACCCGGCGTGAAGCGAAAGGGGACGATCTTCTTTGACGCCGGCGGAACGCTCTTCGATGTCCGGGAGGGGGTTGGATTCCAATATCGCCGCCTGGCCCGAAAGTTCGGCGTTCGGTTGGATGCCGACTCGCTCGATCGCAGGTTTCGAGAGGCCTTTCGGACGCACCCCCCCCTGGCCTTCTCCTGCGCGACGGACGAAGCGCTCCATGCCCGCGAACGGCGCTGGTGGTACGATCTGGTCGCCGCCGTCTGCAAGCCCGCCGACTTCCCGGACTTTGACGCATTCTTTGCGGAGGTCTACGACTTCTTCGAGCAACCGGAGGCATGGTCGCTTTTCCCCGAAACGATGGAGGTGCTATCCCATCTCCAAAAAGAGGGCCACCCCCTCGGGATGATTTCCAACTTCGATTCCAGACTGGTCCCCCTCTGTCGGAAACTCGATATCGCCCATTTTTTCAAAACGATCACCTTTTCGAGCGGGGCGGGCGTGGCCAAGCCCTCTCCGGAGATTTTCAGGATTGCGCTGAAATCCGCCGACGTGTCACCCGGCAATACCCTGTACGTAGGCGACAGTCCGGCGCACGATATTGAAGGGGCGCGGCAGATGGGTATACCGGTGTTGCTCCTGGACCGCGCCGGGCGCCATCCGCAAACGGCCGCCACACACATCGCGAGCCTGCGGTCTGTCCTGGATTATGTGTGATTATGTGTGATTATCCGGCATCCTGATCGCCCCAGGCGCTGTTTACAGGGGACGCCGAACATGCTAGCATGACGCACTTTCAACGTGGAGCGCGTGTTCATTCCCCTCATTAAATCCCCCTTAATCTCCCTAATCTCGTTGATCTCCTTGATCTCATTCATCTCATTGACGCGCCCGTTTGGTTCCATCGTTTCCTTCCTGCTCATCCTGATTGTCACGGACCTCCCCGTTTTCGCACAGGTGCCGGAAGTGCGCGTCAAGCGGGTCGAAGTGCGGGGGATGCGTAGGATCGATGCCGCAACCCTCCTCCCCAGGCTCGAAACACGGGAGGCCGTTCCATTCTCTTCGGAACAGATTCGGCGGGACATCGCAACGCTCTATCAAACCGGCTATTTCGATCAGGTTTCCGTGGAATCCGAGGGGCTTTCGGGGGGGATTTCCGTTATTTTCGTGGTGCAGGAACGACCCTTTCTGGTGGAGGTGGTCTACGAGGGGAATCGGGAAGTCGGTCGGGAGCGGCTGGACGAGGCGCTGACCATCAAAACGCAAACGTTCCTCTCGCCCCGCGATCTTCAGACCTCCGTCAAAAAAATGAAGGCCCTCTACGAGGGGGAGGCCTTCTATAACGCCGAAATCACGCCGGTCATCCAGCCCCGATCCGAGGGCCAGGCCGCCGTCACTTTTACGATCGAAGAGGGCCCGCGCACCTATATTCGGAGTCTTACCTTCGAAGGCAACGCCGAGGCGTCTTCCAAGACCTTGAAAAAGCAGATGGAGACGTCGGAATATTTCTGGCTGACGTCATGGTTCTCGGAGTCGGGGCGTTACAAGAAAGAAACCTTCGACGCGGACATCGAAAAGGTACAGGCATGGTATCTCGATCATGGCTTTCTAAACGCCAAGATCGGCCCGCCCCGCCTGCTGTTGAGCGAAGATAAACGATGGTTCGATATCGTCCTGCCCGTTTCGGAGGGGGCGTTGTTTAAACTTGGGAAACTGGATGTGGCAGGGAATACGTTGTTGGACCGCGCAACGCTGCTGGCCCTGGTTCAGAGTCGGGAAGGGGAACCGGTCAATCGGGAGCGGATTCGTCAGGATGTGGCCCGGCTGACCGAGGCGTACGGACGGCGGGGGCATTTATTCGCCAACGCCGCGCCGCAGGTGCTCCCCGCAGGCCCCCAGACGGTGGATGTGACGTTCCAGATAACGGAGGGGGAGCCGGTCTCCGTGCGGGAGATTCGGATCACCGGAAACCACACCACACGGGACAAGGTGATTCGGCGGGAACTCCGGTTCAACGAACGGGAACGGGCCGATACGCAGGCCCTGCAGCGGAGTTTCCAGCGGTTGCACAATCTGAATTTTTTTGAAAATATCGAAATCGTTCCGGAGCCTGTGGAACCCGGCTGGATTGACCTCTCCGTACAGGTCAAAGAGAAATCCACCGGCACCTTCAGCGTGGGGGGGGGCTACGTCTCTCCGGATGGGGGCTTCTTCACCGTGGATACCACGATGGGCAACTTTATGGGACGGGGCCAGCTCCTCCGCCTGAAGGCCGATACGGGAGAGAAGCGGAAGACCTACAGCCTCACGTTCAAGGAGCCCTATTTTCTGGACGCCAACCTCTCGGCGACGGTGGACCTGTTCAACACCACGCGCGACTACACCGACTCCTACACAGAAAAACGTGTGGGCGGCGATCTGGCGTTTGGACGCGCCTTCTCCGAGCATGTCAGCGCCGGCATCAGTTATACACTGGCGACACTCGACATCCGCGACGTGACCGACAATGCCCCGCGACTGATTCGGGACCAGGCGGGCACCACGCTGACCAGCGCCCTGGGACTGACCCTCTCCCGCGATACGCGCGACTTCGTCTTCGACCCCAAATCGGGATCGCGCAACGCCATTTCCCTGGAATATGCGGGGACTTTTCTGGGGGGCGATAACGATTACTACAAGGCGGTATTCGATTCCAGCCGGTTTTTCCCGCTCTTTCGCAGCCAGGTCCTCTCGCTTCATGCCCGCATCGGTTATGCCGATGGCATCGGGGAGACGGAGCCGCTTCCCGTGGGGGAACGTTTCTGGGTCGGCGGGATCAATACGGTCCGGGGGTTTGGCTATGGCCGGGCGGGGCCGATCGACACGGCCACGGACGAAATTCTGGGGGGCAATAAATCGCTCTTCTTCAACGTCGAATACCTTTTCCCCCTGGTGCCGGAGGCCAACATCAAGGGGGTGCTGTTCTACGATTACGGCGGCGCATTCGACGACTCGGAGCCGATCCACCGCAGCGGCCTGCGGCAAGGGGCAGGATTTGGCGTGCGGTGGATTTCCCCCATCGGCCCCCTGCGGATGGAATGGGGATACAACTTGGACCCGCGTGAGGGCGAGCCTGTGCTGGAGCAGGAGTTCTCCATCGGAACACTTTTCTAAACGTCACGATATAAGGAGACAAGATGAAACGGAAATGGTCAGGATTGGTGTTGGCGCTTTCCCTCCTCGCGTTTACCGGGATACCGTACGCGCAGGCACAGGGATTGAAGGTCGGTTTTGTGGATGCGCAAAAGGTCTTGGAAAATTCCAAAGAGGGAAAAAGGATGAAACTCTCCCTGGAGGAGTATGTGAAAAGCCTGCAAAAGGTCATTGACATTGAAGAACAGGAGTTGAAGCAGATGGAGGATGAGTTGACCCAGAAAGGGGCGCTCCTCTCTCCGGAGGCCAAGAAAATGAAGCAGGACGATTTCCAGAAAAAACTGGTCACATACCAGAAAAAGGCCGCCGATCTGAACAAAGACGTACAGGGGAAAAAGCTGGATTCGCTCCGGGAATTTAACCGAAAACTGGAGAATGCCACCCGGCAGATCGCGGAAAAAGGGGACTATACGATGGTCCTGGATCGGAGTCCGGAAGGGAGCGGGGTCATCTACGCCAGCGATGCCTACGATGTGACCTCGCAGGTGATCGAGCAGATCGATCTGGCCGCAGCCAAGTAGGAACAGGATGTATCGTCTTTCGGAAATTGCGGCGTGGGTGGAAGGGCGTCTGGTTGGGGACCCGCATCTTTCCATCCGGGGGGTGGCGCCGCTCGACACGGCCTCCGCAGGCGACATCGCGTTTCTGGCCAATCCCAAATATCAGGCGATGGCCGCTTCGACAGGCGCCTCCGCCGTGATCGCGCGGGCGCCGATTGGGGGGACGCGCGCGGCCTTTCTCTTGGTACCCGACCCCTATTACGCCTTTGCGCAGGTGCTCTCCCGCTTCCATTCCCCCCGCCGCGATCCGCCCGGACAGGACCTGCGGGCCGCGATTGCCCCCGACGTGGTCATGGGCCGGGATGTCTCGATCGGACCCTTTGTGACGGTCGCCTCCGGCGCGAAAATTGGCGACCGTACCTGTTTGGGCGCCGGCGTCTTTGTGGGGGAGGGGAGTGAAATCGGCGAGGAGACCCGTCTCTATCCCAACGTCACGGTTCGCGAAGGGGTCCGAATTGGGAAACGGGTCATCATCCACAGCGGCAGCGTCATCGGCGGCGACGGTTTTGGATTTGCCCCGCATGCCGGATCGTACTTCAAGGTCCCGCAGGTAGGGGGCGTGGTCATCGAAGACGATGTGGAGTTGGGATCGAACGTGACGGTGGATCGGGCGACCCTGGGCAACACCGTCATCGGTCGGGGGACCAAGGTGGACAACCTGGTGCAGATTGCGCACAACGTGGTCATCGGACCGGATACGATCATCGTCGCGCAGGCCGGTATCGCCGGCAGCGTGCAGATCGGGTCTCGCGTGACGCTGGCGGGTCAGGTGGGGGTGGCCGGACATCTCAAAATCGGGGACGATGTTGTGGTGGGCGCAAAGTCGGGCGTGATACGGGACATCCCGTCAGGAAGCCGTGTTGCGGGTTTTCCCACCTTCCCGCACAAAGAGTGGTTAAAGGCGACCGTGGCGTGGGAGGCCCTCCCTGCAATGCGTCAGGAAATCCGGAAACTGCGGGCCGAGGTGCTTGCGCTGCAAGGTCGGAGTCAACCATAACGATCAGCCATAACGACCGGATAGAAGGACGCCACCCATGATGGAAGCTGAAGAGATTCTACGAACCCTGCCGCACCGCTATCCTTTTCTGCTGGTGGATCGCGTCTTGTCGCTGGAGCCGGGACGGAAAATCGTGGGCATTAAAAACGTGGCGCTCAATGAGCCCTACTTTCAGGGCCATTTCCCCGGTTACCCCATCATGCCTGGGGTGCTGATTGTGGAGGCGATGGCGCAGGTCGGGGGCATCCTGGCCGTTCGGTCCGGGGAGAGCCGGGAAGGAGATCGCGTTTTCTTCCTGGGGATCGATCGGGCCCGGTTCCGGCGTCCGGTCTATCCGGGCGATCAACTCCGGCTCGAGGTCACGGTGCTTCAACAGCGCATCCCCTACTGGAAGCTGCAGGGGATCGCCTTCGTGGGGGAGACGCGGGTTGCGGAGGCCGAACTGAAGGCGATGGTCGGGCCCCAGGCGAAACCGCATGGCGGGAATGCGTAAGATTCACCCAACGGCGATCATCGATCCCCGCGCGAGTCTGGACACGGACGTCACGGTGGGCCCCTATGCCCTAATCGGGGGGCAGGTGCGGATGGCGGCGGGGGTGCGCATTGGCGCTCACGCGGTGATCGAGGGGGAGACCGAGATCGGTGAAGGGTGCGAAATTTTCCCCCACGCCTCGATCGGGATGGCGCCGCAAGATTTGAAATATCGGGGAGAACCGACGCGGCTGACGATCGGACGGGGCAACACCTTCCGGGAATATGCGACCCTCCATCGGGGTACCGTACAGGGGGGCGGCCAGACCCGCATCGGTCATCATAATTTCCTGATGGCCTATACCCACGTCGCGCACGATTGCGTCCTGGGAGACCATATCGTCATGGCCAATGCGGCCACGCTGGGCGGGCACGTCGTTCTGGGCGACCACGCGATTCTGGGCGGCCTGGTCGGGGTGCACCAGTTTGTCCGGATCGGTGCTTATACCATGGTGGGTGGCGGTGCGATCGTCACGCAGGACATCCCCCCCTATGTCCGCGCCGCAGGGAATCATGTCAAGCTCCATGGCCTGAATCTGGTCGGCCTGAAGCGCCATCGGTTTTCGTCGGAGCAGATGGCCGCCCTCAAAGGGGCCTATAAATTGCTCTTTCGGTCGGGTCTGACGGTGCGGGAGGCGGCAAAACAGATCCGAGAGAGGTGGGGGGACGAGGCGGTCGTCGAATCGCTCGTGACGTTCGTCGAGCAGTCGGAGCGAGGGTGTTGCAGGTAGTCGGTCTCATTGCGGGGAATGGACGACTCCCCTGTCTCTTTGCGGAACGGCTTCGCAAAGAGGGGATCAAAGTGGTGGCCGTGGCCCATCTGGGGGAGTCCGACCCCCGTCTTTCGGAACAGGTGGACAATGTCCGCTGGATTCGGGTGGGGCAGCTTGGGCAACTGATCTCGTTTTTCAAGGCCGCAGGCGTGGTTGATCTGGTGATGGCGGGGGGCATCCGAAAGACCCGCCTCTTCGAGATGCGCCCCGACCTGCGCTGTCTTACCCTCCTTGCGCGCGTTAAAGAGAAGAAAGACGACGCGCTGCTGCGGGCCTTTGCGCTGGAGATGGAACGGGACGGGTTTCGCGTGAAATCGGCCACAGACTATCTGGATACGCTGCTGGCGCAGGAAGGAGAGTGGACCCGCCCGCTCACCTCGCGGGAATGGGCGGATGTTCGATGGGGATGGCCACTGGCCAAACAGATCGGTGGCTTGGATATCGGGCAGTGTATTGTGGTACGGGACGGGGTGATTCTGGCCGTGGAAGCGATCGAAGGGACGGACGCCGCCATTCGACGTGGCGGGGCGCTGGGTCGGGAATCGGCGGTGGTCATTAAAGTCTGCAAGCCGCATCAGGACCTGCGGTTCGATCTGCCGACCGTCGGTCCCGACACCCTTGCGGCCATGAAAGAGGTCAAGGCCGCGGTGCTGGCAGTGGAAGCGGGAAAAACACTCTTGTTGGAAAAAGAGCGGCTTCTGGAAGAGGCCCGTGCCGCGCACATTGCCGTCGTCGGTTATGGGGGGGCAGGCGATGAAATCCGATAGGCCGCTCCGGGTGGCCGTCGTGGGTGTCGGCTATCTGGGACGACATCATGCACGGGTTTATGCCGGGATGCCGGGGGTCAGGCTGGTGGGGGTGGTGGATGCGGACGCCGAACGGGCAAAATGTGTGGCCGACGAATATGGCTGCCGGACGTTTTCGGATCTGCGCGACCTCGCAGGGAAGATTGACGCGGCCAGCGTGGTCACGCCCACGCCATCGCATCACCCGGTGGCCGAATCCCTTCTGTCCCACGGCATCCATCTGCTGATCGAGAAACCGATGGCCGCCACGCTACAAGAGGCCGACGCCCTGATTGCCCTGGCGGATCGCAACCGCTGCATCCTCCAGGTGGGGCATATCGAGCGTTTTAATGCGGGGGTGCGCGCCCTACGGCGTGAGCTGGTAGACCCCCGTTTTATCGAATGCCATCGGATGGGTACGTTCGTCGAACGGGGGATTGACGTCCACGTGATCCTGGACCTGATGATTCACGACATTGACATCGTTCTGTCCCTGATTCCCTCGGCGCCGGTGGAGGTGCGCGCGGTGGGGGTGCCGGTGCTCACTTCGCATATCGATATTGCCAACGTCCGGCTGGCCTTCCAAAATGGGGCCGTGGCCAACCTGACGGCCAGCCGTGTCTCCGGCGCAAAATTGCGCAAACTGCGGGTCTTTCAGCCCAACACCTATTTCTCTCTCGATTATGCGCTGCCGGAATTGGTGGTCTGTCGGCGCACCACGCCCGCAGATGCCGCGCGGCCTTCCGTCGTGTCCGAGAAGATTGCCATCGAGATGCAGGAGCCGCTGCTGGCCGAACTTTCCGCCTTCGTGGAATCGGTCGCCACAGGACGGGCGGCTGCGGTGTCGGGGCACGACGGACGGGCGGCACTGGCACTGGCCCTTCAGGTCGTGGACCAAATCCGCCATGTCTAGGCTGATGATCGTTGCGGGGGAGGCCTCCGGAGACCTGCATGGGGGGGGCCTGGCCGAGGCCCTTCGGTTGCGCAATCCCGCCCTGGAAATCATCGGTTTCGGAGGGACGGCGATGCGGCGGGCCGGCGTGGAGATAAAATTCGATATTGCACGGCTGGGCATCGTCGGCATCGTGGAAGTGCTCTTCCATTTTAAAACGATCCTCACGGCCCACCGGATCGCCCGCGCGCTGCTGCGCTCCGGCGTGGACCTGCTGGTGCTGATTGACTATCCCGACTTCAATCTGCGCCTGGCCCCCGTTGCCAAACGGCTGGGAATCCCGGTGGTTTACTACATCAGTCCCCAGGTCTGGGCCTGGCGCGCGGGCAGGGTACGCAAGATTGCCCGGTGCGTGGATCGAATGCTGGTCATCCTGCCGTTCGAAAAAGCGATCTACGATGCCGCGGGGGTGCCATGCGAATTTGTCGGACATCCACTGCTGGATGAAACGCGGCCCCAGATCGTCAAAGCAGACTATCTTCAATCCCACGGGCTCCCTTCTGCGGGTGTCACTGTCTGTCTCCTCCCAGGCAGTCGGGAGCGCGAGATTACACGGCACCTCCCCGTGATGTTGGCCGCGATGGAAGCACTGGCCCAGGAGTTTCCGGGGTTGCAATTACTGGTCCCGGTGGCCCCTTCCCTTTCGAGCCGCTTTCTTACGTCCGTGGCGCGTCCCGGCACCGTCCCCATCCGTTGGGTGTCGGGGGTGTATGAGGCCCTGGGGGCGTCCGACGTGGCGGTGGTGAAATCGGGCACCGGCACGCTCCAGGTCGCCCTGGCGGGCGTTCCGATGGTCATCCTCTATAAACTCTCGGCCATCACCCATTGGATCGTCCGCCGACTGATCCGGATTCCCGCCATCGGGTTGGTCAATATCGTTGCGGGCCAAACCGTGGTGCCGGAGCTGATCCAATCGGACGCCTCCGCCGACCGCATCTGCGCGGAAGTCGCCCGACTCCTTCGAGATACCGCAGCCCGCGAGGCAATGCAACGCGATCTCCAGGCAGTCTCTTCCCGACTGGGAAACCCCGGCGCCGCACGGCGTGTGGCGGAGGCGATCTGCGGGATATTACAGAATACTCCCCCCGCGAGGGGTGCGACCCCCGCGAGGGGTGCGACCCCCGCGGGGCATGCGACGCCTGCGGGGCGTGCGACACCTGCAAGGGGGGCGGCATGAAACCGTACTGGCGGCTGCTTCAGTTTCTTCGGCCCCATCGTCTGCACCTGTTGGGCGCCATCGGATGCGGCGTCCTGGTCGGTCTCTTGACTGCGGTCTACGCCTGGCTGATCCAGCCGATTCTGGACAAAGTTTTTATCGAGAAAGACCGCTTTCTCCTGATGGTCATTCCGGTGGCCCTGTTGGGAGTTGCCCTGCTGAAGGGCCTCTTTAGTTACCTGGAGGCCTATCTACTCCGATGGGTGGGAACCCGCATCATCGAACGGATTCGGAAAGAACTCTACCAACACCTGCTGGTCCTGCCCCTCCGGTATCACGCCCGCACCACCATCGGCAAGATGATGTCCTGCGTCCTCAACGATGTCGCCTTGCTGCAAACCGCCCTCTCGACCGTGGTCAAGGACTTTTTCCAGCACTCCCTGACGCTGCTTGCCTTGACGGGCGTCGTCTTCTACCAAAACTTCCAGTTGGCCTGGATCAGTCTGTTGGTGTTGCCGTTGACCGTCTATCCGATCTTCCGCATGGGGCGGCGCCTCAAAAAAATCGCCCACAAGGCGCAGGAAGATGTGGAGACGCTCACCCACGTGATGCAGGAGTCCCTCTCCGGCATCCGGATGGTCAAGGCCTTCGGCAACGAGGCGCACGAGGAGGCCCGTTTTTCGGAATATAACGCGCGGTATTTTAAAAATATGATGCGAACGATGCGCATTGCGGACCTCACGCATCCGTTGATCGAGGTGGTCTCCAGTCTGGGCATCGCGGGGGTGGTCGGATATGGGGGGTATCAAATTGTGGAGGGCCGGATGACACCGGGGGCCTTCTTCTCGTTTATGACGGCCTCGATGATGATGTACACCCCGCTGAGAAGTTTAAGCCACGCCAATAATACGCTACAACACGCCCTGGCGGCCGCCGAACGAATTTTCTCCGTCTGGGACGAACGGAGTGAAAATGAGACCGATCCGGGACGGTTGATCCTCCCATCGGCGCGGGGTGGCATCGAATTTCGCGGGGTCTCCTTCCGTTATGACGGGGGCGCGGTGGCGGCCCTTTCCGACATCACGTTCGAGGCCCGGCCTTCCGAAATCATCGCCCTGGTAGGAAAAAGCGGCGCGGGCAAAAGCAGCCTGGTCAACCTGATCCCCCGATTCTACGAACCGACCCTGGGGTGCATTCTGTTGGACGGCGTGCCGATCCGGGAGATCGCCCTGGCCTCGCTGCGCCGCCAGATCGGCATCGTTAGTCAGGAAGTGGTGCTGTTCGACGACACAATCCGCAACAATGTCGCCTACGGTACGGAAGGGGCCTCGGAGGAAGAAATCGTGGCGGCGGTGGAGGCGGCTTACGCCCACCTTTTTATTGCAAAACTGCCGCAGGGCCTGGACACCCGTCTGAGTAAAGGGGGGGGCAATCTCTCCGGCGGGGAGCGTCAGCGCCTGGCCATTGCCCGCGCGATCCTGAAGAATGCCCCGATCTTAATCTTGGACGAGGCCACTTCGGCCCTGGACACCGAATCGGAATTCCTGGTGCGCAAGGCGCTCATGAACCTGACAAAAAACAGGACGACCTTCGTGATTGCCCACCGCCTGTCCACCGTTCAGCGGGCCACCCGCATTATCGTCCTGGATGAAGGCCGGATCGTGGAAATGGGGCGCCACGAGGAGCTGCTCCATCGGGACGGCCACTACCGGGCCGTCTACCAGATGCAGTTTGCGGGATAATCGGCAGATGCAGTTTGCGGGATAATCGGGCTAAACCGCTTCGCCGTAGAGCGTGCCTTGCGTGGCGTCGGTAATCCGAACCGGAACGAACGTGCCGGGGGACAGGAGGGTGGAGGGGAAGACGACGGTCAGATTGCCGTCGCTTTTTCCGACCTGGCCGACACTACCCATCTTGGCATCAAGGCGTTTTTCCGCGATTCCTTCGATCAGGATGTCCAACGTCTCACCGATCCGCGCCCGATTCTTTTTGTGCGAGATGTTGTGCTGCAAATCGAAGAGCCGGACAATCCGGTCGGTCTTCACCGTCTCCGGCACGTCGTCCGGATATTGCCGCTGGGCAATCGTGCCGGATCGCTCCGAATATTTAAAAATAAAGGCGTTGTCGAATTCCACCTGCCGCATCAGGTCGCAGGTCTCCTGGAAATCGGCCTCCGTCTCCGTCGGGAATCCCACGATGATGTCGGTCGTGATCGTAGCGCCTGGGATGGTGCGGTGGGCTTCACGGGCTTGCGTTTTAAGGAGCGTTATTTTAGCATCACTCTATGCGTACTGAGCTCGTTACGACCCTGAAACGTCGGACCACAGAGATGTTGTCCGACCTTGATCTCAACAAAGAGCCCATCTTAATCACTCAGCATGGCTTACCCAGCGCCTATCTTGTAGGTGTCGAAACCTATGAGGCGCTTCAACGGCGAATAAGCCTCCTTGAGGGCATCGCGCGTGGGGAACGAGCCATTGAGGAGGGGCGTACAGTCACCCACGCTGAGGCGAAGCAGCGTATGGCTCGATGGCTCATGTAATCTGGACAGAACCCGCGCTGAACGATCTTGATGCCATTGCAGATTACATCGCGCTTGAAAATCCAGACGCTGCAAGGAGACTGGTTCAGAGAGTTTTTCGGCACGTCGAGTTACTTGAATGCCTCCCCAATCTCGGGTCCAAACCACGAGAGATTAAAGGGTCCCGCTACCGACAAATCATTGAGGCTCCCTGCCGAATCTTCTATCGGCACGAGGAGAATCGCGTGTATGTTTTGTACGTTATGCGAGGAGAGCGAAAGCTCCGTACCCGCATTCTCTCGTCGCGAAGCAAGAACGTGCCGAAGTGAAACCCAACCGGTTGTTGCGGCCGACCGCCTACGGCGGCGGCTGAACTCAGGCTGGACATGTGGGGAAGAAGAGGATGTGGCCCCTCCTTGGGAATAAGGAGGGGAGCCACCAAGCGTCTTGGACACGCTAACTCCCCTCCTTATCCTCAAGGAGGGGCCGGGGCTGGTTGAACAGTCAGGCTAAACCGCTTCGCCGTAGAGCGTGCCTTGCGTGGCGTCGGTAATCCGAACCGGAACGAACGTGCCGGGGGACATGAGGGTGGAGGGGAAGACGACGGTCAGATTGCCGTCGCTCTTTCCGACCTGGCCAACTTGGCCGACTTGGCCAACATGACCAACCTGGCCGATCTTGGCATCAAGGCGTTTTTCCGCGATTCCTTCGATCAGGACGTCCAACGTCTCACCGATCCGCGCCCGATTCTTTTTGTGCGAGATGTTGTGCTGCAAATCGAAGAGCCGGACAATCCGGTCGGTCTTCACCGTCTCCGGCACGTCGTCCGGATATTGCCGCTGGGCAATCGTGCCGGATCGCTCCGAATATTTAAAAATAAAGGCGTTGTCGAATTCCACCTGCCGCATCAGGTCGCAGGTCTCCTGGAAATCGGCCTCCGTCTCCGTCGGGAATCCCACGATGATGTCGGTCGTGATCGTAGCGCCTGGGATGGTTTGGCGAATCCGATCCACCAACGCGAGGTATTCGTCCCGGCTGTAGGTGCGATTCATCGCATCCAGAACGCGATCGCTCCCGGCCTGCGCCGGCAAATGGATGTGTTTGCAAATGTGCGGGTGCGCGGCAATGGCCGACAGCAGGGGCTCCGGAAAATCTTTGGGGTGGGGCGACGTAAACCGCACCCGACGAATGCCGGGCAGATCGGCCACGGCGCGAATCAGATCGCTGAATTCGGCCCCCTCATGCCGGTAGGAATTGACGTTCTGCCCCAAAAGCGTCACCTGCCGATACCCCGCCTCGGCCAGCCTGCGCGCCTCCTCCAGGATATTTTCAACGGATCGGCATCGCTCTCTGCCCCGCGTATAGGGCACCACGCAGAAGGTGCAGAAGTTGTCGCACCCGCGCATCACCGCAATCCAGGCGTTGACCCCCGCCACGCGGCTGGGGGCAATGTCGCTGTAGGTCTCATACTCCGACAGGGAAGCCTCCATCGTTCGCCCCCCCCCTGTTC
>CAZOFZ010000035.1:0-14144 GCA_964579175.1 uncultured Nitrospirota bacterium | reverse complement strand
TGGTTAAACGTCAATATTTATGAAGAGGATGCTTTTCATCGGCGTTTGGATCGCGCTCCTGGCGCCTGCCTTCGCGCAGCCCCAGAATGTGCCGGGTGCGCCAGATGCGCCCCCCCCGTCCATCGGAAACGTCACAGCCGTTTTGCGGGAGGCGTACGTCACACATCCCGAAAGCCGGGAGGCGCTGCGCGTCAAGCTGGGGGAATCGGTCTTTTTCAAAGACCTCTACGAGACGCGGGCCGGGGCACAGTTGAAGCTGCTTCTCGACAACGACAGTGTCTTGAGCCTGGGTGAAAATACCCGTCTTCAGATTACTGAGCATATCTACGACCCGACCCAGGAGGAGACCCTCATTGACCTGTTCCACGGCATGGTGCGCTCCCTGGTCGGAAAACTGATTGCCCAGGGAGGGAGATTCGAGATTCACACCCCCACGGCCGTGGCCGCCGTGCGGGGCACCTATTTCGTGGTCTGGACTTTCAAAAGCGAGGGGGGAGGCCGGGTGACCGGTGTGGCCAACATTGGCCACGAAGGGGGCGTTGCGGTCCGTAACGTCAGCCCGGATATCGAGGGTTCCGTAACGCCGGGGCCCTTGCAGTATACGTTGGTGGAAGAGGGCCGTCCCCCGACGCTGCCCACGCGGATTGACTCCGGCCTTCTGACCGATCTGGTCTATGACACCGACATTCGGGACCAGGTCATCGAAGAGATTCCCTCCCGACTGGAGATGCCCGGCATTGATGTGTCCGATGAGTCGGTGGGGCCGATTCCCGTGCCGGTCGCAAGCGGTGGCGATTCGGCCCCGTTCACCTATTTTTCAGTGCCCCCAATCAACCAACTGCCGGTTACCGGGCAACCGCCGGCCACCGGATTGACGCCGGTGACGGTGAATGTCGTTTTCCCATAGGGAACAGATTGTCATGAGATTGCGCTCTCTATTTCCCCTCCTGTTTCTCCTCCTGTTGACATGGGTCTCGCTTTCGGCCTGCGGCGACGGCGAAATGAAGGCCGGTGTGACCCCGGTCACGCTCTCCTTCTCGGTTCCCAGTAAATCGTTTGCACCCGCGCCGGAATCGGTCACACGGGTCGAGGTGCAAGTCACCGATGCGGCAGGGGCCGAGATCGTCTTGCCGGTTTCGCAGGAGGTGGCGGCGGGTCACAATGTGGCGATTCTACTGGAGGTCCCTTCGGGTCCGGCCCGCATCTTCCGTGTGACGGCCCTGGATGCCCAGGGCGAGGCGCGCTTCGAAGGGAGCAGCGATCCGGTAGATTTGCAGCCCGGCCTGCCCACGACGGTCTCCGTTCCGATGCAGGCCGGGCCGGAACCGCCCACGCCCAATCAGCCGCCCGTGGCCGCAGGGATCAGTCAGAGTCAGACATTTACGGGCACGGTTGTAACGGTTACACTGGATGGAAGCGACTCATCCGATCCGGATGGCGATCCGATCACGTTTGCATGGGTACAAACGGCGGGGCCGCCGGTCTCGCTGAGCAATTCCACCGATTCGATCGTCAGCTTTGAGATCGATGTCCCACCCGCAGGTGCGGTACTGGAATTCCAACTGACCGTTTCGGACGGCGCTGAAAGCACGTTCACGCCTGTTACCGTCACCCTGCTGCCCACGAAAATCGGATTAAAACTGGACCCGGGAAATAACATGCGAGATGCCGTGCCAGGTGGCACGCTCTTCTTCCCGCACACGGTGACGAATACCGGCAGTGGATCCGACCGCTTTTTGTTGAGCGCCAACAACGATGCAACGGGCACTGCCGATGATTTTAACTTCGATGCGATCCGGATCTTTGCGGATACCGACGCGGATGGGCTGCTGGATACCCCCGCCGGTGGCCCGCAGATCTCCGACACGGGCGATCTTGCCCCCGGGGCAGCCTTTGCGTTTCTGGTGGAGGCCACCGTGCCATCCACGGCGACCTTTGGAACTGGCGTTTTAACCGTGACGGCGACCAGCAGTCTGGATTTGACGAGTACAACATCCGTGATAGACATCGCCGTGGTATCGAATGCCTCGCTTTCCCTGACAAAAACCATTGACACCTCTTCCGGCCTTTCCCCCAGCGGCCCGTACACCTATACGCTGACATATGCCAATGTTGGAAATGTTGATGTCACGAACCTTCAGATCACCGACGTTATTCCAGCGGGGATGACGTATGTATCTGGAAGTGGGCGATGGAGCATAACGGGTACGACCCCATTGACCGATAGTGCGACCGATGTCGAAGGCATTCCTGGATCGAATGACACGATTCATTACCTGTTCGACAATACGCCCAATGCGGAGAATGTGACGGCCGTCATCGGCAGGGTGGCCGTGGGACAGGGCGGCACGCTCAGTTTCCAGGTCATGCTCGATTCGGGTCTGGCGCCCGGAACCACCCTTTTGAACTCGGGTCTGTATTTCTACCCGGAAAGCGCGGCCTGCCCCATCGCAGCCTCCCCGTGTGAAACGAACCGTTCTGCATTGACCGTTACCGATTGACAAACCGGACGGAAATAAAGATAATCCGCTGCCACCTAAATGTGGGCGGGAGTGGCGCAGTGGTAGCGTAGGAGCTTCCCAAGCTCTTGGTCGCGGGTTCGAATCCCGTCTCCCGCTCCAACCGTACTCGTTTTTCATATGCGACATCCTCCCATTGACGTAGCCTGGGTCTTGATCTGCGGCATCCTGGTCTTTGTCATGCAAGCCGGTTTTATGTGTCTGGAAGCCGGCTTGGTGCGTCAGAAGAACAGCATCAATGTCGCCATCAAAAACGTCACCGACTTCCTCGTCTCCAGTGTCGCCTTCTTTGCCGTCGGTTTTGGCCTGATGTTTGGCGCCAGTCTGAGCGGCCTCATCGGCAGCGACGGCTTCTTCCTCAGTAAATATATCGCCGAAGATCGGGAGGGGTGGATTTTCCCCTTCTGGTTCTTCCAGGACGTCTTTTGCGGAACGGCCTCCACGATCGTGGCGGGGGGGGTGGCGGAGCGGATTCGATACCGTGGCTATATGTGGGTCAGCTTCACGGTGGCTGCGATCATCTACCCCGTCTTCGGTCACTGGGTCTGGGGCGGAAGCTATGACCTGGCGCCAGAAAAAGGGTGGCTTGCGGCCATGGGATACCGGGATTTTGCGGGTTCCAGCGTGGTGCATATGGTGGGTGGATCCGCCACGCTGGCCTGTCTTTTGGTACTTGGACCGCGCAAGGGGCGCTATCTCCCCGACGGCTCGACCGTCAAAATGTGGGGGTCCAACCTGCCCATGGCCGCCCTGGGCACCTTCCTGTTATGGATTGGGTGGTTCGGATTCAACGGCGGCTCCACCCTGGCCCTGAACAAGGATGTGGGGCTGATCATCATCAACACCAACCTGGCCGCCTGCACGGGGTCGCTGGCCTGTCTGTTCTGGGTCTGGCGCGACAGGGGAAAACCCGAAGTCGAGGCGGTTTTAAACGGCGCCCTGGGTGGCCTGGTGGCCGTCACCGCCTCATGTGCCTATATCACGCCCGTCTCGGCCCTCGTCATCGGTGCGCTCGGCGGCATCGCGGTCAACCTGGTTTCAAACCTCCTGGAACGATTTCACATTGACGATGCGGTGGATGCGGTGCCGGTGCACCTGGGGGCCGGCATGGTGGGCGTCTTCTGCGTGGGTCTCTTTGCAAAAGAAGAGTTCCTTGTGGGTGGCAGTAGGCTTCGGCAGATTGGCGTGCAGGCGTTGGGGATGACCGTCTGCTTTGTCTTCACCTTCACCCTGGAATGGGTGCTGGTCAAATTGTTCGACCGCTATATCACCCGCCTGCGGGTCACACCGGAAGACGAGGAGCGGGGCCTGAATCTCTCCGAGCATGGTGCCCGGACGCTCTGGCTTGATCTGGCAGAGGACATGAACTATATTGAGCGCAGCCATGACCTGAACCGCAGGACGGTGGTCGAGCCGGAGACGGAAGCGGGCCTGGTGGCCCGGATGTTCAACCGGCTGATGGATACGCTGCGCGAGAAAACCACCCAGTTGACGGAGCGGACGGAGGCGTTGAATGCATCGTACCGAAAACTCTCCGACGCGAACGAAGAACTGGTGCGACAGCGGCAGGAAAACGAGATGTTCGTCTATAGCGTCTCCCACGATTTACGGTCCCCGTTGGTGAGTATGGTCGGGTTTGGTAAAGAGCTTGCCTACACCCAGGGGCAGATGCGTCATCTGGTCGGTGAGGCCCATTTCCCCCCCGGTGTTGCGCAGGCGTTCCAGAAAGTGGATGAAGAGATGGCCGAATCGCTCCATTTTATCCACACGGCGGTGGAACGGATGGGCAACATCACGGAGGGGTTGCTGCGGCTGTCGCGCACCGGACGGGTACAATACGATCACGGTGTCGTGAATCTGGAGACGGTCGTTCGGCGGATTGTGGAATCGCTCTCCGGCAGCATCGCACAACGCGGGGCCACGGTCCGGATCGGTGCGTTGCCGGAAGTGGTGGGGGATGCCTCCGCCATTGAGCAGCTCTATGGCAACCTGATCGAAAATGCGCTGAACTACCTGGACCCTCGCCGACCCGGTGAGGTGGAAATCGGATGGGAACGGGACGCCGACCCGGAAAATCCGGAGGCGCGGGACCCGTTCTACCGCCTCTATGTCAAAGACAACGGCATGGGGATCCCAAAAGTCGCGCAACCGAGGCTCTTTCAGATTTTCCAGCGCTTTCACCCGAATGCGCCCCATAAAGGGAGCGGGATCGGTCTCTCGGTCATCCGCCGCATTGTCGAACGGCATGGGGGACACATTTCGGTGGCGTCAACGGAGGGTGAAGGGAGCCTGTTCCAGATTGGATGGCCACGGGAAGGGAAAAGACTGGAAGAGTGATTGGTAACCACGCCTCCCATATGCAAGAGGAGACAAGATGAAGGAGATCGTGCCCGTTATGGTTCTCATTGTAGAAGACGATGAAGGACAGGCGATCCTGATCCAGCGGAATTTGAAGCGTTCCGGAATTGTCAACAACATGGTCCATTTTAGTACGGGCCAGGATGCCGCCGACTACATCTGGGCCCAGGGCCCCCACGCCGGCCGGGACAGAGGAATGACCTTTGTGGTCCTGCTCGATATTAATCTGCCTGGAATGGATGGCATCGAACTGCTGCGGCGCATCAAGGCCGACGAGACCAAAAAGAATATCCCCGTCATCCTGTTGACCACGACCAGCGATCCACGTGACATTGCCAGGTGCTATGAGCTGGGTTGTAGCGCCTATGTCACCAAACCGGTTGAAGCGGACGCCTTCTTCGAGACCATCGGGCGGATCGGGCTGTTCCTGCAAGTGGTTTCATTGCCGCGGGAAGTCTGAACGGAACATCTACCTCCCAGCCTCCCCTTTGGTAAAGGGGAGGAGCGTGGCTCCTGCGAGGGGTTCCCCCCTCTTTATCCCCCTCTTTACTTTAAAGAGGGGCGAGGGGAGTTATGAAATTCCCGTCCAAAATCCTGCCGACATGCGATTTTCAAAAGAACGGGTTGCGGGCCTCGCCAAGACGGTCGTGGAGACGCTCACGCACGAAGGTCTCATCGGCATCCCGAATAAGCGATCCGGGACGGACGGTTTTTCGCCCGCAGTCGGCGTCCCGACCGCAGTCGGTGGTCCGACCCAGATGGTTTCTCGGCTGGTTTCCCGCATAGAGGGCCTGATTCTGGGGGAGCTCCAGTCGGAGGATCGCCTCAACGAAGAGGTCCGGGAGATCATGAAGCGGTATGAGCAAAAGATCCGCGAGGGTCAGGCCGATTATCAGACCCTGTTTCGGATGATCAAAAAGCAACTCATACGGGAACGGGAATAGCTTGGATTTAAGCGTGCCACCATCCGGATCGGATGAAAAGGAGGGAGCCTCCGCCCCGGCCATTCCGGAGTTGATCCGAATGCTGCTTCAGGCGTTGGGGGAGGACGCCGAACGCGAGGGGTTGCGCGGAACGCCGGATCGGGTTGCGCGGTCGCTTGCATTTCTCACGCAGGGGTATCGGCAGGACGCATCCCGTCTTTTAAACGATGCCTTTTTTACGATCGGCCACGAAGAAATGGTGATCGTCAAGGACATCAACTTTTTCTCCCTGTGCGAACACCATCTCCTCCCGTTCTTTGGAAGGTGCCACATCGCCTATCTGCCCAATAAAAAGGTGGTTGGGCTGAGTAAACTCCCCCGCCTCGTAGAGCTTTTCAGTCGCAGGCTTCAGTTGCAAGAGCGACTCACCGGCGAGATTGCCGAAGCGATTCTGGGCAAAGTGCAGCCGCTGGGGGTGGGGGTGGTCATCGAGGCGCAGCATCTCTGCATGATGATGCGGGGCGTCGAGAAGCAAAACGCAAAGACCGTCACCAGCGCCATGCTGGGCGTTTTCAAAACGGACCCCAAGGCCCGTGGAGAGTTCCTGGACCTGCTGCGCCACGATAAGGCGTAGCGAGCCGGGGGCGGCATCCCCTTACAGACCCGCGGCGGGCCGGTAGGTGGGGATCAATTCCCGGAGCCTCGCCTCGATCTCCCGACGGTCGGTGGTATGGTCCATCTTGGAAAAGGCCAGAAGGTGTTCTGGAAGGTCGCGCGGGAGCGGCGGATGCCGGGCCAGGCGAATCCGCTCATGGCGGGTGGGGAAGACTGCCTCATCCTCCTCGAAGAGTCGTTCGGTCAATTTTTCCCCGGGGCGCAGCCCAATATATTCCATCCGGACGTCGCGATCGGGTGAAAGGCCCGACAGGAGGATCATCAGCCGGGCCAGATCGGCCAGTTTGATCGGTTCTCCCATGTCCAGCACAAATGTCTCGCCCCCCTCTCCCAGCACGGTTGCGTGCAACACCAGCCGCACCGCCTCGCTGATCGTAATAAAATAGCGTGTCATGTCCGGGTGGGTCAGCGTGACCGGTCCCCCATTCTTGATCTGCTCTCGGAAAAGGGGCACGACACTCCCGCTGCTCTCCAGGACATTTCCAAAGCGGACGGCCACTGTCCGGCCGCCGTCGCCTTCATGGGCCTGTTGCACAAACATTTCGGCGACCCGTTTTGTCGCCCCCATCACGCTGCTGGGATTGACGGCCTTGTCGGTGGAGATCAGCACAAACCGATCCACGCCATGTTGTCTGGCGGCCGCAAGCACCTGGCTGGTGCCCAGGATATTGTTCCGCACCGCGTAAAATGGATGCATTTCCATCATCGGCACATGCTTATAGGCCGCCGCGTGAAAGACGATCTGCGGTTTGTACTGGCCGAAGACCGACGTCAGTTTCGGGATGTCCAGAATATCTCCCAGGATGGCCTCCACATGGAGCTTCGGGAAGCGTCGGGTCAGTGCGAGGTGAATGGAATGGAGATTGTTTTCGCTCTGCTCAAAAAGCAAAAGCCGTTCCGGACGAAACGCTGCGACCTGGCGGCAGAGTTCCGAGCCGATCGAACCGCCCGCGCCCGTCACCAGGACGCATCTCCCCCGGATGGTCGTCTCCACTTCGGGGTCCATCAGGGTGATCTCCGGTCTTCCCAGGATGTCTTCGATATCCAGATTCCGAATATCGGTGGGGCGTGCCTTGCCGGCCAGCACGTCCGACAACGGCGGCAGGGTCCGGATGGGGAGCCCCAGGGACTTACAGCGATGAATGATCGCCCGGATCCGCTCCGGTGTGCCGGAGGAGATGGCGATTAGAATCTCGTCCGGATGGACGCGCGAAACGGCCTCCTCCAGTGCGGCACAGCCGCCCAGGATGGGGATGTTGCGCAGGAACATCCCCCGCTTTTTCGGGTCGTCATCTATGAATGCAACGGGTTGGCGGTGGTGCAGGGTGTTCCGGACCATGTCGCGCGCCACCATCTCCCCCGCATCGCCCGCCCCGATGATGAGCACGCGCCGGGCCTCCGGATCGGCCTGCATCCACTCGATCCAGACGCGCCTTGCGATCCGGAGTCCGAACAGAATCGCCGTAAAGATCAGGCCGTCCTGCAGGACGACGGCGTCCGGATAGTCGGGCACCGCCAACGTAACGCACCAAAAGGCGATGGAACTCGACAGGGCTGCCCAGAGAATGTGCAGCTCGTCCTGGGCGTCGGTGTAGCGCCAGAATCCACGATGCAGCCCGAAATAGCGGATGGCGAGCATTCGGCATGCCAGAACGACCGGCAACATGGTCGAGAAAAGGCCCCACTGCGCGGGTGGAATCCGACCGCCAAGGTGGAGCAGGAAGGCGATATAGTTTGCGAGGCAGGCTGCGGCGATGTGCAGCCCCATGACGATGCCCCCCCGATGGTCGGCGGCAATCCGTTCGAGACCTCGAAGTTTTTCTCCGTTTCGTTTCATCGGACTGCGTCCTTATGTACGGCGGGAAAAGAGGGCCCGTACCGTCGCCGCGATAATCCGGATGTCCATCCAGAACGTATGTTCGCGGACGTACCGAAGTTGCAACGGAAGTTTCTTCGGAAGAATCCGTTGGACATAGGCCGCGTCCACGTCTGAATGTCCCGATTGCGACAATTGCGCCGCTTCGTGACGGAAGTGGATGGAGGCCCAATCGGTGATGCCGGGGCGCACGCTCAGAATCTCTCTCTGCTCCAGCGTATAAAAATCGACGTATCTCCGAACCTCCGGGCGGGGGCCGACGAGGCTCATTTCGCCTTTCAAAACATTGATCAACTGCGGCAACTCGTCCATCTTGGAGGCCCGTAGCCATCGTCCAACCGGGGTGACACGCGCATCGTTCGGGGCCGTGACGGCGGGTCCCAACCCCGGCGCCCCCGCCACCATCGTCCTGAACTTGTAAATCTGGAACGGACGGAATCCCCGTCCGATCCGTTCCTGGCGGAAGAAGACCGGCCCGGGCGAGGTGGCCGCGATCAGCAGGGCCGTCAGCAGAAACAGCGGAGACAACACCATCAATCCGACCAGGGAAAAGAACAGATCGAAGCCTCGCTTGGCCAATTTACCTCATCGCTCACCGACGGTGCTTCAGGACGATTTGCCGCACGGCGTCAATCACATCCTGGATGTCCGTTTCGGACATACTGGGAAAAATTGGAAGCGAAAGCGTCCGTGCAAAGACTGCCGTCGCCACCGGAAAATCTTCGGGACGGTAACCATAGCGATCCCGATAGTAGGGGTGAAGATGGAGCGGGATAAAATGGACGGAGGTCCCGATATTTTTCGCCCGCAGGGCTTCGATGAAGGCGTCCCGGTTTAGGGTCAGTTGCTCCGGGGCCAACTGGATGACGTAGAGGTGCCAGGCGTGCGTCCGACCCGGCAGCGTCACCGGCGTTTGAATCTGCGGCAGGTCCGCAAGCCCCGCGTCGTAGGCCGCAGCAATCCGCGCGCGTGCCTCCCGAAACCGGTCTGCCTTTTTCAACTGTTCGATGCCGATCGCCGCCGCCAGATCGGTCAGGTTGTATTTGTAACCGGGCGCGATAATCTCGTAACGCCAGGAACCTTCCTTCGTATACCGCTTCCAGGCATCCTTGCTGATGCCGTGCAGGCTCATCATCCGAATCCGGTCGGCCCAGGCCCCGTTGTCGGTGGTGACCATCCCCCCTTCCCCGGTCGTGATCGTCTTGGTGGCGTAGAACGAAAAGCAGGTCATGTCGCCGATGGCACCGACCCGTTTCCCGCCATATTCCGCCGGAAGGGCATGCGCCGCATCTTCGATCACGGTCAAACCGTGTGTGCGGGCCAGGGAGAGGATGGGATCCATCTCACAGGGTTGACCTCCGAAGTGAACCGGCAAAATCGCTCGTGTCTTCGGGGTGAGGACTGCCCGGTCCAGATCGAGATTCAGCGTATCCTCGCGGCAGTCCACCAGCACCGGACGGGCCTTGAAATAGTGGACCACCTCGGCCGTGGCCGCGAAGGTCATCGTGGGGACGAGGACTTCATCCCCCTCCGCAAGGCCCGAGGCCTCCAGGGCCAGATGGAGCGCTGCGGTGCAAGAGTTGAGGGCGACCGCGTGGCGTGCGCCGACATAGTCGGCAAAGGCCCGTTCGAAGGCCGAAACGCGGGGGCCGGTGGTCAGCCACCCCGAATCGAGTGTTTCCAGAACGGCCCGCCGCTCTTCGGGGCCGAACTCCGGAAGATGAAACGGGAGAAAGTCCGCGCGCATCGGTCAAGCCTTCCGAATGAGTCCCAGATAATGCGTGTTGAATATTCTGAACCGCGAAAGCCCGTGGCAGAGCCACGCCGCGCGCGGCGCCAGGATGCGCGTCAGCGGCGGGAGCAGGGTGACGCGCCGCAACGAGATCGCGCAACCTGGAAAGAGTGCGCCAATTTCCCTCCTGGAGACGCCCCGGACATCGGGATTCATCGGGTTGTCCACGCAGTAGTCATACCAGAGAATCCGGCCACCCGGCTTGAGCACCCGGCAGATCTCCGCGGCCATCCGGCGTTTCATCTCGGTATCCAGAACCGAGGTAAAGACGGTCATTTGAAGCACCAGGTCAAACGTCCGATCGGCGGCGGCGATCTCGACGGCGCTTCCGCACCACAAGCGGATCGCGGGGGCGCACCGCCGTTTTGCCTCGTCAATCCGGTCGGACAGCAGGTCTACTCCGGCCAGGTTTTCGGGGCGGGCACCCCATTTGACACAGGCCATCAGCCATTGGCCCATTCCGCAGCCGACCTCCAGAATATTCGCGTCCGAAAGGTCGTCGAGGCCGTCCCGTTTCAACATCGCCAGGACGTCACGTTCCAGGGCCTGCATCATCAAACGATAGCCCGGATTAAACCAGGTATAGCGTCCCCGGTCCTGCCGCCGGGCATAGGCCTCCCGAATCCGGGCCTCTTCGGCGGAGAGGGCGGATGAGGATGGATCGGACGGAAAGTCAGTGGGTCGGTCGGCGTTCATTGTCACCGTGAGAGGGGCACTTCCGCGCCGTCTCCCATATCGCGCTTCCAGAGCAGGTCCAGGGCCCCCTTCAGGAACCCCAGTCCATAACTGAAATGGAGCACGGGGAAGACCCCTCCCAAAACAAGCCCCGTCCGTATTCCCTGCCGCAACAGCGTGGGGGCCGAAAAAATTGCATCCGCTGTCAGATAGAGGGAAAGCAGCGCATAGAAGAGGCTCCGCATCCCCTGAAATGCAGGGGCCAAAGCGGCCGACCCCAGCAGGCCCAGGACAAACAGCGCCGGGACCATCTGGCGCACCGTCATGACCCGCCCAATTTTTCGTATCACCAACGGTTTGAAGTAGCCATATTGATAATACATCCGCCAGACCTTCCGGAGGGTGTCGCGCGCCGTGTAATACGAAACGATCTCCGGCACCAGGAGAATCCGTCCCCCGCTCCGGATCAGGCGGAGGTTCAGTTCATCGTCCTGATTGCGGATCAGCGTTTCATCGAACAGCCCAATCCGGTCGAAGACCTCCCGCCGATAACAGCCAAACGGCACGGTATCCACCCAGCGGGGTTCGGATGTGCCGATCCGGTAATGGGCATTGCCGACGCCAAAGGGGTGCGAAAGGGCGACGGCGATGGCCCGCGCCTTGGGGGTGTCGCTGGCAGGTTCCGTAATCCAGAGACCGCCAACGTTGTCCGCGCCACTTTTTTGAAGCCAGGCGACCAGGCCAGAAATATAATGAACGGGGTACCGGTTGTGCGCGTCCATCCGGACGACGATCTCCCCTTGTGCGCGCCGAATGCCCAGATTGAGGGCGACGGGCGTAATTTTTTTCGGATTATCGAGGAGATGGAAAAATGGAAAACGCGCAAGGTACCCCTCGATGATCTCTCGCGTGCCGTCGTCGCTCATTCCGTCCACGATCAGCACCTCCAGGCGCTCTTTGGGATGGTCGTTGGCCAGGATCGAATCGAGGCATCGTGCAAGGCCCATGGCCTCATTGCGACAGGGAATGACCACCGACACGAATGGGACGGTTTGCCCTTTCACGACGATTTTCCAAAATAGGTGTCGGCGCAATAGGCCGCAGAGGCCGCAACCCACGCGGCCGTCTGCCGTGTCGGTCTCCGCCCCGTGGTGACATGTTCCCGATGCACGATCTGCAGGGCCGGTTGATAGAAAACCTGCAATCCCAGCGCGCGCGCCGTCTCGGCAACGAAAAGCTCTTCTCCGAACAGAAAGGGGGGATAGTGCAGCGTTCCCCCCCTTTCAAAGTAGCGCCTCCGAAAGAGGACGCAGGACCCATGCGGCGCGTAGATGGGCCGTGCAGGTCCTGCGGTCTGCATGGCGCGCAGTCGGCCCGCGATTCGGGCCTTCCAGCGCGCACCCCATTCGTAGAGGCAGAGCCGGGGAAACGTTCCGGTCGCCCACTTTATAAAGTGCATCCGCAGGGCGCTCGGCCTTTGGGTCATGTAGGGATTTTGCTCCCGGCCGCTCAACGCCGAGCGGATCGCAGGGGCCACCACGCCAACCCCCTCCGGAAGACGCATTTGCAGGAGCCGTTCGAAAAATGGGGCATCGCCGAACTGAAGATCCACGTTGGAGACCATGACCCACTCCGGGAGGGGAAATTGTTCGAGAAAGCGATCCAGACCGAAACGCGCGCCCCCGAAGTAGCCCAGGTTTCCGGCGGTCGGTATCCACTGGATCGCGTCCATTCTTTTCTGGAGTTGTGTGCCGAAATCGTCGTCTGCGCCACGCGGGGTGTTATCCACCACCACCATCCGGATTTTCTCCGATCCGGGTTGCCGACGCACCGCCTCCACCCATTGCAGTGTCTCGCGGTCCGAACCATAGTTCACGCAAATCAGGACGATGCTCATCCCTTCGTCACGTTCCATCCCAATCTGGGGCGGAGACAGATGCCCCAGATGTACAGGCCCAGAAGAATCCAGGCCAGCAGGATGCTGTTGTAGTTGAAGATACTGGATAGAAAGTCTCCGGTGAAGGCATAAAATGCGATCAAGATCGGCATCCATGCGAGATGGCCATGTGCCGTCCGACGATGTGCATGCGCGGCGATTCCGCCGACCATCCAGAGAAAAAGGAGCGTGCCCGGGAGGGTGAAGTCCTGAATGAGCCCACGAAACACCGTATAAATGTTACTGCGTGCCCCCGATGCGAGATCGCTAACGTCCGTATAAAGCCCCTGCGCACGCGACAAGAAGCCCAGTTGATCAAAGACGCCCGCCAGGGAATACCCGCCCCAGGCCATCTCCCGCGTGTCCCACGACTGCCCGAACCAGCCGGAGAAAGCGGAGAGATAGCCAAAGAACCAGGCACGCAAATGGGGAGAGGCGAACGCATCCAGGAGCGCATCCAGGGTGGGCGCATCGCCCACCCGTACCACCTGTCCAAAGCAGAAGAGCATGACGACCAGGCCGCCGATGCCTGCGGAGACCGCAAGCCCTTTGGACGTGAAGAAGGGCGTTGTTTCCCGGTTACGCCACACCTGCATACCCCAGTAGCTGGAAAGCCACAGAACGCCGCCAAAAAAGAACGTGGCCCGTGTTGTATGGAGCAATGTAATTGCGAAAACCGGCAACAAAGATGTCACCCCCAGGGCTCCATCCTGCCGGGATCGTTTGACGCAAAAAAGAATGCCGCCCAGCATCGGACTTAAGTAAGCGCCTGTCAGAAGAATCTGGCCCAGTGTCGAGGGGACATATTCCTGGGAATACCGCCCAACAGACAGTTCATGGGCCGTTTGAACGTAGGCTTCACCCGACAAAAAGAGAGAAAAACTGCGTCCCGACTCGACAATTGCGACGACGGACGAAAGGAGACCGCAGACGATGGCCACGGTCAGCATCGTCCGTAGCCCGGGCAGGGGAAGGCGATCCGGGTCGTCCCTGGAATTTTCCGGTCTGGCACCGGAGTGCGTCATACACGAGGCCCATACGTCGCCCGCACAGACAGCAAGGACACAGAGCACGATCCACCAGAGACTCATTGGGGAAACAGGATAGTCCGGTGCCAGCACGAGGGGCAGGGACAAGTAACCTGACCAGGCCAGGGCATAAAAAGGCCCGGCGGAGAACCAACTGCGCGCGCACGCGCGCATCATGAGCGCGACAAGAAACAACGTCAGCGCCGCCGACCACAATTCCCAAAAAGAGGAAGTCTCTGGAGCCATTGGTCCCTGGAATTATTGACGTTTAACGAATAACGGATACATTTCTTGCTCCCCTCCTCACTCGAGGAGGCCGGGACGCCGGCTGCGGGGCAGGGGGTACCGGTGACTTCTTCCTG
>CAZOFZ010000034.1:0-14255 GCA_964579175.1 uncultured Nitrospirota bacterium | reverse complement strand
CCACCGGCACACCGCCCAGCGTGTCATTCACCAACACGTTCGACACCGCCGTCCCACCGGAAAGACCCCCAACGCTGCCGCTGTCATCCACCGCGTCAATCGTCGCTGCCGTCACTGGAATCGCCGCGGTCGCGCTGCTGTTGTTGCCCGCATCCGGATCGGTCGTCCCCGACGGAGGTGTGATTGTCGCCGTGTTCGCCGCAATCGTCCCGGATGCCGGCGCCGTGCCGGAAACGGTGTAGGTCACCGAGCCGCCCGACGGCAGCGTCGAAATCGTGTCGGTCAATACCCCCGCCACAATCGTGGGCGTTCCGCAGACCCCGCTGCCTGCCCCGGAACAGTTCACCGTCGGCGAAGCGAGGCCCGAAGGCAGCGTGTCGGAAACCGCCGTCCCGTCCGCCGACGCCGGCCCCGCGTTGGAGACGACGATCCGGTACGTCACCGCCCCGCCCGGCGCCACCGGATTCGCACTGGTGATCGTCTTCACCACGAACACGTCCGCCAATGCCACAGGTGTCGTCGCAGCGGTGGCGAAATCGTCGCCGGTGCCGTCGTTGGGGGTGGAGTCGGGGTCGGGCTCGTTGACTGCGGTGACTTGGGCGGTGTTTGTATAGTTGCCGGTCGCGTTTACCGTTGCGGTAATGTTCAAGGTGGCCGAGCCGCCATTGGCGACGTTGCCAACGGTCCAGACGCCCGTTCCGGAAGCATAAGCCCCGCCCCCGTCGTCCGAAACGTAGGTATAGCCATTCGGCAGCAGACTGGTGAGCTGCACCCCTGTCGTATCGCTCGGCCCGCCGTTATTCACAGCGATTGTAAAAACCACCTGGTTCCCAACAACCGGCGTGGCATTATTAACCGTATGGGTGACCGACAAGTCCGCCTGCGGCGCACAAAAGGTCAGCGGGCCCTCAAAATCGGGGACGACAAAAGGCTCTGCGGTCGACGCCAGATTCAGCTTATTGCCAAACGGATTCCCCCCAAGATCGCCAACTGGTTTGGTAATGTCATAACCTGCCGACGTAATCTCGAATGGAGTCGTACAGGCATTCAACATACGAAACGTAAAAAGCCCCAGTGTCCCACCACCACTGCCACGGGCCTTCTTGGAAGTCGTAAATCCGCCCGAACGCACCTCGCCCGTTTCGTTGATCCCCTGCCCAAAGTCCAGCAGGGGTCTGGAGTCTTCGATAAAGGTTGCAAGCGTGCCAGCCTCTTGTCCCGGTGGGGTATCGGTAACATCCAACAGGACAACCTTATTAGGGTCAAACTTTAAGAATTGCGCCCAGTTGAAGAAGAGGGGGTTGTCTTTAACATTTACGGTAACAGTGAAGGTATCGTTTGCAGCCGGAGAGGGGTTATCAACCGTTAAAAAATAGCACCCATTACCCGACGGCGTCGCCGGACACGGCGTGACGGCAAATGCAAATGAGGAAAGTTGCAGAAAGAGGGTCATGGCGACAAAGACAGCAATGCCGATCTCCTTCCGCCACTTGCCCTTCAGTCCCCAATTTCTCAACGAAACGCTCCTACTGTCCATCAACGCGCCCCCACTGCTTCCCAACCGACAATCAGAGAGAACGTCCGATCAAAGCGGGCATTGACCAGACCAGAACCCTTGGCCTATCGCGACAAACCGCTGCTTCATTTTCCGTTCCAGCACTACAAATTTCCCTTCACGCACAGCCACCAATCCCTGCTTCGACCCACCTTTGCACTCAATAAGTGTTTGCGAATGATGAGGTTACAATCGTCAGATCGTCAACATTCACAAGCTGATTGCAATCTGGATCTGCAGCAGGAACCCACTCTGACCCCGCGCTTGTTTTCCCAAAGTTATCAGTTACGATCGTTACATCATCAATATTTACAATGCCATCACAGTTCAAATCCCCCGGACCGGTAGCACCTGTACGACCGAGGTATGGCCCTCCGGCCGGACAACCGACCTTCAGGGTTGCGGTCGCCTCCAGGACATCGGGGGCGCTACTGGTCAGCACGGAGGTGGTATTGATGTACCTTCCCACGGGGCAGGCCAGCACTTGTATTTCAATCACACACTCCGCCCCAGCGCCTAGCTCGCCGTCGCTGAGACTCATTTCGTTGTCGCGCGCGGTGGCGGTGACCGTGCCACCGCAGGTGTTGTTGACCGATGGAGAAGCCGCGTTGATCATGCCAGTAACCGTGCCCCCAATCGGGTGTCCCCCCGTGGGGTAGAGGTCGGTGAGCGCCATGCCAGTAATTGGAACCAAGTTGGGGTTGTTAATGGTAATTCGCAGGGTTGAGGTGACCCCCACCGCCACGTCTGACACGTCTGAACGGTCGAATGCCTTTGTCATCGTGGGTGGCGCGAGGTCGGCCGGCGTAACGGTCAGCGTATCGGTTGCATCCGAGGGATTGGAACCCGCAGTGGTCGTACTGAGCGCCCCCGCCAGAATCGTGTTGACGTAGTCCCCCGAAAGCGTCGCCGTGACACCCACTACGATCGTGCAGCCGCCGGCCGGAATGGTCATACCGCTGGGGATGGTGATCTGCCTATCCCCGGAAGCCGCGACGATTCCTGGGCAAGTACCGCTGTTTCCAGAGGTCAGAACCATGCTGCTCTGCAGATTATCCACCGTATTCCCGCTGACCGTCAGCGGAGTCGTGTTGCCGTTTCCAATCGTGATCGTCAACGTGGTTTGCCCACCGGAGAGAATGCTGTCCGCGCCGAAGGACTTCGTGACCGTCGGCGGCAGAAACGTGCTGACCGTCAGCGTGTCTTCGGTGGACAGGGCATTGGAACCCGCAGTCGTCGTATTGAGCGCCCCCGCCGGAATCGTGTTGCCGTAGTCCCCCGCCGCCGTGGCCGTGACATCCACCACGATCGTGCAGCCACCGGCCGGGAGGACCGTCCCGCTCGCGAGGCCGACCGAACCCGCCCCCACCGTCGCCGTCACGCCGCTCGTGCAGGTACCCGTATTGCCGGAGGCCAGCGTCATCCCATCCGGAAGTGTGTCGGTGAAGGTCCCGCTGGTGGTCAGCGTCGTCCCATTCGGATTGCCCAGCGTAATGGTGAGTGTCGAGACCTCGCCCGGCCGGATCGTGGTCGGACTGAACGCCTTGCTCACCGTGGGCGGCGCAAAGACGGTCAGCGTATCGGTCGCGGGGATCGGATTGGAACCTGCGGTGGTCGTGTTGAGCGCCCCCGCCGAAATCGTGTTGACGTAGTCCCCCGCCGCCGTGGCCGTGACATCCACCACGATCGTGCAGCCGCCAAACGGAATCGTCGTCCCGGAGGCCATCGTCACCGTGTTGCCCCCCAGCCCCGCCGTCACATTGCCGCAACTCCCTGACGTACCCGAGCCAACGACCATGCCGAGCGGGAGCGTGTCGGTGAAGGGCCCGCTGGTGACAATCGCGCCCGTATTCGGATTGCCGATCGTGATCGTTAGCGTCGTGAGACCTCCCGAAACCATGCTGTCAGTACCAAACGCCTTGCTCACCGTCGGCTGCGCCAGCACCGTAAAGTCGGCCACAGCGTCGGACGCCGGCACCACTCCCGCGCCGTTGTTGTATGTCGCCGAGGCCGTGTTCTGAATATTCCCCGGCGAAACCCCGCTGTTCACATTCACTTGGAACGTCACCGTCCCCGACTCCCCCGACTCGATCTGACTGACGATCGCCGTGATCGTGCCGCCAGAAACCGAATAGTCAATCGTGTCGGGTGTCGTCCCCTGCAAGTCACCCGTAACATCGGTCAGGGAGGTCGCACCGGTCACACTCCAGCGACCGCTCCCCGCAACGTAGGTCATCCCCGCTGGAATGGTGTCTTTCACCTCCAACATCGTGGCCGTGGCATTGCTGGGATTGCTGTAAGTGATCGTATAGGTGTAGGGCCCGCTGGGAGAAATCCCGAAGCCCGTGCTGACCGTCTTGGTGAGATTGATCACCGCGTCAACCGTAACCGTCACGCTGTCTTGATTTTCATCCGTCTTCGTCCCGTCGCCCCGGCTGACCGCCGTCACGCGCATATCCCCAATGTCATCCTCCTGGGCTGTTCCGGGCACCTCTGCCGAGGCGATCAAACAGAACTCCGCTCCCGCAGCCAGCGGCCCCGTACTGGTAATGGGCGTCGTGCTTTCACTACTGTCCAGGATGCCGTTACAGTTGGGATCGGCATAAAGCACCAAGTCTATAAAATCAAAGTCATCCGGATCGCTCGGATCTTGGACATTGACGTTCGTCAGGCCGAAGGTGTCGGTACCGTTGCCCAGGTTGGTGAGGGTGTGGGGGAAGAAGACCGTCTGTCCCGGATTCGCAGACTGCATACCGTTCTGCGCCAAAGAGACCCCGTAGGTCTGCGCCACAATCGCCGTGACCGGGCCGGAGGTCAGGCTTCGAACAAGGCCGGAGGCCTCCACAAAGGTAACCTCCGCATCGTTGACGACCTTCTCACCCGCCAATGTCCCCGCCTGGACCTGAACGCCGAACGTGATCGTCACCGACTGGCCCGCCCCCAACGGCCCCACGGCCACGTCAATCGGCCCGCTGCTTCCGCCCGCTGGGGTAACGACGGTCCCCTGCGGCACGGTGGCCGCCGGCACCACGGAGTGGTAGGTCGTGTGGCTCGGCGTGCCGTCCTGCACCTGCACGTCCGTAGCGGCCGCGGTGCCGGAATTGGTCAGCGTGATCTGATAGCGGATACAGGCCCCCGGCAACGGGCCGATATCGGCCGTGCCAAACGAACCGTCCGGGCTCCCGTCGCAGTTGGCATCCAGCGCCTGCGTCTTGGCCAGGGTCAGGTCGCTCGCAATCACGACGGTTACATCCACAACCGCAATCGGGCCGAGGGCGCCGCCGGCATTGGTCGCCTCCGGCGTCGCCGTCAGCGTAGTCCGATTCTGCGTGGGGGGCGCCGCAGTGGAAGCGGCCGTCACCTGCACGAAGAGGGTCTGGCTGGCCCCCGCATTCAGCGTCAGGGTGCTGACGATGGTGTCACCCCCGATGGTGTTACCCCCATCGAATAGACCATCCCCATCGTCCAGATAAATATCGGATGTCCAGCCGGACTGGTCGTCGTCCGTCGTCAGCGCGATGTTGCCCTCCGTCACGTTGCCATGATTTGTGAGTACGTGTGTGTAGACCACCGATCCACCGGCCGCGACCTGTTGGGAGGGGGCCGTCGTAAGCGTCAGATTACGCACCGCGATCTCGGTCAGCGTATCTTCCGCCGTCGCGGAAAGGGTCGGATCGAAACCGGAGGTGGCGGTCTTGCTAAGCGTGAAAGACCCCCCCGTCGCACCCGCCGGGAGCGTGGCCGTAAGCACCACCGTATGCGTGTCCCCCGCCGCAATCGGACCGGTGTCCGCCGTGCCGTTGCCGTTCGTATCGGCCAGTTCGCTCACCCCCCCCGGATGGTAGAGCTTCACCACCGTGCCGGACGGGAAGCTACCGGCGTTAAACGTAATATCGAAGGTATCCGTCGCATTCCCCGTGTTGGTCAGGGTGTTCTCGAACGTTACCACACCCCCCTGCGGCGCGCTGGCCTCGATCTCGCCAGAAAGTGTCACTCCCCCATTTTGCAGCACCGTGAAGTCCACGGAATCGGAGAAGGGGCCGACCGACGCCTGCGCGTCGAAGTAGCCGTAGGAAACCGTATTGGAAATCGTCTGGGGCGAAAGGCCCGAATCCACCCTCGCCTGGAACGTCACCGTCCCCGACTCCCCCGGTTCAATCTGGCTGATGATCGCCGTGATCGTGTTGCCAGTCACCGAATAGTCAATCGTGTCGGGCGCCGCCCCCTGCGGGCCATCCGTGGCATCGGTCAGGGCCGTCGTCGTTGCGCCCACATTCCAACTGCCGCTCCCCGCAACGTAGGTCATCCCCGCCGGAACGGCGTCGTTCAACGTCACCGCCGTGGCCGTGGCGTTGCTGGGATTCTCGTAGCCGATCGTGTAGGTATGGGGCCCACCGGGCGAATGACCGGATGTCGTACTGACCGTTTTGATGACGACGACCACGGCGTTTGCCGTCACCGTGACCGTGTCGGTATTCGACTGAACCGTGCTGTCGAAACTATTGGTCACCATCACCTGAATCTGGCCGGTCTGCCCATTCAGGGCGGTGCCGGGGACGGTCCCGCCCATCACAAAGTGGAAGACCCCGCCCCCCGCAAGTGTCACACTCGTGACCGGTGTTGTGTCATCCGGCTGGCCATTCTGGTCGGCATCCGCGAAAATCCCCAGACCGCCCAAGTCAAAAATATCGCCCGACAGGTTGGCCCCCGTCAGCGTGAAGAGGACGGAACCGTTTCCGGTATTCGTCAGGGTATGCGAGAAGAAGACCTCCTGTCCCGGGGCGGCCAGCGTTGTGCCGTCCGCCGTCAGGGTCGCGCCCCCCACCTGTTGGATCGTGGCGGCCACCTGCGCCGTGACCGTGGGACGGCTGCCGGAACCGTCGCGGTAGTCGGCCGTTGCCTGGTTGGTGCCAACCGCCCCGGCCTGCGCCCCCGCCACGACCTGCACGCCAAACGTCACCACCGCACTGTCCCCCGGCGCCAGCGTGGCAATCGTGACCGAAACCGTTCCGGTTCCCCCATCGCTCGGGGCGGAAAGAATCCCGACGGTCGTCGCGGCCGGTGCCGCACCGGCCGTATAGGCGGTCGAGGCGGGGATGACATCGCTGATGGACAGATCCTGCACGTCGGCACTTCCCACGCTGGCGGCCGTGATGCGATATCGGATACAGGCCCCCGGCACCACCCCCGTCGTCAGCGCCTGGGTCCCAAAGGCCCCGTCCGGCGTACCATCGCAGTCGGCATCCAGCGCCTGCTCCTTCGTCAAGGTCAGCAGACCCGCCACCACCGTGCTCGTATCGTTCACGCTGACCGGCGCCAGCGAGACTCCCACGATGGATGCCTGGGGGGTCGCCGTCAGCACCGTGACATCCTGATCGTTCTGCGCGGCCCCGGCGGGCGCCGTCACCACGACCAGCAATATTACGCTCTGCCCGGGCGCCAGATTGAGCGTTCCCGTGACCTCCTCCGACGCATCCGGGATGCCATTTGTGTTCCCGTCAATGTAAAGGGTGGAACTCCAACCCGCCAGGACATCGGAAGTCCCCAGAACCATGTCGGTCTCCGCCACGTTTCCGTTGTTGGTCAGGGTGTGTGAATAGACCGCATCTTGCCCCGCAAAGATCGTATCCGAATCGTTGGACACCAGCGTCAGTCCGCGCGTGGCGGCCAGGACAACGACCGCATCGTGCTTGACGTCAAGATCGCCGAAGGCGGGCGAGACGGCACGGAAGAAGAGGTCATAGGTCCCCGGCGCAAAACCTTCCGGCACCGTCACCGTCGCCACCACCCCCAGGTTCCCGCCCGCGCTAACGGGGCCTGCCAGAGATGGGTCGAAGGTCACGCCCCAGCCTGCAGGGATCGGCGTCGTAACGGTGGAATTGCCACTCGCCTCGAACTGGTAGGTGTCGGGCAGATGGCCCGACGGACTGGTGTTGTTGACAAAGAGATCGAACGATGCAGTCTCCCCGGCCACCACCGTCCGGGTGGTGACCGCCGTCCCTTCCGGCCCATTCCCCTGGCCCGGGGCCGCCGGATCGGAAACCGGCGCATCGTTGGTCAAATCTACCGTGTTCGGAACGATCGCGTCCAGCGTGTCGGTGCCCGAATCGGATACGGTCGGATCGAAACCGGAGGTGGCTGTCTTGGCGATCGTGAACGACCCGCTTGCGGTACCGGTCGGGAGGGTCACCTGGAGCGGCACCGTCTGCGATCCACCCGCCGGAACCGGGCCGACCGAAACCGTGTCGGTCAGACTGCCCAGGGATACTCCATCGAGTGTCAGGATCGTCCCATCCGGCAGGCCGGACGCGATCAGCGAAATCTCGAATGTATCGGGGCCGTTGCCGGTGTTGGTCAGGACATTTTCGAAGGTCAACGTGCCACCCTGCGGCACGCTGGCCTCCGTGTCGCCCGAAAGTGTCACCCCCGCCGCCTGTAACACCGTGAAGTCCACGGTGTTGCTGTCTGCCGGGGCCACATGGGAGGTGGGGCTGTCGTCATATTCGTATGAGGCGGTGTTACCGATCACCTGCTGGGCCGGAAGCCCCGCATCCACATTGACCGAAAATTCGATCGTCCCCGATCCGCCCGCCGCAACCTCGCTGACGATCGCCGTGATCGTGCCGCCGGAGACCGAATAGTCAATCGTGTCGGGCGCCGTCCCCTGCGGGCCATCCGCGGCATCGGTCAGGACGGTCGCACCGGTTACGCTCCATCGGCCACTCCCTGCAACGTAAGTCATCCCAGCCGGGATCGTGTCGGTCAGCTTCAGCATCTTGGCCGGGCCGTTGCCGGTGTTTGTATAACTCAGGCTATAGATGTAGGGCCCGCTGGGCGAAGGCCCCGTGACCGCGGTCTGCGAGGCCTTGTTCAGGCCCACGACGGCGCGCACGACGGTGGCCGTATCGGTGTTGGAGGCCGATTCTGCGGTATCGAACGTGCTGGTGGCGGTCACCGTCAGCGTTGCGATTTCCCCGGAGAGCGCGCTCAGTGGCACCGTCGCCGCCACGAAAAACTGGAAAACGCCGCCTGCGGCCAGGGGACCCGTGTCGGTAATCTGTGTCGTGCCCTCATTCCCGTCGAGGATGCCGTTGCCGTTGAGGTCGGGATGAAACACAAAGGTGTCAAAATCGAAGCCGTCTCCTGGAAGATTCGCGGCGGCCAGGACAAAGGAGTCGTCCCCATTGCCGGTATTCGTGAGGGTGTGGGGGAAATAGACGACCCCGCCGGGGGAGGCGTCCAGCGCGCCGTCCGCCGAAAGGAGCAGACCCGCGACCTGCAACACCTGGGCGCTGACGGTACCCGACGTCGCCGCGCGCGCCAGATTGGAGCTGTCGGTATGCGCGGCGGCGGCGTCATTGTCTATATTCGAATTGGCCGGCGCCGCCGTTGTCACCAGCACCCCAAAGGTCATCTCGGCGGTCGCCCCGGGCACCATCGTGCCCAGCGCGGCCACAATCGCCCCGGCCGCCCCCGCATTGGGCACCGTTGTCACGGAGCCGACGGAGACACCCGCCGGCACGGCATCGTGATAAACCGTATTGAGTGGCGTGGCCTCGTTGATGAAGACGTTGACCGCATCGGTATTCCCGGTGCTTTCCGCCACGATTTTGTAGCGGATACAACCGCCGGGGAGCACCTGGATCGGGTCGGAAGCATAGACACCCCCATCCGGCGCCCCGTCGCAATTTGCGTCCAGGGCCTGTGTCTTGGTCAGCACAATCCGGCTGACAATCACCGTGCTGGTGTCGGTGACACTCACCGGGAGATGCGTAATCGTCTGTATCTCGTCAACCGGATCGGCCGTCAGGATGGAGCGGTCAATCATCCCCTGCGTGGCCTCCGGTTCGGGTGGCGCGATCACTTTGACAAGCAAGGTGACGCTCGTAGTGATCGGCAACAGGGGAATCGCGGTGACCTGTGCGTCCTCCGGGCCCAGCGTGCCGTTGGGCAGCGCTGGTCCAGGGCCGTCCGGGTCGCTGTCCAGATAAATCTCCGACACCCAGCCCGACCGTGGCTGGCCCTGCTCGTCTACGTTGACGACCGACAGGGCAATGTCCGTCTCCGGAATATTGCCGTTGTTCGTCAGGGTGTGACTGTAGACGACGAAATTGTCCGGATAGACCTGGCCCACGTTGTCGGGGGTCAGTGTGAGGTTTCGCACCGCCTCTACAAAAACGGCATCATGTTTCCGGTCGGAGGCGCCCGAGGTCTCCGAGCGGGCGCGGAAGTAGATGTCGTTCGTGCCAAAGGGCATTGTAATGAGAACGCTGACCTCCGCCTGCACCACTTCGCTTTCGCCGGGGGCCAGCGACGCCGTCTGCGTAATCGTCTGCCCGCTGCCGTTTTTGAAGAGGACCGTCATCCCCGGGGGGAGTGTCAAAACGGAAAAGGCGCTGTTGCTGCTGGCCTCAAGTTCGAAAGTCTCCGGCAGCGTCCCGGCCGGCGATGTATTGTTGACTACCAGTGTGAAGGTGGCGGTACCCGGTGGTGGCACGCTGTTGGTGAGCACCGGATTTTCCTCGGGCCCCGGCCCCGCCCCCGGTGCGCTCGAATTGGCCGCAAGCGTGTCGTTATTGGTTAAATCCACCTCGTTGAGCGTGATGCGATTCAGGATGTCGGGCGCCGAGACCGTCATCGCCGTCAGCGCCGATTTGACCGCCTTAACCACCCCGAACGGCCCCCCCACGGCAGTCGGTGGGAGCGTCACCTGCAGCACAACGGTGTAGGAAGCCCCGGGCAACAGCGGCCCCGTATCCAGCATCGTGTTCGCATTCGTATCCGAAAGGGGGGTGATCCCGTCGGACTGATAGAGCTGGAAGGTGGTGCCGGCAGGGAACGGGGCCTCCGGCAGCGGCGGGAAGATCAGGTCGCCATCGTTATCGTACACACCGACCAGGATGTCGAACGTGTCCACACCGTTCCCATGATTGGTCACCAGGTTGTGGAACGAAACCGTGCTCCCCTGCGGTGCCCCTTCGATCGTCTCCCCCACGATCGTCATCTCCGGGGCCTGGGTCACCGTGAAGCCGACCGTATTGCTGTTGAATGGAACCGCCCCGCTGTCGTCGTAGGTGTAGGACACGACGTTATTGAGCGTCTGCGGCGAAAGACCCGCATTGACCGTCACTTCGAATGTGATCAGGCCCGACTGCAACGGGCCGATCTGGTCGATAACCGCCGTGATCGTCCCCGACACGGTGGACGCCGCATTAAAATCGTAGAGGATCGTGGGCGCCGCGCCCCCCGGCCCCTGGGGGCCATCCACCGCCTCCGTCAGGGGCGGATCGGTCGGAAGGAGGCCGGTGACGCTCCATCGGGCGCTCCCCGCAATGTAGGTCATCCCCGCCGGAATGACGTCGGTCAGCTTCACCTGGGTAGCCGGCAGGGCGCTCTTATTGAAATAGCTTAAGGTGTAGATGTAGCGGCCGCTGGGGGAAGGGCCCGAAATCGCACTGATCGCCTTGTAGACCTCGATGATGGCCCCATCGCTCAACACGACGCGATCGGTATTGGATGCCGCCACGCCCCCATCGAATTGGGAGGTGGCCGTGACCGTCATCTCCCCGATCTGCGGCGGGTTGGCAGACCCGCTGACCGTGCCCACGATCACAAACCGGAAAATCCCCCCCGCATTCAACAGTCCCGTGTCGGTCAGGGGCGTATAGAGATCCGGTACACCATCTCCATTGGCATCCGGGTAGACCGAAAGCGCGGAGAAGTCGTAGTCGTCTCCGGAGACGTTTGCGTTGACCAGGGAAAAGGTGTCGGTGCCGTTGCCGGTGTTGATCAGGGTATGGGCAAAGTAGGCCACCGATCCGGCCGTGCCCGTTTTGGTGGTATCGGCCAGCAACGTCACCCCCGCCGCCTGATCCACCACCAGAATAACGGTATTGGATGTGGCGGTACGATCTTCAAACTTAAAATCGGTATAGGTGGCGGAAGTCTGGTTATCCACGCTGGCGGAACCGGCGGGCGTTCCTGCGGCAATCTGCACCCCAAACGTCAGGACCGCGGACTGGTTGGGGAGCAACGTGCCGACATCGGCGATGATCTCCCCGTTTTGAGAGGCGGGCGGCGTCAGCGAAACCCTCCCCACCGTGGAGGACGCGGGGGGCATTGGCAAACTTATATAGTAGACCGTGTAAGGGGGGGTGGCGTCGTTAATCAGCAGATTGATCAGTTTTTCCGTGCCTGTGTTCGTGGCCGTAATTTTGTAGAGGACACAGGCCCCCGGGATGGAACCGATCTGAATATCCGCCGCACTGAAGCCCGTATCGGCCACGCCGTCGCAGTTGGCATCCAGGGCCTGTTCCTTGGAAATCCCCAGGCTGCCGGCCATAACCGCCGTGTTGTCGGTAACCACCAGGGGATAGTGTATCTCGCCCTTGACCGTCAGGGTCGGCGTGGCTGTCAGCGTGGAGACGTCGTTCGTCCCCAGGGCCGCATTCAGCGGTGAGAAGACCTGTACCAAAAACGTCTTGCTTTCATTCACCGCCAGCGAGAAGGGAGAAGCCGCCACCGGATCGGACCCGTCCAGGATGCCGTTGCCATTGGTGTCTTCGAAAATGGCCGACACCCAGCCCGGCTGATCGTTCGCCACAGAAAGTGCAATATCGGTCTCCGGAATGTTCCCGTTGTTGGTGATCGTATGTTTATAGACAATGGATTCGCCGGGGAATAGCTGTCCGGTGTTGTTGGGCGTCATCGCCAAGCCCCGCACCGTGTTAACGATCACCTGGTCATGCCGGACATCCACTGCACCGGTGGTGGGAGAGAGGACTTGGCAGTAGAGCTCCACCTCCCCGGGCGGGTAGTCGGGGGGGACCGTCACCTCGACCAGCAGCTCCTCGAAATCCCCCTGCGGGACCAGGCCGGTGCCGGTGACAATGGTGTCCAGCGTGTTCTTGATGACCACCGTCCAGCCGGTCGGCAGCGGAACGGGGGGCGAAAACTGCGTGGGACTGGCGCTGCAGGTCACCTCATAACTGTCGGCCGGCGCGCCGACGGGGCTGGTATTTTCGATGAAGAGGGAGAAGGTCGTCGTGGCGCCCGGATCGGTATGGTTGATCGCCACGGGATCGGTCTCCGGTCCCGGCCCGACGCCGGTCGCCACCTGATCCGTGTCGGAGATCGCGCAGACATCGGTCACGTCCACCGTGTTCGGGATGATCCCCGCCAGGGTGTCGGTGGCCGTGGCAAAAACCGTTTCATCCACGGACGAGGTGGCCGTCTTGCTGACACTGAACGACCCCCCTTCCGCCCCCGGCGGAAGGATCGCCACCAGCACCACCGTGTACGACTCGCCCGGCTGCAACGGACCGGTATCTGGGATCGCATCGTCGTCCGTCGAGAGTAACGGGACCCCCCCCCCCGACGTATAGAGCCTGAAGTTGGTGCCTGGCGGAAAATCGTTCGACACAACCTCAATGTCGAAGGTGTCCACGCCATTCCCCAGGTTGGTCACCACATTTTCAAACGCGACCGTCTGGCCCTGGAAGATGGGGGGCGCCGAGGGGGGCGATAGCAGGGTTACACCGGCCACCTGGAGCACGGAGAAGGTGACCGTGTTGGTATTGAACGGGCCGGCATGTGTGGTGGCGCTGTCGTCATATTCGAAAGAAGCCGTGTTGTCCAGATTCTGCGGCGCCAGGAGACCCGCATCCACGGTCGCCTGGAACGAGATCGTCCCGCTCCGGTTGGGCCCGATCTCGGCGATGATGGCCTGGATCGTATTGCCGGACACCGAATAGTCTATCGTGTTGGGCGCCGTGCCCTGCGCACCGTCCGCCGCGTCGGTCAGGACCGTCCCAGCCATGGCGCTCCATGCCCCGCTGTCCGGCAGATAGGTCATCCCCGGCGGGAGGTTGTCGGTGAAGGTGACGTTCGTGGCGGTTGCGTTGCTGTTGTTCGTATAAGAAATGGTATAGGTGTAGGGGCCGCTGGGGGAAAGGCCTTCGCGGGAACCTGCAAGGGCCTTGGTGGCGGTAACGATGGCGTCGGCCGTCACGGTGGCGCAGTCGGTGTTGGTGGCGGTGACCCCGGCGTCAAATTGACTGACCCCCGATACCAGCGCCTCGGCCGTCTGTCCGTTGGTCGCCGTGACCGGCGCGGAAAGGGCCACGATAAATTGGAACCGTTCGCCGGGGAGGAGAAGGGTCGTGGTCGAGATCGGCGTGCCGTCGTCCGGGACGCCATTGCCGTCAAGGGCGTCGGAAAAGAGGACCAGGCGGGAGAAGAGGTAGTTCCCCCCCGCGATATTCTCGACCGCCAGGGAAAATGTATCGGGGCCATTCCCCGTGTTGGTCAGGGTGTGCTGGATATAGACGGTCCCCGCGGGGGATACTTCACGACAGGTGCTCGACGTCAGGGTGAGGTCGCTCACCTGCGCCACAATCACCACCACCGATTGGGACTCCGACGTGCGAAGCGCGCCGGTGTGGTCGTTGTAGCGGGCCGTGGCCAGGTTCGTGATCTGCGTCCCGGCCTCCGTCAGGGCCCACGCCCGGCCCGGACAGAAAAAGAGCGCCCCCAGCAGGAGGACCAGAATCGAGATATGAATGTTTCGGCACCTTCCCATGACGACCCCGTCTGTTCTCCTGCCGTCGTTTTACGACCCACTACCGTGCACGACGATTCGGATCGTCCTGCACGCATCGCAACCCGACGCAATAGGGGCCCATCGGGGGAAGCGGAGGGG
>CAZOFZ010000033.1:0-14651 GCA_964579175.1 uncultured Nitrospirota bacterium | reverse complement strand
TCCAATTGAGGCAACGATCCCCGTTGGGGTAGATTTTCGATGAGGCAATGCGGGGTCTTGACAGGTTTAATTTCGATACGATATTATCCTCATCCTGATTTGTAGGCGAAGGCAGTGTTCTGTTTAGGAGGGTCTGGCGTGCAGGCGATGGATGAAGAGCGGGGAAAGATGTGGGGAAAGCTCATATTCTGGGTGACCTTTGCGTTCTGTTCGTGGATTACGTGGTATGTCACCGCACCTCCCTGATAGAAATGGGAATCCAGAGGCGTTTTTTTGACGGACAGACGGTCTTGATTCGTTGATCCGTAAGAATTTTTGAAGGATGTCTGGAGTTGGCCATGGAAGAGGAAGTCGCGCAAAAGTGGGGCATTGTGAAGACGGGCGTTGTGTTCTTGGCCTGTCTTGCGGTTGCCGTGTCGTATTATGCGTTTTTAGATTGGGTCATGATGGTGCACGCGCAGAATTTGCCATTTCCCTATCGTTAGGGACCTCCGGCGCCTTGTAATGCCGAATGGGCGCTGGTCTGTCGGTGAGAGAGTGTGTTTCGGGATTGTTTTGCAGGAGGGATGAGACATGGAGGAGCTAATCGTCCGTAGGTTTTCGAGGGGTGGGGCCATTGCGCTCCTGTGGATTATTGGTTTGTCCCTGTTGCTGCCGCTCGTGCCTTTGGAGGTGAGGGCCGAAGATGCGCCTGCGGCTGCGGCTGCGGAAGAGCCGAAGGTCGAGAAGGCAAAGGATGTCTACTATAAGGTGGAAGGCATCGTCTCCGGCCCGCCTGCGCCGAAGCTGAAATATCCGGACGATTACGGCTCCTACGGCGGTTTCCAGAGCCGCACGTTGCTCTGGATTGCGAACCAGCAGCACCTCTACTTCGGAAGCTTCGTTCTGGCCGTCCCCATGTTCGTGTTTGTCATGGAGCTGATTGGGATGCTCCAAAAAGACAAGAAGATGGCCAAAAAGTATGACGATCTGGCCCACGAGTTCATGAAGATCAGCTTGACCGCTTACTCCATTACGGCCATCCTGGGCGGGCTCCTGATCTTCACGTTTCTGGCGCTCTATCCTGGGTTTTTCGGGTACCTGGCGAAGATATTCAAGCCGATTATGCACGTCTATGCGCTCCTCTTCATCCTGGAGAGTGGGACGCTGTATATCTACTACTACGGCTGGGACAAGATGAACGAGAGTAGCTTCCTGAAGTGGGTGCACCTCTCCATCTGCCTCCTGCTGAACACCATTGGTCTGATTCTGATGTTTCTGGCCAACGCATGGGTCTCCTTCATGCAGTCGCCTGCGGGTGTGGATGAGCAGGGGCGGTTCCTGGGAAATATTTGGCGGGCCGTGCATACGCCACTCTGGATGCCGATTGTCGTGCATCGTATCCTGGGAAATGCGGCCTTTGGCGGGGGAGTTGTGGCGGCCTATGCGGCCTATCGGCTCCTGGCGGCCAAAACTCCCGAAGAAAAGGCCCACTACGACTGGATGAGCTATACGGCGATGTTCATGGGGGTGCTCAATCTGATCCCGCTTCCGTTTGCCGGTTATTGGCTGATGCGTGAGGTCTATGCCTACCGTCAGCAGATGGGAATCACGTTGATGGGCGGGTTGTTGGCCTGGGTGTTCATTATGCAGGCCACTATGATTGCGACGCTGTTTGTCACCACCAACTACTACCTGTGGCAGGCCATGGGTCGGATGCCGGGTGGGGAGCGCTACTATAAGTATTTCAAGTACATGCTATTGGTCCTGATTGTCTCAACGCTAGCTTGGCTGACACCGCATACCTTGGTGATGTCTCCTGCGGAACTGAAGGCGATGGGCGGGGCGCAGCATCCGGTGGTGGGGAACTATGGCGTGATGTCGGCCAAGAATACGGCCATCAATACCATTATTACGACAACGGTTCTCTGCTTCGTGCTGTATCAAAGATGTAACAAGGTGCCCACCGTAAAATGGGCGAAGGCTGGGAATCTGGCTTTGGCGGCCCTCTTTATCGGTGCCGAGATCAATATCATCTTTCTGGGAATCTACGGCTACTACATTCCTGCGAACGTCCGAATCGGGTTGTCGGTTCCGCAGGTTTGCTCGACGTTGACGACGCTCTTCGTCGGTGTCACGATCAACAGCCTCATGATGAGAAATGCCCGCTCGTTGGGCGAGATTCGTTGGGGAACGCTTTCCACGCGTGGCGCTTATGCCCTTTTCCTCCTGGCCGTCTCCTTCACCTGGACGATGGCGGTGATGGGCTATATCCGCTCTTCTGTGCGGCTCCATTGGCATGTCAATGAGATTATGCGAGACAATTCCCCCTGGGCCTTCACGAATCCGATCGGCTATGCGGGGAATATCAACAGCACCAATGTGTTGCTTTTCTGGACGATGCTCCTGTTTGTCTTCTGGTTGGGGTCCCTTTCGCATAAGGCCCCGGAAAAGGAGGCGGAGCATGTGGGCGCTGAAGTGCCGGTTCCGGTCAGCGGTCACTAGGGGGTCTTCTGGGGGTCTTGGGGGTCGGTTGTCTGTACACAAAAATCCGCGTCGCGTGGTTTGACGTCTTTTGGAGTCCTTGTCCGTTAGGCGTCTTTTAATTGAGAATGTTCAGAAGGGCGCGACTCGTAACTCAATGGGGATGGGGTTGCCCTCTGGGACGACCCCATTTTTTTTGTGCGGTTATTTAGGAGCTCGGAATGAAGATTTTCGACATGGTGGGTAACCAGTTCTTTCTGGCTGTTGCAGGCACGATCGGCGTCATCTGTATCCTGTTTTGGCGGAGCATGATCTTCAAGATTGCGGCCTGGTACCTCGTCATTCTGAGCGTCTTTGCGGCCTACACCGGATGGCTTCCGCAGATTCGTGGGGATGCGCCGCCAGATGCCGTGGCGATTGATCTCAACGCAGTGACGCCGGAGAAGTTGGCCGACATGGGGAAGATGATCATCTTCGGGACCAGCGATCCGGAGGGCGTTCTTGCGGGAGGCGGAAATCCAGCGGGGAAGGGGCAGTGCCCGCTCTGTCACCAGTTCTTCCTGGATCAGAAGGCGGATCGCTGTCCAAATCTGGTGGCCCTGCCGTCTTCGCCAGACGCGACGCTCCGTGTGCCGGAGGAAGTGCGCTCACACAATCGCTTCAAGGAGGAGCGGTACAAAAGTTTCCAGACGAAATTGGTCAACGGAGAGGCAAATTCTGGAATCAAGCCGCACGCCAGTTCTGGGGGTGAATATCTGATCGAATCCGAGTATTGCCCCAACTGCTACGTGGTGGAAGGTTTTGCCATCAAGGGGACGAACGATTCGGAAAGCCCGATGCCGATCATCAACAAACCGCCCATCGAACTTACCGATACCGAGATCGTGTCGGTGGTCAGTTTCCTTCAGTCAAAAGATACGCCGGGGGATTTTAGTCGTGTGAATGCGAAAGAGTCTTGGGAGTCTTATTTCGGAAAGAAACTGGACGCGGCACCTCCTGCGCCCGGCGGTGCCCCCGGTACGGCCCAGGTTGCGGCGGATGCACCGAAAATCGCGATGGAAACCGACACGCCGGAGGAGATTGTCCAGAAGATGGGCTGCTTCGCTTGTCACAAGATTCCGGGCATCTCCGTGGCCAAGATTGGCATGATCGGGCCCCTTCTCATTGAAGGGACGAACGCGCCCAACCGGATCAAGTCCAAGGAATACCAAGAGGCGGTCAAGGCCGGGAAGGCGAGTGCCAGGACACCGAAGGAGTACGTCATGGAGTCCATCATGAAGCCGGACGCCTTTATCGTCCCCGGTTTCCAGGATGACATGTTGAAGGACTTCTCGCAAAAATTTACGTTTGCCGCCCTGGAGAAGATGGCCGAGTACCTCTTGCAACAGGACGAGGCCGCCGCTATCAAAGACGGCATGGATCGCCTCCCCAACGAAAAGGAGGGCCCACTCAAGCCGCCGGGGGGGACGGCCAGTCTTCCGACCGTTGCACCCAGGCAGGCCGCGCTTCCAAAGGCGGACGTGAACGGGGGCTAGTGTTTCGTCGTTTGACCAATGATTCTGTTTTTCGGGAGGGGTGAATGTTTAGGAATGTGATGGCGTTTCTTGGGATGCTGCTCGGGCTGGTTCTGACGGACCCAATGACGGCCTTTGCGGGGGGCGGAGCGACCGGTTGGATCAATGCCGGGACGTTCGCCCTGGTCGTTCAACTGGGGACATTTCTGACGATTATCTTCCTGGCCTGGCTCATCAAGAAAATGGGCATCCCGTTGCCCAAGCTTCTACAGGCGCCGCTCATTTGGCTCACGGCCTACATCGTGCTGCGCAAGTTTCTGCAGCCTCCCATTCCGTTTACGTTGTTGGCCATCTACATGGGGATCGTTACGCTGGCCATCTTCCTATATTGTTCGATTGACGAGCCCTCCTGGGAAGAGTTTCGGCGTCCCATCGGTGCCATGCTGACCGCGGATCGGGGCCCGGCCCGAATGAGCCGGTACGTGACGTTTCTGGCCGTGCCCGCGTTGATCAGTTTTCAGACTTACACCAAGTTGATGCCAAAGTTTGAAGAGCCGATCGAGCTGCGTACGGTCCATCCCGCGCCGCCGGCCAGCATCAATCTCCATAACAAAATCTTCACGTTACAGACGGCCGAGAACCCTCATCGGGTGGGGGATGACGGAAAGTATCTGAAGGTGGGGGACGAGGGGAAGTATCACGGACAGAACCCCTTTGCGCAGGATGCCCCGAAATTTTTGCAGAATGTGCGGGCGGGAGGCGAGGTCTTTTTCGGAACGGCCGGATGTTTCCTCTGCCATGGTGACAACCTGGATGGCAAGGGGCCGTTTGCCTATGCCTTCAATCCGATTCCGGCCAATTTTGCCGATCCGGGCACGATTGCCCAGCTTCAGGAGACGTTCGTCTTCTGGCGCGTGTCCAAGGGAGGGCCGGGTGTGCCACGCGAGACCTTCCCGTGGGCGTCTGCCATGCCCCCCTGGGAGAAGCATATTACGATAGACGAGATGTGGAAGGCGATTATGTTCGAGTATTGGCACACCGGCTTCTTCCCCCGGTCCTGGGACGAGGGCTAAAGGGGCGTCAATCGGATGTCTTTTGGGGAGACGAAGGCGATAATATATAAGGAGTCGGTAGGATGTTGGGAATGCGATCCGTTATGAAAAGAATCGGCACGGTGGTCTTGTTCTGCGCGACCTTGGCTGGGGGGACTGCGTTCGCTCAGGAGATTCCGCCACCGGGGAAATACACGCCCAGGAAGGACAGCCCACAGGAGATTGAGGCAGGCAAGGCGGTCTATTTTAGAAAGTGCGTTTGGTGTCACGGCCCGGATGGCGCGGGAGACGGGCCCTCCGCGATTCGTCTGGCGACCAAACCGCGCAACTTCAATCAGGGGACGTTCAAGATTCGTCACACGGCCAGTGGCGAGCTCCCGACCGACGAAGACCTCTTCCTCACCGTAACCAACGGCCTGCCCGGTTCTGCGATGCCACCCTGGGGTGAAATTCTAAGCGTCGAGGAGCGCAAGAATGTCATCAGCTTCGTCAAAAACGTGCTGGTGAAGGATCGCAATTTCAATGACCCCGACGAGACGTTTACCGTCATTGACTATGGTCAGCAGATCGAATCCTCGCCCGAGAGTATCGAGAAGGGAAGAGAAATCTTCATGACCAAGGCAAAATGCGTCGAGTGCCACGGCGTGGAGGGGCGCGGAAATGGCAACCTCACGCAGCGCGACGACTGGGGTTTCCCGATCTTCCCTGCCGACCTGACCAAGCCGTGGAACCTGCGTGGGAATCGGCGCGATCCCTATGATCCCAGGAATATCTTCCGTGAGATCTCGACCGGACTGAACGGCACGCCGATGCCATCGTTCGCCGACACACTCACCGTTGAAGAGCGATGGCATGTCGCCAATTTTGTGATGTCGCTCTCGCCGAGGTACCCGATCGACAAGGAGACGAATAAGCCGCAGATCGGGTTTGTCATCAAGGGGAAATATCTCAAGGAAGGCGAACTTCCTGCAGATGCCGCAGACCCGCGCTGGAACGATCTTCAGCCGCAATACGTTGGGATGGCCAGCCAGATCATTCAGCCACCCCGGCACTTTATCCGCACGATAGACGATATTCGTGTGCGGTCGCTCTTCAACGACAAAGAGGTCGCGTTCCTCTTCGAGTGGAACGATCGGACGGAGAGTCACCTGGACGAAACGAAGGAGGCGGTTTATGACGCCAAGCGGATTTCTTCCGAGTCGTTCCCGCTGATCAACACCACCTCGCTCACCCACGAAAATGACGAGGCCGAGGGGCCGCTGAAGGGGGTCAACCCGGACGATGTCGGGGTCTACAACGACGCAATTGCAATCCAGTTCGCCCAGGAGTGGGAAAAACTCCCGCCGCCCGAAAAGCCGTATTTCATCCACGGTGACACGAAGCGGGGGACCGACATCTGGAAGTGGGAGTCCGACGGCACGACGAAAGAGCTGGAGGGACATGGTCTGGAGAGTGTGGTCGTGCGCGACTCGAAGAACGTGACCGCCTCCGGTGCCAAGTGGACGCATGGTCGGTGGCAAGTGGTCTTAAAGCGCGCGCTTCGGACCGACGACAAGGAAAAGAGCGCGCAACTGGAAGTGGGCAAGAACATCCCGGTCGTTTTCTTCGGGTGGGACGGAGACGCCGGCGAACGCGATGGCAAGATGGCGCTTTCCACCTATTACTACCTGATGCTGGAGCCACCCGTGCCGCAGATCGTCTACACGGCGCCTCCGGTGGTGGGTGTGCTTGTCTTGGGTCTCTTGGTGATTGCCAGCGCGAAGGCAAAGAAGAAAAAACGGGCGGAGACGGGTCCTGCGGACGGTGATCGGCTTCGCTCAAACACCGGAGGTTTTTAGTATATTGAGGTCCGCCATGGAATTTACCGCCGTGTTTGAGAAAGTCCCGGAAGGCTACATTGCGTTCGTTGAGGAGCTTCCTGGTGCAAATACCCAGGGCACAACGCTGGAAGAAGCGCGCACCAACCTTCGAGAAGCCATCGCGTTGGTGTTGGACGCGAATCGCACCCTTGCCGAAGAATCCATTACGGGACGTAACGTCCTGAAAGAGCGGCTGGCTGTAGCGGCCTGATGAAACGGCGTGACCTTGTGCGCCATCTGGAACGCAACGGCTGCCAACAGCTCCGGGAGGGCTGCGCGCATACCGTGTTTGTAAATCGCGCGGCTCAAAAGAGCACGACGATTCCGCGCCACAACGAGATCAACAAGTATTTGTTGCGCGTCGCATCTGCAAAGCCCTAGACGTTCCGCTGCCATAATGCCATCCAGCAACGCGTTCCACCCGGATTTAGGGTGTTGATCTGGGTCGTTCTACCGACAACGTCTCCGTCCTAATTCTTTGAGCGATAAGGAGTAACGATGAGTAAATCGAGTTATCTGTTCACGTCGGAGTCGGTGACGGAGGGGCATCCGGATAAAATCGCGGATCAGATTTCGGACGCGGTGTTGGACGCCATTATCGGACAAGACCCCGCCGGTCGCGTGGCTTGTGAGACGATCCTGACGACGGGCCTGGCGCTGGTGGCCGGGGAGATTACGACTTCCTGCTACGTCGAGATTCCGGACATCGTGCGGGAGACGATTAAAGGGGTGGGCTATACCCGTGCGAAATATGGATTCGACTACGAGACGTGCGCGGTGCTCACCGCCATCCACAGCCAGTCGCCCGATATTGCCATGGGTGTGGATACGGGCGGGGCGGGAGATCAGGGCCTGATGTTCGGCTATGCCACGTGCGAGACGCCGGAGCTGATGCCGATGCCGATCATGCTGGCACACAAGATCACCAAGCGGCTGACCGAAGTGCGCAAGAGCGGAGTATTGGGCTACTTGCGCCCGGACGGGAAATCGCAGGTGACGGTGGAATACCGCGACGGAAAGCCCGCGCGGATTCACACGGTGGTCGTTTCGGCCCAGCACAGCCCCGACATCACGCTGCATGAGCTTCGGGAAGACATTATCGAGCAGGTGGTGCGTCCGGTGTTGCCGCACGAGATGCTGGATGACGAAACGATTATTTATCATATCAATCCGACGGGCCGTTTTGTGATTGGCGGCCCGCAGGGGGATACCGGCCTCACCGGACGAAAGGTCATTGTGGATACCTATGGCGGGGCCGCCAACCACGGTGGCGGCGCGTTTTCCGGGAAGGACCCCTCCAAAGTGGATCGCTCGGCCTCCTACATGGCCCGCTACATTGCCAAAAACCTGGTGGCCGCGGGGCTGGCCGAACGGTGCCAGGTGCAGATTGCCTATGCCATTGGGGTGGCAGACCCCGTTTCGGTGCTGGTGGACACGCAGCAGACGGGGCAGATCTCACCGGAGAAACTGTCCAAGCTGGTGCGCGATCACTTTCCGATGACGCCGAAGGGGATCATTGACCACCTCAAATTACGTCGCCCGATCTACAAAAAGACCGCCGCCTACGGGCACTTCGGGCGCAACGACCCCGACTTCACCTGGGAGGCCACGGACTTGTCCGACGTCCTCCGCCGCGCCGCGGGCGTGTAGCGGATCGGGTCGGTTTGGGGATTCCACAGTCTCAAAACAGTCTTGACGGGATTCGAACCCCTCCCAGCCTCCCCTTTAAAAAATTAAAAACGGACAAATGAGGATTAGGAGTGAATGATATGGACTACGACATCAAAGATATTGGATTGAGCGAAAAGGGACGGCTTCGGATGGAGTGGGCCGAGCAGAGTATGCCGGTGCTCCGTCTGATCAAGAAGAGATTCAAGAAGGAAAAACCGCTCGCAGGCGTGCGGATCTCGGCCTGTTTACACGTCACGACCGAAACGGCCAACCTGATGGACACCCTGAAGGCGGGCGGGGCCGACGTGGTGCTCTGCGCATCCAATCCGTTGTCCACGCAGGATGACGTTGCGGCCACACTGGTGCATCATTACCAGATTGCCACCTTCGCCATCAAAGGGGAGGATAACGCGACCTACTACAAGCATATCCGGTCGGCGATTGCGCACCAGCCGACCATGACGATGGATGATGGCGCCGATCTGGTCTCCACCATTCATGCCGACCATCCGGAGTTGATCCCGGGCATCATCGGCGGTACGGAGGAGACCACGACGGGGGTCATTCGTCTGCGAAGCATGGCGGAGAAGGGGGTGCTGAAATTTCCGGTCATCTCGGTCAACGACGCCAGCACCAAACACTTTTTCGACAATCGGTATGGGACCGGCCAGAGCACCCTCGACGGCGTGCTGCGGGCCACGAACCGTTTAATTGCGGGCTCCACGCTGGTGGTGGCGGGCTATGGCTGGTGCGGTCGCGGCATCGCCATGCGGGCTGCCGGCATGGGGGCGAATGTGGTGGTGACGGAGATCGATCCGCTGAAGGCCATCGAAGCGGTGATGGATGGATACCGCGTGATGCCGATGGCCGAGGCTGCCCCGATCGGGGACTTCTTTATCACGGTGACCGGCGACATCAAAGTGCTTCGGAAGGAGCATTTCGAGGCGATGAAGGATGGGGCGATCGTCTGCAATTCCGGGCACTTCAATGTTGAAATTGACATCCCGGCCCTCGCGAAGATGGCCAAGCGGATGCGCACGATTCGGGACTTTGTGGATGAGTATACGCTGTCCGATGGACGACGGCTCAACCTGTTGGGCGAAGGGCGTCTGATCAACCTGGCCTCCGCAGAGGGACATCCTTCCAGCGTCATGGACATGAGCTTTGCCAACCAGGCCCTTTCGGCGGAGCATCTGGCCCTAAATGCCAAGCGTCTCGAAAAGAAGGTCTACGCCGTGCCCGCAGACATTGACGCCGAAATCGCCCGGCTGAAATTGACCGCGATGGGCATCCGAATTGACAAGCTGACCGCGGAACAGAAAAAGTATCTGGCCTCCTGGGACATGGGGACATAGACCCACGATCTTTCCCGCGCCTCTGCCTCTCATGGTGGCAAGGTTAGGGAACCTATAAAAACCGTCACGAGCGGCCAAAATACAAGGCGCACGAAGCACAGGGACCGGAGTGTACATGGAAGTACACGAGGATTCCGAGCACCGCGCAACGCAGCAGTTTGGATGCGCAGTCGGTTTTTAGAGGTGCCCGTTACGGTGTTCGAATGCCAGCCTGTCATGGTACAATGACGCATGGCTTGGTTTAAGCGAAAATCGGACGAGGATCCGCGCAGCGCGAAGGTTTCGGACGGCCTCTGGGTCAAGTGCAACAACTGCCGCGAGATTGTCTACCGCAAGGAACTCGATCGCAACGCCAGGGTCTGCCCCAAATGCGACTACCACTTTTCGATCTCCGTTGAAGAGCGGATTCGGATGGTGGTGGACGAGGGAAGCTTTACGGAACAGGACCGCCACGTTGCGCCGATAGACCCCCTCCAATTCAAAGACACGGTCCGCTATAAAGACCGTCTGAAACAACATCAGGAAAAGACCGGCCAACTGGATGCCCTGGTTGTGGGCGAGGGGACCATTTTAGACCATCCCGTCGTCCTGGGGGTCTTCAACTTCGGCTTTATGGCCGGCAGCATGGGCTCCGTGGTGGGCGAGAAGCTGACCCGCAGCGTGGATCGCGCGATCGCGCGCCGTGCGTCGCTGGTGGTCTTCTCTGCGTCCGGCGGGGCCCGGATGCAGGAAGGGATCTTCTCCCTGGTGCAGATGGCCAAGACCGGCGCCGCGATTGCCCGTCTCCAATCCGAGAAGCTCCCCTATATTTCCGTCCTGACCGATCCCACCTTCGGTGGCGTCACCGCCAGTTTTGCGATGCTGGGGGACATTATTCTGGCGGAACCCAAATCGCTCATCGGTTTCGCGGGACCCCGTGTGATCGAAAAAACCATCCGGCAGCAGCTTCCCGAAGGCTTTCAACGGGCCGAATTCCTGATCGCGCATGGCATGATTGACATGATCGTGGAACGCAAGCGCCTGCGCGAGACATTGGGCCGCCTGCTGTCGTTCTTTTAGGGCATCGCCATGTTCGAAAAAGGAAGTGGTGGGGGCTATATCCTCGTCGCGCAACTGTTGCTGGGTTTGGTCATCGTGGTGGCCCGTGCCTATTATCCGATGTCGCCCAAGGCCGCCCTGGTCGTGATCTACGTCCTGTTCATCGGGATTCTCTGGTTTTCCCTGAAAGGCTTAAAAGCGCTATGGAAGCGGTAGAGGGCGCGAAGGGAATGCGTTGGAAGCCGGTTGTCGCGGCGCTGCTCTCGCTGGTTTTCGCGGGACTGGGACACCTGTTTGTCCGGTCTTATCTCCGGGGGGGTGTCTTTCTGGTCGGGAACTATTTCATGTACACGATTTCGGACTACTGGCCCAATGCCGTCCTGATCAATATCGTCTGCTTTATCCTGGCCGCATTCGATGCCTTCTCCATCGCAAAAAACGGGCGGGGCATTTTTTAGGGCAGATTAAGATATCCCCGCCGATTGTTTCCCATGACACAACCCGTCCGGCTCACACTCACCCCTGAATTTCAGCAGGCCCTCCACCTGATCGAGCAGACGGGGGAAAATGTCTTTGTCACCGGCAGGGCAGGTACCGGCAAGTCCACGCTGCTGCGGCACTTCCGAGAGACGACGAAGAAGAACATCGTCGTCCTGGCCCCCACCGGCGTGGCCGCCGTGAACATCGCGGGGCAGACGATCCACTCCTTCTTCAAATTCAAGCCGGACGTCACCGTCGAGCGGATCAAAAAACTGACCCCCACCAAACAACGCCTTTACAAGAAAATAGACACGTTGGTGATTGACGAGATTTCGATGGTGCGCGCGGACCTCCTGGATGCCGTTGCCCGCTTTCTCGAACTCAACGGACGCGCGCCTGGATCGCCGTTTGGCGGCGTCCAAATGGTCTTCTTTGGCGATTTGTATCAGCTCCCCCCGGTGGTCTCCCGCGAGGAACGGGCAATTTTCGAGGGCTTCTACGAAACCCCCTACTTCTTCAGCGCGCGCGCCTACACCGGCCCGATCTGGACCTGGGTGGAGTTGACGCAGACTTTTCGCCAGACCGACAATGCCTTCCTGGACATTTTGAACCGCGTCCGGAACGAGACCGTTCTGCCGGAGGACCTGGCCCGACTCAACGCGCAGGTGCGGGAGACGATCGATATGGACGCCGTACGCGACTATGTCTTTCTCACCACGACCAACGCGAAGGCCCGCGAGATCAACCAACAGCAGATGGCCAGGCTCCCGGCCAAAACGGAGACCTTCACGGCGTTCGTGGATGGTGATTTTGGCGAAGAGGCCTGGCCGACGGATGGGAGTCTGGAGTTGAAGGTGGGCGCGCGGGTGATGCTGCTCAACAACGACAATCTGGGCCGTTGGGTCAACGGAACGATGGCGCAAATCAGGAAGATTGACGTCCAGAACGACCTCCTCACCGTGACGCTGCCCGACGGGAACGACGAGGAGGTGGCACCCTATGCATGGGAGATGTTCCGGTTCGAATTGGATGCCGACGCGAAGCGATTGAATGCCACGTCGGTGGGGCAGTTTGTCCAAATGCCGGTGAAGCTGGCCTGGGCGATCACGATTCACAAAAGCCAGGGGCTCACGTTTGACCGGGTGGTCATTGACCTCTCGCGTGGGACATTTTCGCACGGTCAGATGTATGTGGCCCTCAGCCGACTGCGGCGACTCGATGGGCTGCTCCTGACCCGTCCGGTGAAGAAAGGGCATATCCTGCTGGATCGGCGTATCCAAAAGTTTATCACCGGCTGCCAATATCGCCTGTCGGAAGAGAAAAACCCGCTGGACCGGAAGATCGCGCAGATCGAGACGGCCATCCAGTCCGGGCGCGACCTGGAGATTGTTTATCTGAAGGCCACGGACGACAAGAGCCGCCGCCGGGTGACGCCGATTGACGTCGGAGAGATGGAATATCAAAACAAGTCGTTTCTGGGGATGACCGCCTGGTGCCACAAGCGGAAGGACGAGCGGGTCTTCCGTGTGGACCGCATCCTCTCGATGCAGGAGGTGGGTGGGGCAAACTTGTCTTGAAGTCACGGCGACTTTGAGCGTATTGTGTCGCCATTGTGCAGATGGATTGATGACGATGTCGCGTGAGGGCCGATGAGTCGTGGAGTGGTTCTGGGGATTGCCGGTCTGATGGTTATTCTGACGGCCCTGACGATGTTTTCGTTGATCCATGAGCGGAAGAAAGCCCGTCTGCTGGAGGCGCGGGTCAAAGAGATTCCCACGGAAAAAGATGCGATACCGGAATTTGCGCAGGCCGACTATCGCCAGCTTAAAACCATTCAGGGGGGCGACGGGCGGGTGATGGTGTTGATCCCCTCCGGCGCGTTTACGATGGGAGGGGGCAAGGAGGGGGACTTCGATGAACAGCCACAGCGGGTGATCTATCTGGACGCGTATTATATTGACCAGTACGAGGTCCGAAACGGCGATTACCGGCGCTTTGCAAAGATGTTACGACGACCGCTTCCTGAAATTCCGGTGTTCGAAGACGACGTCAATCTGCTCATGGGAGAGGATCAGCCGGTCGTGGGGGTGCGGTGGGTGGATGCGTTCGATTATTGTAAATGGGCGGGTGGGCGTCTGCCCACGGAGGCCGAATGGGAGAAGGCGGCGCGGGGCGATACCGAGCGGATATGGCCCTGGGGCGATCTCTTCGATGTCCGTCTGGCCAACGGACGGGGGGACGAAGACGGTTACGCCTACTCCGCGCCGGTCGGAAAATTCGAACGGGGCCGAAGCCCATACGGACTCTATGATATGGCGGGCAATGTGTCGGAATGGGTCTCGGACTGGTACGATCAGTTTTACTACAAGACGTCCCCCTTTAGAAATCCCAAGGGCCCGGATGCGCCGGACATCAACAACGTGGTGGTCTATCGCGGCGGTTCCTACCACAGCACGGCGCACGATCTGCGGGTCTCGAAGCGATTTGGCGGGGCGCATCCGGAACGGGGAGAAAACACGGTGGGCTTTCGCTGTGCACGGGACAAGGACGTTTCATAATACGTTGAAAAAGTGATCGGGTTGTCGCTATAGTAATCGCCGTGTCGTTTTGCGAGTGCCGCATTGGAAGTCGAGGTCAGAGGCGAAAAAGCGAACGTTCTGAACCGTTCCATTGCAAAGTGTTTGGACCTGCTCGTCGTCGTCACGATCTATCAGATACCGCTTCCGGTCAGTTTCTGGATCGGCATGGCCTACATCCTGCTCTCGGATGGCGCTTCCGGCGGAAGGAGCCTTGGGAAGCGACTGATTGGCCTGCGTACGGTCGCAGGTGGCGGGGGGGCCTCGTTCAAAGCGTCCATTTTTCGTAACCTTCCCTGGGCGGTGGCCTACCTGCTCTTCTGCATTCCTTATATCGGCGTTTTTTTGGTCTTCCTGATTGTCTGCGTCGAATTTCTGCTGGTGGTGGGCAGTCCCGCGGGATTGCGCATGGGGGACGCGCTGGCCGGGACGCAGGTTTTAAATGATCCTCCGAATCCCGTTACCAAAGGGGCGGATTCTTAAGGGCGTCTCTGAACACCTACTGCGCGTCCAAACTGCTGCGTTGTGCGGTGCTCGGAGTCCTCATGTACAACGCGTACCTTGCGGTTCCTGTGCTCCGTGCGCCTTGCATTTTGGCCGCTCGTGACGATTTTTAGAGGTGCCCTTATTAATGGTTTCATAA
>CAZOFZ010000032.1:0-15115 GCA_964579175.1 uncultured Nitrospirota bacterium | reverse complement strand
AAACCTGGATCAACGGCACCGCTACCGCCTCGTCGTACACATTCGATCGCGGGGTGCGGCTTGAGGCGAATATCGGCGCGGACGGAAACCGAGCGGTTGATGTAAACCTTCCGGCCATGGTGGCTCAACAACCACGCCGCGTCATGCCGGTTCTATCCCGTCGCCTCGACGAAACTGTTCAACAACGCCTTCTTCCCCTTCTTGCTCGATCGCCGATACTGTCCCGCAAAACCCTTCGTAATTTTACCCTCCTCGTCCAAACACCCCAGGAGGAGAACTTCTACCTTTTTAGGTAGATTTTTTCATGAGGCAATATGTATCCCAAACTTCTCGATGAGGTACGGCAAGTGCTCCGTTTGCAGCACGACTCCATTCACACCGAGCGATCCTATCTGGACTGGGTGGCCAACGACTCTATAGGGAGTGGCTCTGGGCCGTTTTCAACCCGATCTCGTTCCCGCGAACCGTTGACAATTTACGGAGAGGTAGGGTAAAAAGGAGCCGTCGGCGACAGGGCCCGTATCCGAAGTCGGGCTCCCTCGTATATGGGTGTTGGGTTGCCCATCTTCCTACCGATACAGCGTACGAGGGTGTCACGTTGGATGACGCAATTGCAAAAACCAAGGAGAAAAAGACGATGAAGAAAATCGCGTGGCTTGCCTTTTCATTTGTGATGGCCCTTTCGATCCCGGCGATGGCGCAGGAGATCAAACCGGAGCACGATCCGCTCAAACCGAGGGTCCCCCCCGATAAAATTGCCGCAGCCAAGGCGCTCAAACCCCCGTTCCCCATGACACCGGCGGCGATTAAAGAGGGAGAGAAGCTGTTCAATGGCATCGCCACCTGTTTTATGTGCCATGGCAACGATGGAAAAGGAAAAGGGGTGGGGGCTGCATCGCTCACCAAGGTGGGCCCGCGCGACTTTACCAATCCCGCGTTCCACAAGGCGAAAAGCTGCGGCGAGATGTTCTGGGTCGCCTCCAATGGCACGAAGGGCGACTTTTCCACGGCAGGAAAACCCAGTCACCCGGACGGCACGGGCATGGTTAAATATATTAAAGGCGGCAAATCCGAACTTGGACTACCGGAAACGCCCACGGTCACCAAGGACGAATTATGGAAAATCGTCTTTTTCGAGCGCAGTCTGGGCGGCGGTAAGTGCGAATAGGCCCGATCCGCTAACCTTTGTTCCTCTGACAGGGGGATGTGCCGTGTGCACATCCCCCTGATTTGTCTTCGTGTTTGAAAATGCCTCTCTCTTCAAGGCTGATTCCGGCGTTGGATGTCCCCAATCCGAAAGAGGCGCTTCGGATCGTGGATCAGCTTCGTGGCTTGGTTCAGACATTCAAGATCGGTCCCACCCTTTATACTTCCGCTGGCCCCACGCTCGTCCGGGAAATTCAAGGTCGGGGCTGTAGCATCTTTCTCGATCTGAAGTTCCACGATATTCCGCACACCGTCGCCCATGCCGTACTGGAGGCCGCGCGGATGGGCGTTCGGATGCTGACGCTCCATACCCTCGGCGGAAGCGAAATGATGCGGCGGACGCGCGAGACGCTCGACACCGCCGCCGTGCGCGAAGGGATATCGCCCCCCACGTTGCTTGGGGTCACGATCCTCACCAGCACCGATTCGGCACGTCTACAGGAGACCTTTCGGGGCACCCTCTCTCTTTCGGAGATGGTCGTCCATCTGGCCGATCTGGCCTGTCGGAACGGACTGGATGGCGTGGTGGCCTCTCCCTGGGAGCTGCCGCTGCTTTCGCACTATCCGGCCTCTTTTAAAAAAGTGACCCCCGGTATCCGCCCGGCCCCGGAGCGGATCGTGGACGATCAGAAGCGATGCGCCAGTCCGCGGCAGGCGATCCGCGATGGGGCCGACTTTATCGTGGTGGGGCGACCGATCCTGGAGGCGGACGACCGGATCCGGATGACCGAATCCATTTTGACGGAGATTTCCGAAGCCGAGCGGGCATCGCGCGACCCGAAACGAGGAGACGCTCCCTTCGCGGAAATGACGCCGTGAGGCACCCGATCGAGCAGGGCAAACCCCTCCCCGACCCCCCTCCGATTGTCACGACCCTACCCATCCAGGACCTGCGCGCGGCATTCCAAAAGGCGGCCTTTTCCCCCTTTTCCTTCCTGTTAGAAGGCGCCAGTCATGGCTGGTTCGACGGGCGGTTCTCTCTTTTTGGCGGTTGTCCGTTTGCCCTGTTTAAAAGCCGTGGGGCCCACTCGGAATTTCATTATCTGGACGGCGCGCGCCCCGCGATCTGGTGCGACAAGCGAGACCCCATGGCGGCGCTTCAACACTGGTTGGACCGATTTCGTCCGTCCGGCACCAATCCGGCGGAGACACCGACACTTTCGGAGATGCCCTTTCTGTATGGCGGTGTCGTCGGCTATTTCGGCTACGACCTGATTTCGCAATTTGAAAAACTCCCCAAACCCCGCCGCAGCGATCTTCGTATTCCGGACATCTACCTGCTCTTCCTCGACTTTTTCGTGATCGCAGACCATCATTCGGGGCAGTTCCATCTCCTCTACCACCCGACCCCAAAGATTCGGATGGGGAAGCAGCCGCAAGACGCGATTCGGGAGGGCCATCGAAAGATCGAAATGCTCCAGCGGTGCCTGGAAGCCACGCAAGAAGAGGCGGATGCGCCCGTCACTCATACCGTGCCACTACCCCATTCGACACGGGAGGCGTATCTTCAAAATGTCCGGCGCGCCAAGGATTACATTGCAGCCGGAGATATTTTCCAGATCAATCTCTCCCAGCGTTTTTCCATCCCCGATTATCCCGCTCCCCCGTTTCCCGTTTACAAACGGCTGCAACAGATCAACCCCTCCCCCTTTGCGGCCTATCTCTCGATCGGTGAGATTCAGATTGCAAGCGGATCGCCGGAACGACTGGTGCGGCTTCAAAGGCATCCCGAGGGAGATCGCCTGGAGACCTGGCCGATTGCCGGGACCGCACCCCGAGGGGGAAATCTTCAGGAAGATGCACGGATGGCGGAGATGCTCTATGCCAGTCGGAAGGAGCGGGCGGAGCACCTCATGCTGGTGGACCTTTCGCGTAACGACCTGGGGCGCGTCTGTCAATATGGTTCGGTGCGCGTGGATGCGCTCATGGAGATCGAGCGCTACTCGCACGTCATGCACCTGGTGTCACGGGTCTCCGGGCTGTTACGAAAGGGGCTTCTGCCGCTGCACGCGCTGCGGGCCCTGTTCCCCGGCGGGACGATCACAGGGGTCCCCAAAATTCGCTGCATGGAAATTATTACGGAAATCGAGGGGCGATCGCGCGGCATCTATACCGGCGCGATCGGCTACTTGAGTTTTGCGGGGGAGATGGACCTGAACATCGCGATCCGCACCTGGGTGCGATGCGGTCAGGAGATGACGTTTCAAGTGGGGGGTGGTATCGTTGCCGACTCGGACCCCGATGCGGAATACCAGGAGACGCTGCACAAGGCCCGCGCCCTCATCCAGGCGCTTACGCATGGATGAAGGCACACGGTACCTAATCGCCTAATCGATGGAGCCGCTCAGGCGTTGATATTCGGTAATATCGCCCACGGTATAACCCGGAACATTTGTCGTCACTTTCCACACGGTCGTAATCTCCACGAAGGCCGGCACGGGCGGGTCATCGTCCTTCGTTTCATCCAACAATGCAAACTTAAAACAGTAGGGCCCATAAGGGATGTCCGGCACCGTGAATGGCCCCCCACCCACAAGTTTGCCCTTTGTCGCCGTCACTTCAACCGTGCTCCCTGCCATCGGGGCGTTTGAATTTTTGTCCGCAACACAGAGATGAAACTCCTGCGAGGATAGGTTCCCTACAAAGAAAGGAAAGTCCACTCCCGGGGTGACGACTGTAATTCCAGGCTGACCGCTAAAGGTAATCCAGAGTGGCTGCCAAATCATCCGGTTCTCGTCCCAGACGCCATTGGGACCGTCAAAAACGCCATTGTTGTTGCCGTCAATATATTGCTCATTCGCGGCGTCATAAACCCCGTCGTCATCCTGGTCTATGAACGGTTCTGAAATATCGCAGTCTGCCAGGGGAAAACCATCCACCCCCGTGCCATCGAACAGACCATTCCCATTTTTGTCCACGAAACACTCCTCGCCCCGTGTCACGGCAATCACCTGTGACAGCCCATTGAAGGGATCACCCTCCAGCAGTGCCGCGGCATCGTTCAGCGCGGCAGTCCCTGGGTCAACCTGTCCAAACGTAAGCAGAGAAAAGTCGAGGGGCCTGGGGTTTTGCGTCCGGAAGATGGCGGATGCGATGCCCGTCTCCTCCGTCGTATTACTGGCATCCACGGCCCCGGCCTCCGTGTAAAACGAGACGGAAGTCCCCTTCAGGACATTGAAGTTTCCAAACCGATCCGCCAGAAAGGCGGTTAACGTGGTCTGCAAATTATCATAAGAGAGCCCGGCCAGATTCAACGTGACAGCCGCGAATGAAAAATGGGTCATCGAGGGGACACCGCCGCCGATGGAGACCGTCGTGGAGGACGACGAAATCGTTACACCATTTAACGTTGTGGTGGCCGTAATCCGAACCGGCCCGGCCACCGACCCACTCTGGAGTGTGGTCTGCACCTGTCCCCCTTTTGTGGAGGCCGTCGTGGGATTGAAGGTCTCTCCCCCCTGGGGACCGCTGAGGGTGAAGTCAATCTCGATCCCATCCGAAACCGGCTGACCGTTAATGTCCTGCACCGAAAAAGTGATGATCGAATTTTCCGTCTGCCCGGAACCTTTGACGCCGATGACGTCGGGCGAGGCCGAGAGGAACTGGATGCTGCCGATATCGGCACCCACGATCGTTACCGAGGCCGTACCGCCGGCCGTGCCGGAAGTCGCCGTGACGACCGCCGTTCCGGCGACGTTGGAGGCCGTAAAAGTCCCCGTCGCCACGCCCGATACGGTGGTGGCCGTGGGTGTGATCGCCCCCAGAGATGGGTTATCCACTTCGAACGCAACCACCGTCCCGTCTGGAACGGACAGTCCGGCGCTGTCCAGGACGGTGGCAGACACCGTCGCCGTCCCCAGGGCGCTCAAACCGGTTGCGGGCGAGACGGAAACCGTGATCGTGGCCGCCGTGTTCGTTGCGCCTCCCCCCGGTCCTCCCCGCGTTGTGGCAAGGGGCGTATTGTCCGTGACCGTATCGTTCGAACACCCGCTGCCGACAAAAACCAGCATCGAAGCCAACGATAGAACGACCCATCTCTTCATCTTTTTCATGGAAGCCCCCTGTTAAGAAGTGCCGCTTCCCGCAACGCAATCGAGCGTGATGGACGATACAAAGGTGTCACTTGAAACGCCGACGCTGGCGGATACCCCACCCTCGATGACCGGGTCTTCGGTGGCGGAAGGGTCGCAGGCCGGCAGGTCCAGTCGGACGGAGACGGTGGCCAGACCGCGATCGTCGGTCTTCGTTTCGGCAAACGTCACATCGCCGGTCGCATTTCGGTTGACATCCGTAATGAAGACCGCGCCGATCGTCCCATGCGTCTGGAACTCGATCTCCACGCCCGAAACAGGTTGACCCGCCGCATTGGTCACCTTAAAAAGCAGGTCCGTATAGCTGACGAAACCCGTCTCCGCCGTCACTGTAGACGTATCATCCGAGGGGCCTGTTACCGTGGCGTCCATGGGGGCCAGGTCGTCACCGCATCCCGAGAGCAAAAAGGCCAGCAAGGATAGAAGACATAAAACGATTCCGGCCCGTTTGGCAAAGGCGTCCTGGGCACGATCGCGCCGTCCACGAAACGCAATATCTGGAAGAAAGAGATTGTTTTTCATTGTGCACTCCTTAGAAAACGCCGAAGCGTACTGCGGTCAACCCGCTCCGTCCGCACGGCACCGATCTTTTCCGGGAGGACAAAGACGATCTCCCCGTCCGACACTTTCTTGTCCAGCGCCATCACGTCGATGATTCGATCCGGCGCAAGGTCGGGGCATTCCGTCGGAAGTCCCAGCCGTATCAGCAGTCGTCTTTGTCGTTCGACCGCATCCGATGCCAGGAGGCCCATGGCATGGGAGAGGCGGGCCGCAGCCATCATGCCGATTGCCACCGCCTCGCCATGTTTATAGTGTGCGTAGCCGGTCAACGTCTCGACCGCGTGCCCCAGCGTATGGCCATAGTTGAGAATCTTCCGCAGGCCCGACTCCCGTTCATCCGCAGAGACCACCTGAGCCTTGATCGCGGCGGACCGCTTAATGCAGTCTTCCAGCACATGCGCGTCCCGCATCCGGAGGAGATCGGCACGGGCCTCCAGATGACCGAAAAACTCCGCATCGGCAATGACGCCATACTTCACCACTTCCGCAAGGCCCGCGATATATTCCCGCCGCGAGAGCGTGGCCAACACCTCCGGGTCAATACAAACCCGCTTCGGTTGATGAAAGGCGCCGATGAGGTTCTTGCCATGGCGATGATCCACCCCCGTCTTCCCACCGATGCTCGCATCCACCTGCGCCACGACCGTCGTCGGGACCTGCACGTAGGCAATGCCTCGCAGGAACGTGGCGGCCGCAAACCCGGTCATATCCCCGATCACCCCCCCCCCCAACGCCACCAGCGTGGAACTTCGCTCGAATCGGCCTTGGATCAGCCGATCATAAATCCGCTCCACCTGGTCGAGCGTCTTGTGTCGCTCCCCCTGGGGAACCAGAATCGTCATCGGGTCATATCCCGCCTCGACCAGACCGGCCCGGACTTCCCGTCCATAAAAACGGTCTATTTTGGCATGTGTCACCACGGCCACCTTCCCCCCTACCACCGAAAGTTCACGCAGAAACCGCCCTACGAAAGCCCGCACCCCCCGGCCGATGATCACGTCATACGGCTGGTGCCCCGGATCAACCGGGATTCTTGTGACTTTCAAGCGCACACACCTGTTGTTCAATCCGACGCACCACCTCTTCCGTGGAAAGATCGGAGGTGTCAATCGTTAAATCCACATCGCGATAACAAGCGGCCCGATCCGCTAGAAGCGACTGAATCCTGGAAAGGGGATCCGCGCCCCGCAGCAGCGGACGCTCTCCAACACGCCTTCCCACCCGCTTTAGGATCACTTCAGGACGCGCTTGAAGCGCCACCAAAATACCCCCCTGCCGCAACTGCGCCAGATTGTCCGAATTGAGCGCCACACCGCCACCGGTTGCAATCACACATCCGGTCTGTCGCGATAATTCCCGCACCACCTCCGACTCCATTCGCCGAAATTCCGCCTCTCCGCAATCCGAAAAAATTCCGGCAATCGTCTTTTGCTTCCGCTGCTCGATGACCCGATCGGTATCCACGAAATCGTATCCCATGGAGGCCGAAAGACGCCGACCCACGGCACTCTTCCCCGTCCCCATGAATCCTAGCAGCACAATGTTTTTCACCGACCGTTACTTGACCACCTTGGGGGTCAGGAAGACGAGCAACTCGGAGGTCGTCTCCCGTTTTTCGGTTTTTTTGAACAGATTTCCGATGATGGGAAGCTTCATCAGATAGGGCACACCGCTGGTCGAGTCGGTATCCGTCGTTTCATAAATCCCCCCGATCACCGTCGTTTCACCGTCTTTGACCAACACATTCGTGGAGGCCTCTTTCTTGAGGATGCTCGGTCCGGACGCCCCCGGCTGCACCGGCCCGGGAGAGTTCTTTGTAATGTTGATCTTCATCAGAATACTCCCGTCCGGGGAGATGCGCGGGGTGACCAGCAGGCTGAGGTTGGCATCCACAAACGTCGTCTGTGTGCCATCCGCAGAGGTGGTGGCAAACGGGATGGATTCGCCCTGTGCGATCTTGGCCTCCTGATTGTCCAGAACGGTCACCTTGGGGGTCGAGACGATACGGGTCAAACCCTGCGATTCGCCGGCAGAGAGACGCAAATCCAGATTGATCGGGTTGCTCGTCAACCGGCCGAACGTAAAGCCGACGCCGCCAAAACTGGGCGCTGCGGGGAGATTGACGGCAAAATCCGGGATGGAGGCGCCGAAGGCCCCGGTCGTGCCCGTGTTCAGCCCGATCCGATTTGCATTGACGTTGTCCTGGTAATTTGCCCCCCACTGAATGCCAAGGCTCTTGTTAAAGGTGGGCGCAACCTGAACGACCCGCGCTTCGATGAGCACCTGGGGCGTTTGTGTATCGAGTGTTTTGGCAAGCTGCGCCACATCTTCCACGTGCTTCGGAATGTCCTTCACGATCAGCGTGTTGGTACGCGCGTCCACCGTGATATCGCCACGGGGCGACAGACTCTTCCGCAACGATTCGGCCAGATCGCCTGCCTTGCTGTAGTTGATATACAGAATGCGGGTCACCTGATCCTCCGCCTTCACCTGGCTCTCCTTGGCCTTTGCCTCCTCCTCTTGCTGCTTCGTCAGGTTGGCCAACGTGGCAACCTGCACGATATTCGCCTCCCTGCGCTGGCCCAGGTTGTTCGCCTTGAGAACGATGTCGAACGCCTGATCCCAGGGGACATCCACCAGTTTCATCGTCACCTTCCCCTTGACATCGTCCGCCAAAACGACGTTCAGGCCACTGACGTCCGCGATCAGCCGGATGACATGGGCAATGTCCGCGTCCTGAAAGTCCATGGAAATCTTCTTCCCGACGTACTTCTTCCCCTGTGGGACTTCTTCCACGGGGGACTCTACCGCCAGGTCGGCAATCGGTTGCACCGCCGAAGGGGGTGTCGGAGCACCCGGCGGAAGCGCTTCCTCCCTCATCGGCACAGCAGGTGCAACGACTGCGACAGGCAGCGGAGAGACGATGGGCGGGGTGGTCGGTGCTGCGGGCACTTCAGGCGCAGGCACGGAGGCTGCGGACGCCATTGGGCGCGTTTCCATCTCTTCCGCGCCAGACGGGAGGAACGTGGACTCTCCCCCGGATGCAGGTCGGAGATGGACCATGAGACGGGTCCCCTCCTGCCTGAACGAGTAGACGACCGGTTTCATAAGGTCCACAACCAAACGTACTTTATCCGAATGTCTCCCGACGCGCGCCTGCCGCACGGCACTGTCCTCCACCGAAACGGCCTTCAGTTTGACGCGGGACTTCACATCGGGCAGGTCTATCACCAGACGGTCCTTGCCCAGGAGAAAGTGTTTCGGAGAGAGCCGCCCGTCCGATGTCACCACCAATCGCAACCCTTCTTTACGGTCAAAATAGACTTCCGTGACCGTTGTGGCGGGTGGCACGGTCTCAGCCGCCGCAACGGAAAGCGATGCGGACGATGGGGCGGGTGTGGCCGCAATCGCAGGGACGGCCCCCGTTTTCGCCGCCGGCGGTCTCTGCGCGACTTCGATGATCAGGTCGTTCCCGTCCGTTCGGACATCCGTCTCCACCCCTTGGAGCAGTGTGATCTCCAACTGGGATTTTCTGTCTCCTCCCCTGGGAAGAATCGAGAGAATCGGCCCGCCGTCCGGAACGATTTTGCGTGTGAACCTGCCCAGACCCACGCCGGGGAGGTCTATGATCAAGCGATCCGGGTCTTCCACGTTAAAGGCCGTGTAGAGAATCGGCTCCTCCCCCACCACAACCACCGTGGCCTTGTCTTGCTCCGGAGAAACCTCAATCGTTTGAATCTCGGGCAGGGAAGCGTTCCGTGTCATCACCTGTGACGACCGGGGAGCACAGGAGAGGACGAGGGTCATCCCGATCAACATTATTACCTTACGGACGGTTTGGCCGTTCATTCCATCTCCTCCTTCTTGGGATGCAGCGCCATCACCACTTCCTGCATCCGCACTTCGCCCAATACGCCGATATGCCGTTCCTCGATCACCAAAAATGTCTCCGCAATCCGGCTGACAACACCCCGGTTCGCTCCGACCGACGCCCCATGTCGGACAAGGTAGCCCTTGCCGTCGGGTGTTTCGATCACTGCCTCATGCCCAAAATCGCCCCACACGATCCCCACCAGCTTTAAATTCTTGATCTCCTCCCGTCGTAAGGGAGGCAGATGTTTATCCATCTCTTTCTTTTCGGAGGGGGTGGGCACACGGATGAGGGACCGAAAGGGGTCCCGCTTCCCCTTGGGTTCGTATGCAAAAGTGGGCTTCTCCTCTCCTTTTGGGGCCTCCTTTTGCGGCGCTTCCGCTGCCACCGCTGCAATGGCCGGAGGGGGCGTCGGCACCGACACAGGCTTTTTAGGCGTTTCCGCCTTCCCGCAACCGACGAGCAGGAGCATCCCCCAGAGACCCATCCACATCATCCTGGACAGCATTCGTGTCATAGGGTGGCCTTCCCTTTCTTGGAGGGAGGAGGCGGTGGCGCGTCCTCGGCTGCCGCAAAGGCCGTCGCCAGAAAGCCGGTCTGAATTAACACCCGACCCTCTTCGATTTTGGCGCTCCCCATCTTGAGATTCGCCCAATTGATGATACGGGGCAGTTTGTTGATTTTGTCGAAAAAAAGACCCAGCGCGTGATATTCACCTGCCACCTCCACAGCGACGGGCACTTCCGTATAGAGCCCGGAGGGATGTCGCTTTTTTTCGCTCGGCTTCCAGAGCTTGAAATCCAACCCCGTCTTCTCGCCCAGTTCCGACACCTGTTTCAGGAAAATTTCCACCTCGGCCTCGGGAGGAAACTGTTCCCGCAGTGCCGCCAGCGTGCGCTGGAGCTCCGTATTTTCCCGCTTCAGTTCCTCAAGGTGGCGCGTCTTGATCTGGTGTACGTGCACGTCTTTCGTCAACGCGGAAACCGCACCCCGCAGTTGCGAAATCTCATCGCTGTATGGAATGAAAATCCACCAGACGAAAGCGCCCGAAACCAGCATCAGCATCAGGGTGGACGCCAGGATTCTCTGTTTTCCGGTCAGCCCCTTCAGCGTTTCCAGTGCCGTTGCCATGATACCTCCCCCCGCAGATCAGGCGATCACCAACCACTTGAGTTTGAACGTATAGATCGGGGTTTTCGCCTCCAGGACTTGCCGGGATTCCAGAATCTGGACATTCGTGAAAAACGTGGACTTCTTGAGGTTGTTGATGAAGTCCACAATCTCTCCGTTCCCGGTCGCCTTCCCTTCCAGGTCAATCACGCCGGCCGCTTCCGTAATGCGGGTCAACCAGACGCGCTCCGGCAGACGCTCACTGATGTCCACCAGCAGGCGCACCGGAATTGTCTGATTTTTCTGGAGCTGCCGGATGATGTCAATCTTTTCGACCACCGCTTTTTTGTCGCGTTCAAAGTTTTCCACCTCTTTAAGCTGGGCCTTAAGCACTTCCAGTTCGCGGGAAAGATTGTTTTTCTCAACGCGAAGACGGGTGGCCGTGCCATTGAGAAAAATCCAGCCATAGCCCAGGGCCATCAGAAACCCGCAGACGAAAAGAACGGAAACCACCGCCTGAAATGAGGCCGGCGCCTGTTTCTTCTTCTTTCGGGTTCTCTGTAGTAAATTGATTCGAGTCATTGCCTACCGATCCCCTGCCTGCCGCATTGCAAGGCCGACGCCCACGGCGGCCAGCGGCGCCATCTCCCGTACAAAAACAAGATCGAACCGTTTCTCCGGAATCTGGATGCGGTGGAACGGATCGATCGCTGTAACCGGAAGCCGCATCTTTTCTTCCAGATGCGGAAACAGACCGGGCACTTTGGAAGCGCCACCGCCGACAAAGATCCGATCCACCCGTTCGATGTGCGATGTCGTCTTGAAATAATCGAACGCACGCGCAACTTCCGCCGAGAACTCCATGGTCAGGTCACGCATGCTATTCAGCACCGCCCCCCGATCCACCCGTCCCGTCGGCGAAAGGCGTTTGATCCGTTCCGCCTCTTCGTAGTCAACACCGAACGTCCTCTGGATCGTTTCGCTATAGCGATTCCCGCCGAAGGGGATGTCTCGCATCAACGCAAAGGCGCCCCCCTTCAAGACGCTCAGGGTGGTCGCACCGGCCCCGACATCCAGAATTGCGATATGTTCGTCCTTGTTAACCTCATAGTTCATATCCAACATGCTTTCCAGGGCAAAGGCATCCACATCCACCACCACCGGCCGAAGGCCCGCCTCCGTGGCCAACCCCGTATATTCCGCCAGCTTGTCCTTTTTGACGGCGACCAGCAGCACCTCCATCTGGGTCGGCGCCCCGCCTTGTACATCCACCGGGCCCAGAATGCGGAAATCAATATTCACGTCCTGGATGTCGAAGGGGATATACTGTTCCGCCTCCCACTGGATGGATTCTTCCATCTCCTCTTCCTTCATCAGAGGAAAAGCGACCTTCCTGACAATGACGGAATGCCCCGACATGGAAAGCGCGACATCTTTGATGCCAACCGACTGCTCCCGAAGCAATTCCCGAATCGCAGAGACGACCCGTCCCGCGTCCATCACCGTCCCATCCACGATGAGTTCCGGATCCAACGTCTTGACCCCAAACTTCTCGAGACGGTACCCCTTACCCGATCGTTTAAGCTGTACCAGCTTGATCGCGCCGGAGCCGATGTCCAATCCGATCAACTCTTTTTTAGAGAAGAACGCCATTCGCCGATCTCCGTCGCGCGCCGCTTCGTTTCCGGTTACGATTTATCCCGTCTGGAATGTCGGGAGACAATACTTCGGATCTCTTCAACATGCCGGTCGGAATAGAGGCGCCAGTTCCGCCAATCCCGCCAGACGGCAGAAATCCGTCCTTCTCGTTCCCAACGAAAAAGCGTCGCCCTGGAAATGTCAAACAACGCGCAGATATCCCGGGTTGCATGGCCCGCTCCTCCCTGGTCCTTGCTCCGTCTTGCATCGAGTTGTTTCCTTGCCATGGGCCCACCTCACGCACAAACTGCGGTTCCATCGCGAACGGTAGTAAGTATACTCACTATGTCTTGCTTGTCAAGAAACCGCATTGGGCCGCCCTATTCTTGCATTGCCGGACGCGTTCGCATTATCATCCACCTCGCACGGAGAGGATCGTTTGTTCGCATGGTACGTTGGGGAATACACCTTAAAGAAGGAGGAGAAAAATGTCTAAGACTGGATCGTTGATGCTTGTGCTGCTGCTGGTTGCCGCCTGTTCCGGCGGAGGTGGCGGGGGAGGGAGCACGGGCAGCCCCGCGTTGATGTCGCCGTCCGGAATGAGCAACCAGGCCGCAGCCGACAAGAACAACGAAGGGGTGGACCATTTAAGCCAGGGGCATTATGCCGTTTCGACGCCCCTTTTCCAGGAGGCGGTCTCCATGAACCCCAGTTTTGCCGAAGCCCATTTCAATCTGGCGATCTCGCTGGATGGAGAAGGGAAACACGCAGAGGCCGCAGAAGCATTCAAGAAGGCGAACGAACTGGGCGCGGGCAACCCGAAAATTACCGAAAACGCGATTTTGAAACAACACCTGGGCCAGTAAGGTCCAGTCAGTCCAGGTTCACGCTTGTTTGGGTCGCGGGGGTGGCGCACGCCATCCCCGCCGATTGGGTGCGAGAGGGGGGACTTGAACCCCCACGGGGATTACCCACCAGATCCTAAGTCTGGCGCGTCTGCCGTTCCGTTACTCTCGCGTACTGCCGCTGCCGCCATCCGGGCATAAATTCGTTCCGTCTCCGCCCGCGTCTCCTCGCGGGATTTCATATTATCAATGACGAAGGTCGCATAGCGTACTTTTTCATCCAACGGCATCTGCGCGTCAATCCTGCATTGCGCCGCCTCCAGGCCGATCCCATCCCGCTGTCTTAAGCGCGTCACCTGCGTGGGGCGATCCACATACACCAAAAGTAGGCAATCCATGTTCAGATAGCTCCCCGTTTCGATCAGGAGCGCCGCGTCAAACACGATAACACCGTTTGGGTGTTGGCGCGCGATCTCCGCTTTTTCCGTCTCGGCCATGCGGAAAATATGCGGATGCACCAGCCGTTCCAAGGCCCTGCGGCGTTCCGCGTCGCCAAAAACCTGCTCGCCCAGAACGGCCCGATCGATCTCGCCGTTTTCATCCAGAATCGTCTCGCCGAATTCCTGCACGACCGGAAGATAGGCGGGTGCCCCTTTTCGCAGCATGGCATGGGCCAGCGTGTCCGCGTCAATAATAAAGGCCCCCATTTCGCGCAGCATGCGCGAGACCGTGCTCTTTCCGCTGGCGATTCCCCCCGTCAGTCCCACCCAAAGCATCTTATTGACGTTTAACTAATAACGGATACATTTCTTGCTCCCCTCCTCATTCGAGGAGGGGCAGGGGGTGGTTGCTCCGGTGACTTCTTCCCGTCATGTTTTACGTGTCCGCCTTCGAGCGCCCTCTCAAACCACCCCTCACCCCTCCTTGGATAAGGAGGGGAATGAATCGTACCCGTTATTACTTGAAGATCAATAGTTCGTGTGTGTCAGAAGTAGTGGAATGCCCCCATCCGTGGCGATCGGGCCGGGCGCCGGTATCATCCCCGGGCGCAGCATCCTTCCTTGCTCCAGCTTCCACACACGGGCCTCGATGGCCAACAGCAGCGGGGTGAGGCTGTCCGGATTCAGCGCGCAAACCGGCGTGGCGTTATATCGCGCGCAGAGCGCCGTTACGGTTTCCGGCGGGACCCGGTCAATCTTATTGAAAACCCGCAACACAGGTGTCCCGGACAATGAAAGATCGTCCAGCGTCTGCTCGACCGTCTCCATCTGCCGGATAAATCGCGGGTTGCCGACATCCACGACGTGAATCAGAAGATGCGCGTCTTTCAGTTCATCCAGCGTGGATCGAAAGGCCCCCAGCAAATCGCCCGGGAGAGACCGGATGAACCCGACGGTGTCGGTCAGGATCACCTCCCGTTCGCGCGGAAATTTCAGACGGCGCGTGGTCGTGTCCAGGGTTTCGAACAGGACATCTCCGCTTTCGACGCTGCTCTTCGTCATGGCATTCAGGAGCGTGGACTTTCCCGCGTTGGTATAGCCGACCAGCGACAGGATCGGGATGCGGCGATCCACTCGCATCCGGCGTCGGCGCGCGCGCGCCGTAGATAGCGCTTCATGTTCACGCGAGAGTCGTCCGATTCGGTCGCGTACCCGTCTGCGGTCAATTTCGAGGCGGGTCTCCCCCGGCCCTCTTCCGCCGATGCCCCCCGTCAAGCGGGAGAGCGCGGTACTCCGTTCGGACAGGAAGGGAAGACGGTGCCGAAGTTGCGCCAGTTCCACCTGTACCCGGGC
>CAZOFZ010000031.1:0-15147 GCA_964579175.1 uncultured Nitrospirota bacterium | reverse complement strand
TCTTTGTTTGTCGTTATTTTACTAGAAATGTCAGACTAAGTCTAAACTATTACAGTTTACCCACTTGAAGTGAGAAAGCGCCAGTTATCTGAAAGTGGATGCTGAAAATGTCAGTCACTTCGACAAAGCAGGATTGCCTCCTTTCGAGTACGAAAAAACGGCAAGACCATGAAGAGGTCCTATCACCGGGCGCCGGACGAGATGATGGACGACCGGGAGCAGGCCGTCGCGTGGGCACATCGTTCCTTCGAGGCTGCCGTTCGCGCGCAGGCCGCCAAGGGCAAGCGGAAGACGAAGAGCTGAATCATGGAATCACCCAACGATCCCGCCGATTTATCCGGCATCAAGGTGTTTGCATACCTTGACAACATACCAACCGGTTGGTATTGTCCTGCGCATGAAAACGGCAGAGGCAGGGTTAGAGCCCGATGTGTCGTTCCCTTCCACCCAGGAACGGTTATTGGATATGGCGATCGGGCTGATGTTGGAGAAGGGGTACACGGCCACTTCCATCGCGGAGGTCTGCGAGGCGGCGGGGGTTACCAAGGGCGGGTTCTTTCATTATTTTTCGGACAAAGAAGCGCTGGCTGTCGCTGCAATCGGGCGCTTCGTCGCCGCAAAACGGGTCCGTATCCAATCGGCCCCGTTTCAGTCCGAACGCGACCCGCTCGACCGCCTCTTTGGCGCGCTCGATTTTATCCTGGCGCAGGGGGCAGACCCGAAGACCCCCAAGAGCTGCCTCCTCGGAAACTTTATTCAGGAACTTAGCGCGACGCATCCGCGGATTCGGGAGGAGTGCAATCAATGCTTCATTCAGGGGACGGCGATGTACAAGGCATGGTTTGATGAAGCGGTGTCCATGCACCGGCCCAAGCCAGCGCCCGACACGCAGGAATTGGCCGATTATCTCGTCGCCACGCTCCAGGGGACGCTCATCCTCTACAAGGCAAGCGGCGACCTGACACTGTTCACAAAAAACGTCGCACACTACAAAACCTACGTGCGGGGGTTGTTCGGAAGATGAGTAGAAGCGGCGTCCCCGCCGCTTTACACGGGTTTCAGCCGGCGCATGCCGGTTGAAAGGAGCCGATGTTTCAGGTCGGCATGGGGGATGGCGGGAGTCGCCATCATGGACAATATAACGAGGAGGATTCACCATGGGAACGACGAATAAAACCGCATGCGATACGGCAGCGACGGGGGTGGCAGGCGAGATGGATTGCAGCAAGGGGGATTTAATGGGGCATGGCGCGCCGAGCTGGATTGAGTTATGCACGTCCGACGTGGCGGCCGCGCAGAAATTTTACGGCGCACTGTTCGGCTGGAGCACGGAAGCGTTTACAGGAGGGGGAATGCCGTACCAGATGATTCTTGTGAACGGACAACCTCGTGGGGGAATGTACGATCCCGGTCAGGAATGCCAGCCGACGCCGCCGACGCACTGGTGCAACGTCATTGCCGTCAACGACGTGGACGCCGTGGCCAAGCAGGCCGAGGCGCTGGGAGGCAAAGTCCTCATGCCGCCGTTCGACATCCCGACAATTGGGCGCTACACCACGATCCAAGACCCGCAGGGTGCCGTCATTTCGGCAATCACGTATCTCAAGAAGTAGTGGACGCGGGGTGGTGGGCGAGGGCAAACCGTGCTCACCACCCGGGGGACAGGGAAAGAAGTGGGGCGGTGGCTACTTTTCGGTAAAATGGAGACCCAAATCCTGGGAAGACTGGATCAGGCGTTGATCCAGCGTCCAGACGGGGACGCCCGTGAGAACGGCGGATGCAAGCAAGTGAACGTCTACATAGCCCAATCCTTTGCCCATGAGGAGGCGATCCGAGATGAATTGCATGACTTCATCCTGCCCGGCTTGGACCGCCATGGAGAGCGATTGGAGTAAGGCGAGAATTTCGCCCCGGTTCTTCAAATTGCCGCAGGCCAACTCTCCGATAATAAAGGGGTGGCAAACAACGCGCCCGCAATTTAACAGATTCGCCAGCCGGGGATTCCCCTCGCGCAGGTGGGAGACCCAGACGGACGTGTCAACCAGAACCACGCGAATGGCCTCCTCTGCCTCGGCGTGGGGTCGCTTCCAACCCCTTTTCGGTCCCCCCCAATTTGGCAAGCCGCTTACTGCGCTCCAAGGTCACCAGCGCTTCCAGACTCAACCGAACCAAAGCCGTTTTCTCCCGGATACCGGTCAAATCCGCAGCCTCGTTGAGCAACCGGTCTTCCAGGTTCAAAGTCGTTCGCATGGCGATCCTCTCCGTGACATGCAATATCGTATGCGTTAATATGTATGCTTTGAGCATCTTTGTCAAGCGGCAGGGAAACGGGTTGAAGACAAAAACCGGCATGATGTTCTGCATCGCAATCACCGTCCTTGCGGGGTGCGCCACCGTGCCGCGCTCGCGGGACTCAAACCAGGAGGCTCGGATGCTCGACAAACCACGTATTGTTCAGAGTGACGTTCGGATGGCCGCCGTGATCCATCTCACCCTCCCGCGTGAGGAGATTCAAAACGCGATGGGCCCGGCGATCGGCGAGGTGATGGCCGCCGTTTCGGCGCAGGGGATCGCCCCCGCCGGGCCACTTTTCTCGCACCACTTTCGGATGGACCCCGACACGTTCGACTTCGAGGTCGGCGTTCCCGTCTCCAAGCCAATCGCGCCAACGGGCCGCGTGAAGCCGGGCCACCTGCCCGCGGCCCGGGTGGCCCGAACGATCTACCACGGCCCGTACGACGAACGAAAAGAGGGAGAGGGACTGGGCAACGCCTGGGCCGCGTTCGACGACTGGATCGAAAGAGAGGGCCACACCCCCGCCGAAGATTTCTGGGAGGTCTACATCGCCGGCCCCGAATCGGGCCCCGACCCGGCCACCTGGCGCACCGAACTCAACCGTCCGCTGGTGCGGTGACACCGTGTGGCATACAGGGTTTGAAATAACCGTTGCTGGGGTGAATCTTGAGATGAGGAAGGGCTGAACGGTGCCGGAAATATCGCGATTTCTTGGAATAATCATCTCGCGATGTATTTCGATGAGCACAACCCACTCTATTTTCATGCCAAATACAATGAGTATCGTGCATCTCTGGACATCAGAAATCTGAATGTCATCGCGGGTTCACTCCCGGCCAAAGTGCGTGGTCTCGTGGAGGAATGGGCCGAGCTGCATCGAGATGAGCTGCTTGTCATGTGGGAGACGAAAGAGTTCCATCACGTTCAGCCGCTTGTTTAATGGGGAGAAGAAACATGGAATGCGTTTCGGTTCTGGAAGCGACGTATGTCCAGGATTATCGGATATTTTTAAGATTTAACACGGGCGAAACTGGAGAGGTCGATCTTCGGGATATTGTCCATAAATTGTAAAAAATTGGACTCCACCCTACAGACACGGTACGACCACTTTTTAACTGTTGTTTTTAAGCATGGCTCTTGGGTGTCATTCCCGGATGTTTCTATCGGGAATCGAGCGGCCCTCTCCCTCACCCTCCCCCGCTTGCGGGGGAGGGTGAGGGAGAGGGGGCGGCTTCGAGATTGCCGGAATGACTTTCATGAAATTGAATCCCTTTTCGAAAAAAACGAAACCTTGAATGCAACTTCGTCAGGCAATGTCCGATAGATAAAGTCCAAGGTTTTACACATAAATATCGGGCTGCAGAATCGCTACGCAGCCCTGAAACGTTTTCAGGTTTTTATCTCGATTCATGGCCCACGCTTGCATGGCATTGCGGTTTCGACGTTTCTCCCGAGCTACTCTATTTCAGGGCGACCGGTAAGTCTCTCTGGGACTCCGAGCCACCTCACTCCGCCCCTTCAACGGACCGCTGAATCGTTGGCGCGCCTGCTGGCAAATTGGCAGGACGACACACGCCGCTTGAGGCGTTATGGAGGGGAGTCTGTAGCGCGTTGGGCGGGAGCAGTCAGGAGTGGAAGCGGAACTGCACAATCTCCAAGGCATCGGATTTTGCAGCGCTTTCATATTCATCTGTAGCGGGAGCCCAACAATAAAGCGGGGTTGGGTCCTTTCGAGTACGAGAAAAACGGCAAACCGACGAAAATGTCCTACCACCGGGCGCCGGACGAGATGATGGACGACCGGGAGCAGGCCGTCGCGTGGGCACATCGTTCCTTCGAGGCTGCCGTTCGCGCGCAGGCCGCCAAGGGCAAGCGGAAGACGAAGAGCTGAATCATGGAATCGCCCAACGATCCCGCCGATTTATCCGCCCTCAAAATTGACCGGTCGGAGCCGCCGTCGTCCCGCCGTTTCGCGCGTCGGGTCTGGGTCGGCATCGTCCTGCTGGCGCTGGTTGGCGTTGGCGTCAGGGTGGGGATGAACGCCGTGACGGGCTGGAAGGCCCCGGCGGTTTCCACCGGGCGGATCGCCGTGGTGACGCCTGCCCAGGCGGCCACCGTTTTGACGGCAGCCGGTTACATTGTGGCGCGGTCGAAGGCGGAGATTTCGCCGAAGTCGGTCGGTCGCGTCGTCTGGCTCAATCTGGAGGAGGGCCAGCCGGTGAAGAAAGGCCAGGTGGTGGCGCGGCTGGAGTCACAGGAGTTGGAGGCGCAAAAGCGGCAGCACGTGGCGCTCTTTCAAAACGCCCGGCGCGAACATGAGCGGGCGAAGGCGCTCTGGGAAAAAGAGTTGATCTCCCGTCAGGAGTACGAACGGGCAGAGGCACAGGCGCAGGCGCTTTCGGCGCAGGTGGCGTATGACGAAGCGCAGATCGAAAACACCGAAATCCGTGCGCCGATTGACGGCGTCGTCACCGTGAAAAAGGCGTTTCTGGGAGAAGTGGTGTCGCCGCAAGGTTCGGGCGGGGCCTCCGCCGGGGCGACGTTTGCCGTCATCGTAGACCCGGCGTCTTTGGAGATGGAAGCCGACATCGGCGAGGCCAATCTCGCGCGGGTTCACAAAGGGCAGTCGGCGGAAGTGACGCTGGACGCCTATCCCGGCCGGGTCTACCAAGCCCGTCTGCGGCAGATCGTCCCGACGGCCGACCGGCAGAAGGGATCGGTGAAGGTGAAGATCGAGCTTCTGGAGAAGGACGAGAAAATCCTCCCCGAAATGTCGTGCCGCGTCTCCTTCATGGGCGAGCCCCCTGCGGCTGAAGAGGTCGGCCCTCGATTGATGGTGCCGGTCTCGGCCGTGGTGACGGTGAACGGCGCACGCGGCGTGTTGAGGGTGCGCGAAGATGAAGCGACCTTCACCCCCCTGACGTTTGGCGAACAACGTGGCAACGACATTCAGGTGATCGGCGGCGCACAGGGCGGGGAAGAGATCGTGGTGGACGCCGCCAAAGGCGGAACGAAATGGGAAAGCCGCCAGAAAATCCGGCGCGGTTCCTCGTCCTGAACCTGTAGGGGCACCCTTGTGGTTGCCCCTTTCCAAGGGATGATTGTCTAAGATCAGGGCAACCCTTGTGGTTGCCCCTACAGAAGGATCGTATCCATGTCAGAACCTTTTATTCGGATCGAATCGTTATCCAAGAGTTACAAGCGGGGGTCGGAGTCGGTGAACGTGCTGGAGGGGCTTTCGCTTGCGGCGAAGGCGGGGGACTTTGTCGCCCTGATGGGGCCATCCGGCTCTGGGAAGTCCACGCTGCTCAACCTGATTGCCGGCATTGACCGCCCGACGGCGGGGCGGATTTTTGTCGGGACGGACGAAATCTCCGCGCTCGGTGACGGGGAGCTTGCGAGGTGGCGGGCGTCCAAACTCGGCTTCATCTTCCAACTTTACAATCTGATGCCGGTGCTGACCGCCTTTGAAAACGTGGAGCTGCCGCTCCTCCTCGCGCCGCTCAACAAGGCCCAGCGCCGGAAGCAGGCGGAGGCGGCCCTCTCCATCGTCGGGTTGTCCGAACGGAAAGACCATTATCCGAGGCAACTCTCCGGCGGCCAGGAGCAGCGGGTGGCGATTGCGCGGGCCATCGTGACCGATCCCGAATTGATTCTGGCCGACGAACCGACCGGCGACCTCGACGCCAAAAACGCGGAGGATATTCTGACGTTGATGGAACGGCTCAATCGTGAATTCAAAAAGACGATCGTCATGGTCACCCACGACCCGAAGGCCGCCGCGCGGGCGCACCGGTTGGTTCATTTGGATAAGGGCGTTCTGACGGAAGAGGTGCATCGAAACAATTCCGAGGGGCGGCGATGAAGTTCCTCTCCTTCATCCTGAAAAACGCGTTCCGCAGGAAGTCGCGCGCCATCCTGACCATCGGCTCCGTCCTTTTGTCTCTCTTCATCGTCTGCCTGCTGAGCATACTGATGCGCGCGCTGGAGTCCGACCCGACGGAGGGCCGCGCCCAATCGCGCATCGTGGTCCGTCACAAGGTGTCGCTGGTGGATACGCTGCCGCGTGCCTACGAGGGGAAACTTCGCTCGTTGCAGGGCATCCGGGAAATCACGGCGATGAACTGGTTCGGAGGCAAATATGGCGACGGATCGCCCCGCACCTTTTTCGCCCGCTTCACGACCGACCCCGACACGTTCCTCGCGGTCTACGACGAGATAAAAATTGCCCGCGGCTCCGAATCGGCCTGGCGCGCCGACCGTGCCGGCGCACTGGTGGGGGAGATGCTGATGCGCAAATACGACTGGCGGTTGGGGCAGAAGGTCACGCTGAAAGGCGACATCTACCCGATTGACGTTGACCTGACGATCCAGGCGACCTACACCGCCCCACAGGATGACGGTTTCTTTTTCCACCGCAAATACGTGGAGGCGGCGTTCCCCCCGTCCGAAGGGCAGATCATGGCCTTTTTCCTGAAAGCCGATTCGCCCGAAACGGTGAACCGTCTCACCCCCCAGATTGACACGATGTTCGAGAACACCCCGTTTCCGACGCAGTCCGAATCGGAGAAGGAATGGAACGCGAGCTTCCTGGCGATGATCGGCAACGTCACACTGCTGATCCGCTCCCTCAGCACGATCATCGTCTTCGTGATCCTGCTCATCGCCGGCAACACGATGGCACTCTCGGCGCGCGAGCGAACGACGGAGATCGCGATGATGCGCACGCTCGGCTTCCAGCAACGGACGATTCTGTCGCTGATCCTGGGCGAGAGCCTCGTCTTGTCGCTCATCGGTGGCGCGCTCGGTCTCGGTTTATGCGGGATGATCCTGCCGGGCCTGAAGAAGGGATTCACCGAGTCGGGGATGGGGCCGCTGGCGTTTTACGCCCCGATGATGCGGCTCTCCCCCGACGTCGTGGCGCTCGGCACCGCCCTGGCGATCATGGTGGGACTTCTGTCCGGGATCGTACCGGCCCTCCTCTCCATCCGCCGCCCGATCACCGACGGCTTGAGGCAGGTGGCGTAACGTTCAAGGCTAGGGAGGTATCGTCATGATCGGCATCCCCTTGAAGTACAGCTTTCGCAATCTTTTCGTCCGGCGGGTGACCCATGGGCTGACGCTGCTGGGGATCGGACTGGTCGTCGCCGTTTTTCTCTGCCTCATGGCGATGGCGCAGGGAATCGCAAGCGTCTTCACCGCTTCTGGCGCCCTGGACAACGTGGTGGTGATGCGAAAAAACGCCGACGCGGAGATGAACTCCAGCATCCCGAGGGAACAGGTTGCCGTGCTGATGGCGATGGCAGGCATCGCACCGGATACCGATGGCAGGCCGCTCGCCTCGGCCGAATCGGTCCGTGTGCTCTATCTGGAAAAAGCCGACGGCGGATCGAGCAACGTAACCCTGCGGGGCGTCGGCGAAAAGGGATTTTTGCTGCGGCCCAGGATCATGATCGTGGAAGGCCGGATGTTCCAGCCGGGGGTGTCGGAGGTGATCGTGTCGCGTCGCGTGGCGCGCCGGTTTAAAAATGCCAACGTCGGCGACACGCTGCGATTCGGATCGCTCCGCTGGACGGTCGTGGGACATTTCGACGCGGGCGGCACCGCGCCGGATAGCGAAATCTGGACCGACGCGGATGGGCTGATGTCCGACTTCAAACGCGACAGCTACTCCGCCGTGTTGGCGCGGGTCGTGGATCAGGCGTCACGCGAAGGGCTTCTGGTCGCCATTGCTGGCAACGGCCAACTCACGTTGGAGGGTCGGACGGAACGGGCCTATTACGAAGCCCAGACCGCCGCAGCCGACGGCATCAAGTTTCTCGGCGCGCTGGTCGGCATCCTGATGGCGATCGGCGCGTCGTTTGGCGCGATGAACACGATGTACGCCGCCGTCTCGGCGCGGACACGCGAGATCGCCACCCTCCGCGCCTTGGGGTTTTCCCGGCGGGCAATCCTGTTCTGCTTCGTGATGGAATCGGTCACACTGGCACTCGCCGGCGGCCTGCTCGGGGTCGCCCTCGGCTGGCTTGCGGTGAAGTCGGCCCTTTCGGGCGTGAGCGGCACGACCAACTTCGTGACATTCTCCGAAGTCGTCTTCACTTTTCACCTCACGCCGACCCTCGCCGCGACGGGATTGGTGGCCTCGATGCTGATCGGGTTCTTTGGGGGACTGCTTCCTGCCAGCCGAGCCGCCTTCACGCCGATCACAAAAGCCTTACGGAGAGGGTGATCAAGAGCGTTGCTGCGCAGTGTCTGCGGCTGTACACGAATCGCTTTCAATTCTCGATGAAGCGCCTCTCGAAAGAGCGGGTCGGGGCGCGGGTGAGAAGGGGGTACGATACCCCGAAGAGGCCACACCAGCGGTGTGCTCGCCTCTCGCAGTGGCCGCGCCACGCCCGACACCCGTGGTTTGAAGAGCGAGGGCCGGCCTGTGTGTTGATGGCCTACATTGACGATGCGAGCAGTCGGGCCTTTGCGCGGTTCTATGGGTACGAGGGGACGATACGCAGGGGTCGTACCCCTCCGGCGACGGACAGTTTCAAGCATTACGTCAAACGCTATGGCCTTCCGCTTTACCGTCGCCCACAACCGGACGCTGTATCAGATTCAGGATAACCTCCGGGCGCAACGGGTGACGGTCGAAGCGTGGCTGGATGGACCGCTGCGGATCACGCATCAGGGGCGGCGGCTTCAATATCGGGAGATTGCTGCAAGGCCGGCGAAGGTGGTGGCGTTACCGAAAGTACGTCTGGACCCTCATCCGGTGAAGCCGGCTCCGGACCCTCCCTGGAGGAACCCCTTCATATTGCGGAAGAAAAAAGAGGCGGGGGCTGCGATCCCCTAAACCGGACATTTCTGTTTTGGGTTGACACAACCTACACGGGGCCTTGACAATGCCACCCTTGCGGCGGATTGTATGTGACCTATTCTCATGGTGAATTTGGAGCGCGCTGTGTAATGGCATTCAGACTGTCGAATAAAGTGGCCCTCATTACCGGCGCCGGCAATGGCATTGGGCGGGAGTCGGCGTTGCTCTTTTCCCGTGAGGGGGCGAAAATCGTCGTCGTTGACCTTGCCGAATCGGCGGGAGAGGAGACGGTTGCGCGGATTACCGCTGCGGGCGGCGAGGCGATTTTCGTCCGTGCCGATGTGAGTCAGGCCAGCGACTGCGAACGGATGGTTGCCGCAGCGGAAAACCGGTTCGGTCAACTCCATATTTTATTCAATAACGCGGGGATCATGGATGGCCGGGACGACGACGCGGTGCAAACCGATGAAGCGGTCTGGGACAAGACACAGGCGATCAACGTCAAGGGGGTCTTCTTCGGCTGCAAATATGGGATTCCGGCCCTGCGGCGCGCCGGAGGGGGGACGATTATCAATACCGCCTCCTTTGTCGCGTTGATGGGGGCGGCCACCTGCCAGTTGGCCTACACGACCAGCAAAGGGGCGGTGTTGGCCATGGGCCGTGAATTGGCCGTGGTGCACGCGCGAGAGGGAATCCGTGTCAACAGCCTTTGCCCGGGACCGCTGAAAACAAAGCTCCTGATGGACTTCCTGAATACCGACGAAAAAAAAGAACGCCGCCTGGTCCATGTCCCGATGGGACGATTCGGCGAGGCGGTGGAGATCGCCAGGGCGGCCCTTTTTCTGGCCTCCGACGATTCCTCTTTTATGACCGGCGCAGCACTGGTCGTGGATGGGGGGATCACCGCCGCCTACGTAACGCCTACCTGATGCCAGTGCCGTAAAGTCCAACGCTTCTTTACAGTCGAATGTCGTCATTCCGACGTGTCTCTAGCCGGAATGATGGCGGGGAGAAGTATCGGTCTTCGCCCACTCCAGACCCGGAAGCCCAAAAAATTTAGGAAGGAGTTTCGAGATGCAGCTAAAAGTGATCTACGCAGTTCAGGCGATACCGGACGACGAAGACCCGGAATTACACGAGTTTGGTCTCCGTTATTTCAGGTTCATCGAAGCAGAACCGGACGTAAATTGCCCCGATGGGGGAAAACCTGCGGTCTGGATCCGCTTCTCTGACGTGAGCCAGATTGAAACCCTCCAATTTCACTGTCCGGAAGCCAAACTTGGCCCGTCGCACGCTTTTACAGAGGCGTTGGTAACCATCGCCTCGATTGAGGAGGCTGAGAAGCTGTCCAAAAAGATTGGACAGATTTTTACCGATGCCGAGATGAAAGAGGTGTTTGACGAAGACACGATGGAGGATTATTGATCTTTAAGTAATAATGGGTACGCTTTAAAAGCCCCTCCTTATTCAAGGAGGGGCTAGGGGTGGTTTGAGAGGACGCTCGAAAGCAGACACGTAAAACATAAAGGGAAGAAGTCACCGGAACGACCACCCCCAACCCCGCAGCCGGCGTCCCGGCCTCCTCGAATGAGGCGGGGAGCAAGAACGGCATATTTAAGTCAAGAAGCGTTGGACGCACGACACTCGGATGACACCCGCCATGCTTGTTGTGACAAACCCTTTCAATCAGCAGACCGTCTGTGCGCTTCCCCTGGATCGCGGACGCGCTTTGGACCATAAGATTGCCCTCGCGCGGCAAGCGTTCGAGGCGTGGTCGCGTCTTTCGCTGGAAGAACGGATTGTGCTGATTCGGGAAGGGTTGAACTATTTCGAGACCCACGCGGAGGAGATCGCCCGCGACATTACCCTCCAGATGGGGAAGCCGATCGCCCAGGCCCGGCAGGAGATCGCGACCTTTTTCCAGCGCGCGGAATATATGATCTCCATTGCGGGAGAGACGCTGGCCCCTTCGATGCTGCCTCCCAATAAACCGGGGGCGCATTTGCGGATTGATCATCTGCCGCTGGGCCTGATCTATCACATTGTGCCCTGGAATTATCCCCTTTTGACCGCGGTGAACGGGGTGATCCCTGCGTTGCTTGCGGGAAACGTCGTTTTGCTGAAACATAGCCCGCTGACCCCGCTTTGCGGCGTCCATTTCGAAAACGCCTTCGGGCGATTATCCATCCCCAACCTGTTGACGCATCTGGTTTTAAGCGACCGGGACGCATCCCGGCTCATCGGCCACCCCGCGATTCGTCACGTTGCCTTTACCGGATCGGTTGCGACCGGCAGGCGGGTGTATCGAAAGGCCGCGCGGCACCTGATATCGGCCGGTCTCGAATTGGGGGGAAACGATCCGGCATACGTGGCCCAGGATGCCGACCTGGCGATGGCCGTTGAGAATATCGTGGACGGCGCCTGCTACAACGCGGGGCAGTCCTGCTGTGCCGTCGAGCGGGTCTATGTGCACCGTTCTTTGTATCACGATTTCATCGAGCGGGCCCGATGGGTGCTGCAACAATATCGCCTGGGCGATCCGCAAGCGGAAACCACCACGTTGGGACCGCTGGCGCGAAAAGAGGCCCCAACGTTTTTGGCGCGGCAGGTGCGTGACGCCGTTGACCGTGGGGCAGAGGTCTGCCTGGGGGGGACGCCCGGAGAGGGCGCGGGAAATTTCTTTTTGCCGACGTTACTGGCAGAGGTTCCAAACGATGCCGCCGTCATGCAGGAAGAGAATTTCGGGCCGTTGGTGCCGGTGACGGCGGTGTCGGATGACCGGGAGGCGATGGCCTGCATGTCGGAAACGCGATATGGATTAACCGCTTCGGTCTGGACGCGCGATCGGGAACGGGCGGAGCGGTTTGCGCAGGCCCTTCAGGTGGGTACGATCTATCAGAATCGGTGCGATTACCTGGAGCCTGCGTTGCCTTGGAGCGGCTGTCGCGAGAGCGGTCTCGGCACGACCCTCTCGAAGTACGGGTTCTACCCATTAACCCGCCGAAGGGCGGTTCATTTCATTGGAGGATGAAGTTGGTTCGGATCTGCCTGATCGTGCTGCTGCTGACATGATAGTATGGCGTCGTTTGATCGCGCGTGGCGTGCACGCGTCCAGCTAATAACTGGTTGTCCCTCCGCTGCGCGAACGGAGGGACAATAGGGCGGTAAGCGTAAACCCGTCCCCAGCGGTCGTCCCTCCGCTACGCTGCGGGACAACCAGGCAGTGAAGACGGGCGGCCTCTGGTGGTTGGCCCTCAGCACGCTCCTCACCCTGTTCGTGATCCCGGTCGTCTATGTCCTCTTCACCCGACTCCAATCCTGCGCCCAAGCGGGCTGGGGAAGAAGTATTACAAAAGCGAAAGACAGACTCCCCCCTAATTTTAGGAGGGGAGAGACAAAGCTCCCCTCTAATTTTCTAGGAGGGGCAGGGGGTGGTTAACACGATCAACAACAAGGAGGATGAAAATGAAGACGTTGCTGATGAAACAATTTCAGACGGACGAGACGTGGGCGCCGGTGGTGCTGCGCGTGATGATGGGGCTTGTCATGTTTCCGCACGGCGCGCAGAAACTGCTCGGCTGGTACGGGGGGATGGGCTTCTCGAAGACGATCGAGATGTTCACCGGCAACGGGATGCCCTGGATCGTTGCCTTTTTGGTCATCATCTGCGAGTCGGTCGGCATGTTGTCGCTCATTGCCGGGTTCTTCACCCGATTTTGCGCGGCGTCACTCGTCGTCATTATGCTGGGCGCGATCGGCCTCGTCCATCTGCAGCACGGCTTCTTCATGAACTGGTTCGGAAAGCAAGCGGGCGAGGGGTACGAATATCACCTGCTGGTCATCGCCATCTGCACGGCGCTGACGCTCACCGGCGGCGGGCGGGCCTCGGTGGATGGGATGATTGCAAAGAAGATCGGGAAAATGTAAGGGCACTTGCGAATGGGGGCGAACGGCCCCCCCGTGCTAGGTCGGTAGTTTGCGGCCCAGTTTCTGTTCCACGCTATCGACTTTGCTGGTGAGGCGGCCGACTTTGCCGTGCCGATAGTCTATTTTTACGATCGTGGAGACACGATCGCAATCTTCGCGCATCCGCTCCCAGCAGGACTTCACCACCCCCAGCACCTCGTCCCAGGGGCCTTCGATGACGGTGCCCATCGGATTGAGCCGGTAGGGGAGGCCGCTTTTGTCTATAATTTCAAGCGATCGCGCCACGTAGTCCCCGACACTCTCTCCTTTCGTTAAGGGCGACATGGAGAATTCCAGTAAAATCGTATCGTCTTTTTTCATCTCGCCTCCTGTTGATTGAGTTCCGTCGGTTTTATGAGGATTTCGCGGGGTTTGGCCCCGACGGCGGGACCGACCACGCCGTCTTCCTCCATCATTTCAATCATCCGCGCGGCGCGGGGATAGCCCACCCGCAGACGCCGCTGAATGAAAGAGGCCGAAGCCTGGCCTGTGGTGACGACCAACTCCCGCGCCTCTTCGTAGAGCGCATCCCGTTCGTCCGCCCCCGCCCCCGAGGCGCCCTCCGCCTCTTCCACGGCCAGGGCGGCCTCCGTGAACGCCGCTTCGTAGTGGGGTTGTACCTGTTCCTTGACGAAGGCGGTCACCTTCTTGACCTCCGTCTCCGACACGTAGGCGCAATGCACCCGCGTCAGATGGCCCGCGCCCGATGCCAGATAGAGCATGTCCCCCTTTCCCAACAACTGTTCCGCGCCGTTGGCGTCCAGGATGGTGCGGGAGTCCGTCTTGGAGGAGACGCGAAAGGCCATGCGCGCGGGGAAGTTGGCCTTGATCAGGCCGGTGAGCACGTCCACCGAAGGACGCTGCGTGGCCAGCACGAGGTGGATGCCTGCGGCCCGGGCCATCTGGGCCAGCCGGGTGATGGAGTCCTCCACGTCTTTTGCGGCGACCATCATCAGATCGGCCAGCTCGTCTATGAAAATGACGATATACGGGAGCGGGGCCGGCCCCTCGGCGTCCGGCGTCTCCTCCGCCTCCTCACGAATCCGCAGATTGTATGCGGCGATATTGCGCACCCCCTTTTCCGCCAGCAGTTCATAACGGCGCTGCATCTCGGTCACCATCCTGCGGAGGGCCTGGGAAGCGCCCTTGGGACGCACCACGACCGGCGCCATCAGGTGTGGAATTCCGTCGTAGAGGGAAAACTCCAGCATCTTCGGATCGATCATCAGCATCCGGACCTCGGCGGGGGTCGCGGAGAAGAGCAGCGAGAGGATCATATCGTTCAGGCCGACGCTCTTCCCCGATCCGGTGGAGCCCGCAATCAGCAGGTGCGGCATCCCGGCAAGATCGACCGCCACCGGGTTCCCAAAGACATCCTTGCCCAGCGCCAGCCGCAGTTTGGAGTCGAGACGGTTAAACACGGGGGAGGCCAGGGTTTCCTTCAGGAGCACCGTTTCCCGGTGGACGTTTGGAATCTCGATGCCGACGGTGGACTTCCAGGGGAGGGGGGCGACGATCCGGACATGGAGCGCCTTCATCGCCAGGGCCAGATCGTCCGCCAGCGCGGTAATCCGGTTGAGCTTGATGCCGGGGGCCGGTTCGAACTCGAACATGGTGACCACGGGGCCGGGGTGAATCTCCGTCACCCGGCCGATGACGTCAAAATCGCGCAGCTTCTGCTCCAGAATACGGGAACGTTCGGTCCAGGCCTCCTGGGTTGGGGCCTGTTCCGTTGGGGGATCGGACAAGAGCGAGAGCGGAGGAAGCCGATAATCCCCAATGTTCCGTCGGGACGCAGACTGCCACGAGTCCTCTTCATACGGTTCGGACGAACGGATCGCAACACGGGGAATGAGGATGGGAACGCCGACTGCGGCCGGCAACGACGCTGCAGGATCGTCCGAGGGGATGGCCTCCTCCGCAGGTGGCGCTTCTGCACGATCTACCGATGACCGAGACGATCGGGCCTGCCAGAGGGCGACAGCCCGTTCCCAACATTGTGTAACCGCACGACGGAGCCACGCCGGTGTCGCAAGCAGAACGCCCAGCGACAGGGTAAGGCCGATGAGGAGGATGCT
>CAZOFZ010000030.1:0-15276 GCA_964579175.1 uncultured Nitrospirota bacterium | reverse complement strand
TGGCAGAGGGCGCACTGCCCCTTGCTGAAGAAGATCTTCTGGCCGATCATCGCCATGTCCTTCTGCGTGGCGATCGCCGCCACGTCCAACTTTTCCTCGCTCGGCGGCAGCGACACCGTCTGCGGCAGCGAGTAGGCAATCAGGACATAAAGCCCCAACACCACGCAGACAAAGATCGCCGCGCGCCTGAAATAGCCACCGCCCGAAGGCCCGGTGGGAACGGAAACGCCACCTGGAACCTCCGCCCCCTCTTTCCCCTTCTTGTCGCCGAGCGACGTGAGCCAAAAGACAAAGCAGACAAAGACGCCGAAGATAAAGGCCGATACCACCATCCAGGTCGCCGCCGTCCCGAGCGCGGGGGTGAAGGCGTGCGGCGAGTTGTCGCGCATCACGCCATAGATATGCCAGTGGACCCGCGAGGCCGACCGGGCATACCCCATCATCGTCATCAGCAGCACGACCATGATCGCGTTGAGCAGCAGCGCATATTGGGAGCTGGCGGTCATCACCCCCCACTTCATCGTGCCGGTCATCCTGGCATTTTTCAGCAAGAGCGGCGTGATGAACGAAACGCTCACCAACACAAATAGGACGGCGAGCACCTGCGCCACCGACAGGTAATTCACCCGGATGACGGCGGGGACAAAGTAGCCGTAGACCCCCAGCGCGATCACGCCAATAATCGCCACGGCAAAGAGGATCGCCTCGAACGCCCGCGCCGCCTTCGCCCACGAGACCGTCACCTGCTGGTTGGCCCGCCAATAGAGCAGGAAACTGATGAACGTGGTCAGGATCATGATGTTGACGACCGTCAGCTTGGCCGACATGACGCCGAAGACGCCGAGCAGCGGATGGTGCGTCCCCCCCATCGCCCGTGCCTCTTCGACCGAGGCGACCAGCGAATGCGGCGTCATCCAGACCATGAAGCAGCCGAGCAGAACGACCAGCATGATGGTGATATATTTTTTGTACTTCACCCCCTCGCCGGTCCGGCAGATCAGCCCCTGCCAGAGGTAGTAATTGGCGCCGAGGAAGAGGGTGCCGATCAGCACCGCCTGCAGGATGAAGAGCCAGGAGAGGAAGCCGCCCATCAGCGTGATCCCCATCTGCTGGTTATATTCGTAAATCTCGCGCATTAACCAGTAGCCGGCGAACGGGAGCGGCAGAAGGCCGAAGATGCCGATGAAGTTTCCGACATAACCCATCCAGTCGTAGTGCTCGCGTTCCTCCTGCGTTTTTGCGCCGAGGTATTTGATGCCGGCATAGGCCCCGCAGACGAAACCGCCGAAGACGACGTTGCCGATGATCCGGTGAATGTTGACCGGATTCCAGGTCGGGTTATGCACGGCGGCCCAGACGCGCGCCCACCCTTTCAGATTTTCGCCGAGCACGACCGGGCTCGCCTGAAACGACAGCCACGCATCGGAGACGAACATGATGCCGATCCCGATCGCGTTGAGCAGAACGCCGAGGAAGATGTGCGCCAACTTGCTCTTTTGCATCGCGTCCCACGTGTACCAGTAGGTGTAGAGGACGCAGACCTCGCCAAGAAAGAGCAGGACATAGATGTAGTAGGTGGGGTAGAAAATCTCGCTGAGGTAGTTGAAAAACTTGGGGTAGAAGATGACGAAGAGGAAGAGCAGGATGCCGCCGAAAATGGCGGTGATGCTCGACGAGGCGGTGAGGAGTTTGACGAATTCCTTCGCCAGTTTATCGTAGCGCTTGTCGGGCCCCACATAGCCGATGATCTCGCAGATGAGGGCAAAGATCGGCACCCCGAGGACGAAGCCGGCAAAGAGCAGGTGGACCTGTGCGACGACCCAGACCATATTACGGCTACCGACCCCCGCAATATCCCGGTAGTCGGGGATCTGCGCCGTCTCCTGCGCGAAGGCGCTCGCGGCCCCCAGCAGCACGGACAGCAACAGGCACAGTCCACCGATCCGTCGCTTTCTTCCTGTACAATCCTGATGGAACATCAACCCCGTCCCCAGGCGAAACTACCCAATCTTGTAAACCTTCCGGCGATGACGGACAAGCTCGACGCGAATCTTACGATCGGCCTGGTTCAATGCGTAAAGGATACGATAATCACCAGCACGAAACTTGAACAAACCTCGCAATGGCCCTGTCAGCGGCTCCGGCGTGACACGATCCAAATGTTCCGAAAACCAATACAACTTGTCGAGAATGGCCTGAACAACAGGCTTATCCAGCCCCCGCAAATCGTCTTCGGCTTTCTGCGTGAACTCAACTTCGTACATGTCCCCACGTAAGGCCTAGCCGGTCTGCAACAGATTGAGCAGAAATGACGGGCATGGCTGCAGATGCGGCGTCACCTAACGAGTTGCGGAGCCGCTCCTCAACCTCCTCCCGCAATACAAGCCCTTCATCGGGATCACTGAAAATCTCCCGAATCGTCTGGCCGACCGTCTCCCGAATCAGGCCCTTCAGCTCGTCAACCGTTAGATCCGAAACGCTTGCGTGAGGCACATTCCCCTCCCCGTTAGTGGGCATGCTCCGCAGGCTTGTTGCCGTGCGACCAGGTGTGTTCGTAGGCGACGATCTTCCAGCGCTCTTCCTCGGTCAATTTATCCTTCCACGCCGGCATCTTGGTTTTTGCGACCCCCTCGGAGACCCGCCAGAACCAGTAGCTGTCCGAGAATTTATCCATCTTCTTGGCGACGCGGAAGTCGCGCGCGCCCCGCTGCTTGGGCCGGTCTTTCCCCGCGTCAATCGCGTGACAAGTCGCGCAGCCTTCCTTCACCGTCTCCTTTTTGCCCTTGAAGTCGAACTCAAGCTGCGCCGTCTCGAAGAGCTTCTTCCCCTCCTCGATAATCTTCGGATCGGTCCACCACCCCTTCGGCATATGTTTTCCGGCATATTCCGGTGGCACCGGCTTCAGAGGTTTGTCGTCCTCATCGGCATACGCAGGCACCGCAAGCGCCACCACCATCACCAACCCCATCAGCCATCCATTGTTCGTGGTCATCTCTGCTCCCTCCCTGGTGACGTTCTTAATTTCGCACAAGTGCGCCGCTGTTTTTCACCTGGCTATTATACCGATTTAGGATGTGGCAGGAAAGACAGTTCTTGTCCTTGACGATTTTCTCGCCACGTTGCACCATCGCCTCGTCCGCAGACGGAGCAGGTTGAGGCGCGCTGCCACCCCCAAGGCTGAACAGATAGGCGACCAGCGACCGCGCCTCGGCATCACTCATGCCAAAGTTTGGCATCGGCACATCGGGGCGGATCGCCTGTGGATTCTTCAACCAAAAAAAGACCCAATCGGGTTTCAGGCGCGTGGCTGTGCTGGCCAGATCGGGGCCCACCTGTCCGCCCCCCTCTCCACCCGAACGGTGACATCCACCGCAGGCAAACTGATCTTCAAAAAGCGCCCGCCCCTTCTCGATCTCCGCTGCGTCGGCCAGATCGAACCCGGTCAGGACATCCGCCGTCACCCCATCGTCTTTCTGCGTCATGAGGAAGGCCGTCAGCGCGGTCACCTCTTCGTCGGAGAAATAGAAATTCGGCATCCGGGTCTTGGTCAGCGGCAAAAATCCGATGGGCCGGATTCGGTCGGGACGCTTCAGGAATGACGCCAGCCACCCGCCGTTCAACTTGCTCCCTTCGTGCCCAAGGTTCGGGGCAATTTGGCGACTTCCTCCCGCTTGGATGTGGCAGATTTTACAATCGGCTGTCCCGCCCTTTTTAATATCCGAAAACCGCACCCCCTTCTCTTCCGTTTTATCCTCTCCTCCGAGTGCGCGGATATAGGCCACCAAGTCCCGGATCTGCGGCGCGGAAAGGGTCTTGCCCCAAGGCGGCATCGCGGCGGAGAGCTCCACGGCCGCGCCCCCTTTTTCGATGACTTCCTGGATTTCAGCGTCGGTAAGGGCCTGGACTTCGCTGCCGGTGAGGTCGGCGGGATGGGGGTCGAGATTGTCGGCGTTCACCCCGTTCCCCCCACCTTGGGGGCCGTGGCAAACCGCGCAATAGTGGCGAAACAGATGCTTCCCTGCGGACGGGTCTGCGGGTGCGACAGGTGCCGCAGGCGCTGCCGTCGGTGCGGCTTCGCCTTTTTTTGCGAAGGCCGTCCCGGAGGAAAAGATGGAAACGGCCATCACAAGGACGCTTAAGCTGACAAACTTACGCAATCGCTGATTCCCTTCTTAAGAACGACCTGCCCCAAGTGTCCAAAATCTGCGGACACACTATTTTGGGACATACTTTGGTTCAGCGATTGATCTTAGATATGAAACGATATTCCAGCGGTTCTCTTCGGAAAGAACGTGCCCCCACGCGGGCATGTTGACTGACTTTTTGATCCCCTGTCCGCCCCGCGTGATGGCATTGAACAGTTGGTCGTCCGTCCGGTCGTTCATTCCATCGCCGGGCCGCGTTCCTTTGCCATCGATGTGATTGCGTGGCTTCGGATCGAGCACTTTGGCCAACTGCCCCTGCCCGTCCCCTTTCATTCCATGACAGGGGGTGCAGAAGACGGCATACAACTGGCGCCCACGGACCGGATCGCCCTTCTTGATGATCGGCGCACCCTTGAACGCCTGGAGCGCCAGGAATTCGTCCGCCGTCATAAATTCCTTCGCCCCGGCCCAAACCAGCGACGGGATGACGAATACCCCCATTGCCAATAGAATAATTCTCTTCACCGTATCTCTCCTGAAATAATCGCTCGTCTCGCTCCCCCCCTTATATTTCGAGGAGGGGCTGGGGGTGGTTGTCTCTTACTCCACGTTGAACTTGCCGCGCATTTCCATGTGGGCATGACCGCACCAGTTGCTGCAATAGAAATCGAAGTTGCCCCCCTTCTCGGCCTTGAACTCCAGGGTCGCCATCACGCCGCGCGGAAGGAGCACCTGTGTCTGGTCGGCATAGCCGTTGATGGTAAAGCCATGCACCACGTCGGCGTTGTCAATAATGTTGCCCTTCTCGTCTATGTTTTGCAGGATGAGCTTGATCGTGTCGCCCTTGAAGACGTTGATCTCGTTCGGCGCGAACTGATGGCTGAAGGCATTGAGATAGACCTCCGAGCCCCCTGCCGCGTCAAAAACGCCCGGTTTGTGCGGCTTCGCAGGACCATAAGTTACCTTCACCTTCTGTTTTTCGGGCAGGTCAATCTCACGTCCCTTGGCCACGGCATCTTTGCCCGCACCCAATCCGGCGTCCTTGATCGCTGCCGCAGGCGCGACCACAATGCCAAACGGCTCACCCGACACCGGCTTCTGACCGATTGTCTTCCCCGTGGCCGTGTCGAGCAACTGAATGCTGGTCGGATTCACACCCCCCGCGCCTCCCACCTTCGCCTTGAAATCCTCGAACAGGCCGGTCGAATACTTGTTGAGCACCAAAAGCGTCTTGTCATCCGGCGTGATCCCCAGATGCCCCGGGCGAGAATTGACGGCCCAAGTGTCCACGACTTCGCCTTTTGCAATATCAACCTTCTTCACCACGTTGCCCAGGAAGGCCGACTGATAGGCAAACTGCCCCTTCGAATCCACGACGGCATGAATCGGCGCGGCGCCGGTCTTGACCGTCTTCGCAATTTTCATCGCACCCAGGTCGAGGAAGGCCAGATTGGCCGAGAACTTGTTGGTGATCAGCGCCCACTTTCCATCCGGTGTCAGCGCGATCCCATGCGGATTGTTTCCGCCCGATGGGATGGTCTTACTCACCGCAAACGGCGAAAGCGTCACCGCATAGACCACATGGTTGATATAGTCCGAAACGAGGCAGTGCTTCCCATCTTTGGTGACGGCGGCGTAAACCGGTGCGGCGGGCTTGGTGGGGAGTTTGACGACCTCGGCCTTGCCGGAAGCGGTGTCCACCTTCGCGATCTGACCGGAGAGCTCACCCGCCACGCAGAGGGCCTTGCCGTCGGGAGTAATGTCGAGACTATTGGGGCCAAACTTTTCGGGCAGGTCGAACTTCTTTCCCACCAACGACATGGCCAAGTCCATCACCACAACCTTGTTGGCCGCCTTGTCCACGGCATAGAGCGTCTTGCCGTCCGGCGTGCCGTTGCTGTTGCCCTTCGCCCCGGTAAGCGCCGGGCCATGCAGATCGCCCCCCGCCGGCACCTCCTTCAACAACTTCAGACTGGGAATCTCAAAGATGAGCACCTTGCCGTTGTATCCGCCTGCTGCATACCCCACCCACGGGTCTTTGGCCTCCGCAAACGAGGCAAACAGCACGGCCAGCGCGACCAGCACGAAAGGAGCGACGGCTCCGCCCATCCAATCCCTCCGGCCCCTCCAGGCTCCTCTTTTTCCCGTCTTTCGTCCCAAGTTCAAACGCATCCTGATTCTCCCGTAAGCCCCATCTCTTTACGCATGAAAACGCGCGCCCGTCCCGAACGCGGGACGGAGTTGTACCATACACATCCACGTGTGTCAAGCACCCCGCTATATACGGTGGTTGTCTTGACATGAAGCGTTTCCAGTTGATACCGTGTGGCAGTTTTCAGGCGTCGTAAATGGGTCTGTCCGTACTGGAGCGAGCAACCAAAAAAACCGCTGCGGGGTCTCGCCGGAAGCCGCTCACGTTTCAGGAGCTCTTCCTGTCGTTGCACCGGTTTTGGGCCGAGCGGGGATGTCTGATCCTCCAATCCTACGATACGGAGGTAGGGGCAGGCACTTTTCATCCGGCCACGTTCCTGCGCGTGCTGGGCCCAAACCCCTGGCGGGCGGCCTATGTCCAGCCCTCTCGCCGCCCGACCGATGGACGTTACGGAGAAAATCCAAACCGCCTCCAGCACTATTACCAATATCAAGTCATCCTCAAACCCGCCCCCGCCGACATTCAGGAGACATACCTTGCGAGCCTCGCGTCATTCGGCCTCGTGCTGGCCGACCACGACATCCGATTCGTGCAGGACGATTGGGAGTCGCCGACGCTGGGGGCGTGGGGCCTCGGATGGGAGGTGCAACTCGACGGGATGGAGATCACCCAGTTCACCTATTTCCAGGAGGTGGGCGGGATTGCGCTCGATCCGGTGTCGGTCGAGATCACCTATGGCCTGGAACGGGTGGCCATGTATCTGCAAGGGGTGGACAACGTATTTGACCTGGTCTGGACGGACGGCGTGTCGTATGGCGACGTTCACCGGCAGTCGGAGGTGGAGTTTTCCCACTATAATTTCGACGTGGCCGATGTGGCGCGGCTGCTGGCCGGTTTCCAGTCCTACGAACAGGAGGCGCGCGCATTGCTGGCCCGCGGTCTCGTCCTCCCTGCCTACGACTGCTGCGTTAAAGGCTCCCATCTCTTCAATTTGCTGGATGCCCGCGGCGCGATCTCCGTCACCGAACGCGCGGGCATCATCGCGCGTGTTCGGGCGCTGGCCCGCCTCTGCGCCGGGGCTTACGTACGCGAAGGCTGCGCGACTTCGGGTCTGGCCAGACAGACATGAACAGAGGCCCCGCTCCACGAGACCCCCATGAGGCAACCCGATAGGAGAACGGCCCCGGCCCCTGCCTCACACGAGCTGCTGCTGGAGGTGGGCGTGGAGGAAATGCCCTCCAACGTGGTGGCCGATACGCTCCGGCAACTGCGGGAGATCGCAGCGCAACGTCTCGGTGACGACGCCCTGTCATTCGATGCCGTACAAACCTTCGGGACGCCGCGACGTCTGATCCTGGTCGTCCCCGCGTTGGCAGACACCCAGACGACGCGTACCACGCAAGTGACGGGCCCCCCCAAACGCGCGGCCTTCGATGCTGCGGGGCGGCCGACACCCGCCGCCGTGGGGTTCGCCCGGTCGCAGGAGGTTCCGGTCTCGGCGCTGACGGTTGTTCAGACGGAAAAAGGGGAATATCTGGCTATCGGAAAACGGCTTCCCGGCCAACCGACCGCCACGCGCCTCCCGATTCTGCTCCCCGAAATCCTCAAGAATCTCACGTTTCCCAAGACGATGCGCTGGAACGAGACGGCGACGCTCTTCGCCCGTCCCATCCGCTGGATCGTGGCGATCTACGCCGGCAACGTTGTCCCCTTTCAATACGCGGGGGTGACGTCCGATCGCCTCTCGCGCGGCCATCGCATTCTGGCGCCAAAACCCTTCCGCGTGACCACGTTTGCGGCGTATCGAAAACAAATGGCACGGCGGCACGTCATCATGGACCCACAGGCGCGCCATGACCGGATCGTTGCCGAGATGACCGCGTTGGCCAAAGAGGTCAACGGGGTCGTTGCACCAGATGACGACCTGCTCTGGCGGGCGGCCTGGACCACCGAATGTCCCACGCCGCTCCGTGGGGCATTCGATCCGCAGTTTCTGGATTTGCCGCCGGAAGTCGTCACCACGGTGATGAAGGAACATCAGGGCTATTTCCCGCTGCACACAACGTCCGGGGCGTTGTTGCCCTCGTTTATCACGATTGCAAACATGCCGGCGCAACAGCCGGGGCAACGGATGGACGTGATCCGCCGGGGCAACGAGCGGGTCTTGCGTGCCCGTCTGGTGGACGCGCGGTTTTACGACAACCAGGATCGAAAAATGAAACTGGCCGATCAGGTGGCGGCCCTCCGACAGGTCACATTTCAGGAAAAGCTGGGCACGCTGCACGACAAGATCGAGCGGGTCTCGGCCCTCTGTCTCACGCTGGCGCAGGCGTTTCCCCATCTGCGGCCGGACGCGCTGCGTCGCGCGGCCCTTCTTTATAAATGCGACCTGCTGACGGGCGTCGTGCGCGAATTTCCGTCTCTACAGGGAACGGTCGGCCGGATTTATGCCCTCCGCGACGGAGAGTCACCGGAAGTGGCCGCCGCCATCGAGGCACACTACCTCCCCCGCTTTGCCTCCGATCGGTTGCCGACCGATCTGACTTCCTGCCTCTTGTCCGTCGCCGACAAATTGGATACCATCGTCGGCTGCTTTGGCGCGGGTCTCATCCCCAGCGGCTCCGAAGACCCCCATGCCCTGCGGCGACAAGGGCTCGGTCTCGTGCAGATTCTGTCGGGCGCTCCGCTTCGGCCCCTCCGTTTGACTGCGGCGGTTGCGGCGGCCGTGCAGGGTTATACCTCGCGGGAAAAGTTTTCGGGCGCGGGGGTGGCGGATGCCGTGGGCGCGTTCCTGGCGGGCCGAATGGCCTCATGGCAGAAGGGCCGCGACATGCGGTATGATCTGGTGGACGCCGTCCTGGCCCGGCCGTTCGATCGGCCATCCGATACGCTCCGGTGGATGGTCGCCTTGTCCGAAGCGGCGCGGCAGCCCCACTTCGAGGCACTGGTCACCTGTGTGAAGCGGGCCAGCCGGATTCTCCCTGCGGGGTTTGCCGGAGAGGTCGAACCCGCGCGGCTTACGGACGCGGCGGAAGTGGCATTGCATGGGGCCATCCAGGAGACCGAGGCGCAGGTGGGCGCGCTGGACGCGGGTGCGTCTTCGTGCGACACCGTTTTGCAGACGCTTTCGGCGCTGGCGGAGCCCTTGGGCCGCTTCTTTGAAGGTGTGTTGGTGATGGCTCCCGATGCAGCCGTCCGCCAGAATCGCCTGGGGCTCTGCCTGCGGGTGCGTCGCCTGTTTGACCGCGTCGCCGACTTCTCCAAAATCGAAGGCGGCGGCTGAGGGCGGTAATCCAGATCGAAGGAATGGGGCTTGGCCCATCAAGTTCAGGAGGGATGAATGGCGAAGGCGATCGAGAAGACTCCACGTACCCGGACAAAGACTGCAGCGAAGACGGCAAAACAAGCCCCTCAAAAATACGTCTACGCGTTTGGGCCGGGGCAGGCGGAGGGCCGCGGCGACATGAAGGAGCTGCTGGGCGGAAAAGGGGCAGGGCTGGCCGAGATGACCCGCCTTGGGATTCCGGTGCCGCCGGGTTTCACGATCACCACCGAGGCCTGCGTCCGGTTCTTCGCGGCGGGCAACACCTTCCCTGACGGCATGTGGGAGGAGGCATTGACGGCCCTGCGCCGCGTGGAGAAGGCAACCGGCCAAACCTTCGGCGATCCGGTCCATCCCCTGCTCGTCTCCGTCCGTTCCGGCGCGCGCGCCTCGATGCCGGGCATGATGGACACCGTGCTGAACGTCGGCCTCAACGATGAGACCGTCGCCGGCTTGGTTAAGAAGACACAAAACGCCCGCTTCGGCTACGACGCCTATCGGCGCTTCATCTCCATGTTCGGCGGCGTGGTCATGGGGATCAAGCGCGACCTGTTCGAGCATGCCCTGGAGGAGAAAAAGGTGGCGCTGCACGTCCATCAGGACACCGATCTTTCCGCCGAGGCCCTCACCGACCTGGTGGCCACCTATAAAAAAATCGTGCTGACCGAGACCGGCACTTCCTTCCCGGACGATCCGATGACGCAACTGCGGATGGGTATTTCCACCGTCTTTAACTCCTGGTGGGGACAGCGGGCCGCCACCTATCGGCGTCTCAACGGGATCCCCGACGCCTGGGGGACGGCGGCCAGCGTCGTGGCGATGGTTTTTGGCAACCTGGGCGAAACCTCCGGCACCGGTGTGGCCTTCACGCGCGACCCGTCCACCGGAGCGCGGCGCTTCTTCGGCGAGTTTCTCTTCAACGCCCAGGGCGAGGATGTGGTGGCGGGCATCCGGACGCCGCTCCCCATTGACGCTTTGAGAAAGCGGCTCCCCACCGCCTACCGCGACCTGGTGGCGGTCTATAAAAAGCTGGAAGCGCACTACCGCGATATGCTGGACATCGAGTTTACGATCCAGGACGGCACGCTCTACATGCTCCAGACCCGCGTCGGAAAGCGGACGGCCGCCGCAGCGGTGCAGATCGCCGTGGACCTGGTCAAGGAAAAACGGATCTCCAAAGAGACCGCGCTGCTACGTATTGACCCCGTGTCGCTGGATCAGTTGCTCCATCCGAGGGTAGACCCGAAGGCCGCAGTACGGGTGATCGCCAGGGGACTTCCCGCCTCGCCGGGGGCCGCCATTGGAACGGTGGTCTTCTCGGCCCAGGAGGCGGAACGAAAGAAGGGGGAAAAGGTCATTTTGGTGCGCGCGGAGACGTCGCCCGAAGACATCGGCGGGATGCACGCGGCGGAGGGGATTCTGACGGCGCGGGGGGGAATGACCTCCCACGCGGCGGTCGTGGCGCGCGGGATGGGCAAGTGCTGCGTGGTTGGGTGCGGGGAACTGGTCATTGACGAGGCCACGCGCACGGTGCGGATGGGAGAGACCCTGGTGCGGGAGGGAGAGACCCTCACGCTCAACGGCTCCACGGGCGAGGTGATTCTGGGCGAAGTGGCGCTGATCCAGCCCACGCTGGGCCCCGCGTTCAAGACGCTGATGTCGTGGGCCGACGCCGCACGGAAGATGAGCGTCCGCGCAAACGCCGACACGCCGCATGACGCCGGCGTGGCGCGCGGCTTCGGCGCCGAGGGGATCGGCCTGTGTCGCACGGAGCATATGTTTTTCGAGCCGGATCGGATTCGAGCGGTGCGCGAGATGATCCTGTCCGACGGCGTCGAGGGGCGCGCGCGGGCGCTGGCCAAGCTGCTGCCGATGCAGAAAGAAGATTTCCTCGGCATCTTCCGCGAGATGCGCGGCCTGCCGGTGACCATCCGGCTGCTCGATCCGCCGCTGCACGAGTTCCTTCCGCAGACGGAGGAAGACCTCGAAGGTCTGGCGCGCGAGATGGACGTGCCGTTGCAGGCACTGCGCGAAAAGAACGCCAGCCTCCACGAATTTAATCCGATGCTGGGGCATCGCGGCTGTCGCCTGGGCATTACGTTTCCGGAAATCTACCGAATGCAGGTGCAGGCCATTTTCGAGGCCGCCTGCGAGTTGGCCGCGCGGCGGGTGGCGGTGATCCCGGAGGTGATGATCCCGCTGGTGGCCGACGTGCGGGAGCTTTCGGTGCTGCGCGCGCTCTGCATCCAGACGGCCAATGACGTAATGAAGCGCTACAAACGGAAGGTGGCCTACACGATCGGGACGATGATCGAGCTGCCGCGCGCGGCGGTGGTGGCCGATCGGATTGCGAACGAGGCCGACTTCTTCTCGTTCGGCACCAACGACCTCACGCAGACGACCTATGGCCTCTCGCGCGACGACGCGGGACGATTTCTGCCCGAATATGTCCGGCAAAACGTCTTCGACCAGGACCCGTTCGTGGCGATTGACCAGGAAGGGGTGGGGGCGCTCATGCAGATTGGCGTCGAGAAGGGGCGCGCCACCCGCAGCAACCTGAAAGTCGGCATCTGCGGCGAGCATGGCGGCGAGCCAAGTTCGGTGGAGTTCTGCCACCGGATCGGTCTCGACTACGTAAGTTGTTCTCCGTTCCGCGTGCCGATCGCGCGCCTGGCCGCGGCGCAGGGCGCCATCAAATCCAAAACCGCCGGAAAGCAGGACGTCCACCGCGCAACGGTATAGACAGGAACGTTTCAATGGCCGACATTCGCGGTTTTCTCAAATATCGGCGGAGCACGCCGAAGCGGCGCCCCGTGGCCACGCGCGTCACCGATTGGCATGAATTTTACGAGCCGATGCCGGACGCGGCGCTGCAGACCCAGGGGGGGCGTTGCATGGATTGCGGCGTGCCGTTCTGCCAATCGCCCAGCGGCTGTCCCGTCCAGAACATGATTCCCGATTGGAATGATCTCGTCCACCGGGATCGCTGGCGGGATGCGCTCAAGGCCCTCCACACCACCAACAACTTTCCGGAGTTCACCGGGAGGCTCTGCCCCGCGCCGTGCGAGTCGGCCTGCGTGCTGGGCATTATTGACCAGCCGGTCTCCATCCGAAATATCGAACAGAGCATCATCGATCGCGGTTTCTCCGAAGGATGGGTCACACCCCTTCCGCCCGCGCGGGAGTCCGGGAAGTCGGTGGCCGTCGTCGGTTCCGGACCGGCGGGCTTGGCCGCCGCACAACAGCTGCGTCGCCTGGGACATCGCGTGGTGCTCTTTGAAAAGGCCGATCGCCTCGGAGGGCTGCTGCGTTATGGCATCCCCGATTTCAAGATGGAGAAATCAATACTGGATCGCCGTTTGCAGCAGATGGAGGCGGAAGGGGTCCTCTTTCAAACGGGCGTTGACGTCACGCCGGATCTGCTCCGGGAGTTCGATGCCGCCTGTCTTGCCATCGGGGCGACGGTCGGGCGCGACCTCCCGGTACCGGGGCGCTCCCTGAATGGGATTCATCTGGCCATGGACTACCTCACACAGCAAAACAGGTGCCTGGCAGGGGACTTTATTCCCCCCCACGAGCGGATCACGGCGGCGGGGAAGCGCGTCGTGATTATCGGCGGCGGAGACACCGGCTCGGATTGCCTGGGTACCTGTCACCGTCAGGGGGCCAAGTGTGTCTATCAGTTTGAAATCCTGGACGAACCCCCTCCCACGCGCGCCAACGAAACCCCCTGGCCGCTGTGGCCGATGATGCTGCGCACCTCTCATGCCCATGAAGAGGGATGTCAACGGGAATGGCATCTTGCCACCACCGCATTTTCCGGGCAGAACGGCCACGTCCAAAAAATCCACGCCGCACGCCTCGGACCCGCAAACGGCCCGTCACCTGGGGCGCCGGAAAGTCATTTCGAGATGGAGACCGATCTGGTGTTGCTCGCAATGGGGTTCACCGGGCCGGAGAAGGCGGGCCTCCTCACCGACCTGGGGGTCGTGCTGGACGCGCGCGGGAATATCCGCGTGGATGAAAACTACATGACTTCCATCCCCGGTCTGTTCGCCGCAGGCGACGCAAAACGGGGCGCCTCCCTCATCGTCTGGGCCATCCGCGAAGGCCGCGACGCGGCCAGCGGGGTGGATGCCTATCTTAGGCATCACGCCGCATCGTCCTGAACTTTTGTTATCCCGCCATTAAATAGAGCAAAACCGTCAAAACGACCGAGATCGTGACGATCGGTTTCCAGATCGCGCAAATCCAGTCCCAGGGGGTAAAGCCGGGGTGGAGCAGGCGGCGGATGTAGGCAAACGCCACCACCGACTGGGCCGAGCCGATGTGGGTGAGGCACCCCCCCGTCGCATAGCCCGCAATCTGTGCGGCGGCGTACGGGAACATGTCGGGCAATCCGTCAATGGCCCGCGAGGCAAAGTCGGCCACGACATTGTTGTCGAGCAGGGCCGAGAGGAGCCCCGACCCGATAAACTGAATCGCGGTGAGGTGCGCGGGCGCAATCCGCGTCTCACGCAGGGCCACCTGGATCGGGTCGAAAAAGTGGACTGCCGACAGCATCGTGATCGAAAGAAAGAGGGGGATCAGAAAAAGGTACTCCTTGTATTCCTCCAGGGCCTCGTGGATCGCCTCCCGTCGCGCCACGGATGAAAGGCCCAACATCGCGCAGACAAACCCCGCAAACGATGCGGCAAAGAGCGGGACGGCGTGGTTTTTCGCGTGCCACAACAGCAGGGCGACGAACGGGGCGAAGGCGATCAGCCCCCACCGTTGGGCTTTCCAACCCATGCTGTCGCGCATCGCCGCCTCCTTCCGCAGCAGGCGATCTACCTCCTCCGGCGCAACGGACGCATCCCGCAGGTGCGTCCGCACAAATCCAATGACGACAAAGAGGGCCACGACAGCCAGCGGCAGCGTGTAGACGAGGAAAAATCCATCCGAAAGACCCAGGTTGGATTTCATGATCAGATTCGGCGGCTCCCCGTAAGCCAGCCACATCCCGCAGACGGTCGTGGTCACGACCGACGTCAGCACCACGAAGATCAGCTTCGCGCGCGCAAGGCGAGCCGCCGTCATCAGAATCACGATGACCCGAATCGTCAAACCCACCATCGAGACGCCATCCAGAATGCCGGAGGCCAGGGCCACCCCCGCTATGATCGCTGCCACGGTCGGGAAGAGGCGTCCACGGAAGAAACGGAGCAGGCTAAAACTGACCCCTTCCAACAGTCGCGTCTGGGCAATGGCGGAAACGAAGAAGGTGAGCCCCAGGATGAAGAACAGGGTGTCGGCGTGGAACAGCTTTTCGAGGCCGGAGAGGGTGAGGTGGGGGCGCAGCAACATCCAGAGGGCTTGGGTGTCCTGCCGCGCGAGCGCCCCGCGAAATTCGGACTGCGGCCACCACAGGGGGAAGAAGGTGCCAAAAATAATCAGCAGCGCGCCATGGGTGAGGGCGTTTTTGTCAATCTGGTAGCGGATGGAGCCGAAAATGAAGAGGGCCAGGATCACGGCTGCGAGTTCCGCCGCCAGCAGCTGGGGTGTGGGTGGAAAAACGGAACGGACCGAAAACAGGAGACCCGCGATCAGCAGGCAGAAGAGATACCACCACCGGGACGGAATCTGAATGATGGCGGGGGTGGCGGGGGCGTCGGACA
>CAZOFZ010000029.1:0-15442 GCA_964579175.1 uncultured Nitrospirota bacterium | reverse complement strand
AAAGCCGCTGCAGCGACAGGGCATCCGGGGTGGTGTGCGGCGCCCTGCGCGCCTCCCCCGCCAAATCGTAGGAGATCGTCCCGATCATACCGGTCTTGAATCCCGCAGCGTTCAGCAGGGCCCGAATCAAAAAGGTGGTCGTGGTCTTGCCGTTGGTGCCGGTAACGGCGATCAGTTTCATCCGCCCGGACGGATCGCCGAAGAATCGGATAGCCAGCAGCGAGAGGGCCGCGCGGGCCGCAGGAACGGTCACCCATGCCACCTCATTGGCCACCCCATTCCCGGCAGGCTCCGCCGCTTCCGTCAGGACCGCCACGGCGCCTCGTTGGATTGCCTGCGCCACAAACCGGCCGCCATCTTGGCCCTCTTGCCGAGTCCCCGGCTTCGCTCCGACCGGGGGAAGCGCGGCAAACAGGTCTCCGGGCGCAACCTCCCGCGAGTCCGAAACAATCCGCAGAATGTCCAGATCGGGTGCACCCCGCACGATCGCATCGGGTAGGGCCGTCACCAAGGTTTCAAGTTTCATCAAAATGTTCGGGTGGCCGCGACGCGTACCGCTTCCGTAGGCTTGCTCTCCACAGGAGCCACTTCCGGCCTTATTTTTAGATAGTGGAGGACCTCCCTGCCGATGGCGGAGAAGACCGGGGCGGCCACGGTCCCCCCCCAGGAGACCCCCTGAGGCTCGTCAATCACAACCAGAATGGTCATGGCGGGGGCGGACGCCGGGGCAAAACCGACAAAGGAAGCGATATACCGGTCTTCGGAATATCGCCCGGTGTCGGGGTCTACTTTCTGCGCGGTGCCGGTCTTGCCCGCCACCGAATAGCCGGGAATCGCCGCGCGTACACCGGTACCCGAAAGCACCACTTCTTCCAGAATCCGCGACATCCTGCGGGCCGTCACCTCGGAAACCACCCGCCTCAGAGGCGACGCACCCTGCAAGCCCTGCGAGGGCAACACCTCCGAAGCGTGTGCCGTTCGCAGCAGGTGTAACGCCTGGGGGGCGTCCGGTTCCGGCGTCTCCTGCCGAATGAAGTGGGGTGTCATCAACTGGCCGCCGTTGGCCAGCGCAGACATCGCGGCCACCATCTGCAGCGGCGTCACACTCACCTCCTGACCGATGGCCACCGACGCCAGCGAACGCCCCGACCAGGCTTGAACCGGACGGACCAGACCCGCAGCTTCTCCAATGACGTCCAGACCCAGCGTGTTTCCAAAACCGAAGCCCCGAATATAGGACGCCAGCCGCTCCGGCCGAAGGCGCTGCGCCACCTTCACCGTTCCGATATTGCTGGATCGGGCAATCACGTCCCGAAAGGAGACCCTTCCAACCGGCAGATGATCGTGGATGACGGCCCCCCCTGTACCGGGCACCCGATAGCTCCCCGCTTCACAATCGATCGCCTCCTCTTCCAAAACCACCCCTTCTTCCAGGGCCGCCGCCGCCGTCACGATCTTGAACGTGGAACCCGGCTCATAGGCGTCCGTCACGGCACGGTTTCTCCAGGCAGACGGGAGGGAGCGCTCCGCCGCATTCGGGTTAAACCTGGGGTGGACGGCCAGCGCCAGAATCTCACCCGTCTGAGGTGCCATCACGATCGCCACCCCCCCCCTGGCCCCTGCCGCCTCGACGCCCCGCGCCAGCTCCCGTTCACTGATGTATTGAATCACCTCGTCCACCGTTAAATGGACATCCGATCCGCGCGGCAGGGGGGCATATTCGAATCCTTTCGGGAAGACCGGGACCCCATGCGCATCCCGCTCCATCACCCCGTTTTGGGCCTCGCCTCGCAGGAGCGCATCGTATTGTTTCTCGATCCCCTCCAACCCATGATTATCCAGGCCCGCAAACCCCAGCGCATGGCCGAGCAACTCCCGCCTGGGATAGAACCGCCGACTCTCCATCCGCAGGCCGACCCCTTCGATTTCTTTTTTCCGAACGGCATCCGCCTGCGCCGGGTCCACCCCCCGCGCCAGCCAGACAAACTGTTTTTTGGAATTCAGCTTCCGGGTCAACGTGCGCGGGGTATCCGGCAGGATCGGTGCCAGGGTGCGGACAACGGCGGGTGGATTTCGAATGGCGGAGGGATCGGCGTAAACGGACGGCACATCCATGTTGACGGCCAGAACCCGGCCCCGACGGTCATAAATCGTTCCCCGCGCGGGCGCGACGGAGGCCTTTCTTTCATGTTCGCGCAGGGCCTCCGTCCGCCATGCACCCCGCTGGAACCCCTGTAGAAAAACCAGGCGACCGGCAATCGTCGCAAACGCAATCATGCCCAGACAGGCGAGGCCAATCAGGTGAGATCGTTTCGGATGGCTTGACATGCGGTCTTCCTTAAACGGTTGGACGGGAGCGAAACAGGCTTCGCGCCTACTCGACCCGACGTTTGACGTAAATACGTTGCTGCGGCAGGGCAGGCACCATGTTGAGCTGCTCCAACGCGATCTGCTCGATCCGTTCCACCCCATCCAGACTTTCCGACGCGACGAGCAGTTGGCGATGCATCCGGATGGCCTCGTTCTTTTGCCGTTTCAACGCCTCGATTTCATAACCCAGACGATACATCTGCGTGCGCTGCCAAAGCGAAAGAAACGCAAGCGCAAGGAGAAGACCCCCCAGAAGCCACGCACCATATCGTCCGATCCGTCGTCCGGAATTGCCGTTCATGCCGCCCGCTCCAGGACCCGCATCTTCGCGCTGCGCGCGCGCGGATTGCGGGCGCATTCTTCCGGCCCCGTTTGAAGCGGTTTCTTGTAAAGGTTCACGAACCGCTTTTCTCCCTGGCGCATCGCCGCCTCCCGAAAGGCCTGCTTCACACAGCGGTCTTCCAGGGAATGAAACGAAATAACGACCAGCCTTCCCCCCCGCGCCAGCAGGGAAATGGCCGCGCCAAGCCCCGCCCGGAGTTGCCCCAGTTCGTCGTTGACCGCGATGCGCAGCGCCTGGAAGGTGCGCGTCGCCGGGTGGATTCGCCCGTGACGCCCCCGCGCGGGCGTGGCCTTCCAGACGATCTCCTCCAGCGTCGAACTCTGCAGAATCTCTCCCATCGTCTCACGATATCGAACGATGGCCGACGCGATGCGCCGGGCCCATCGCTCTTCCCCATACTTCCAGATCAGATCGGCCAACACCTCCATCGAGGCGCCATTGACCCAGTCCGCAGCGGTCTCTTTTTGTGTGCGATCCATGCGCATGTCCAGCGGCCCCGGTCTCTGAAAAGAAAAACCGCGCTCCGGGTTGTCCAATTGGATGGAGGAGACCCCCAGATCGAGGAGGATGCCCGATAGTTCGTAAGGGGGGGATAGAAAATGGAGAGGCGTTTCCCGCTCCAACGCGGCGACGATTTCCTGTAAATCCGCGAATGCGCCTTTTCGAAGAATCACCCGCCCGGTTGTGGTTGGCGTACCGATCGCAGTCGGCGTCACGACATGACGGGCCAGCCTGACCTCGGCGCGGGCAAGGGCCTCCGCATCGCGGTCAATGCCAATGACCACGCCGCCCGGCGCAGCCGTAAGGATTGCTTCCGTATGCCCCCCCAGGCCCACCGTGCCATCCAGATAAACCGCAGTCGGCATTCCGACTTCGGTCGGTTTACAACAAGCCAGCGCCTCGATCGCTTCCGCCCGCATGACGGACTGATGTACCGTTTCCCAGGCATCCGATCCGTCCATGCCGGTGCTTTGCCCGCTGCTTTGTCCGGCACTTTGCATGAATCCGTCCCGTGGGCTACATTCCCAGCCGGAGGCGGGTTTTTCGGATGACGTCGCGATTGCCAGGCATGGTCTGACGGCGCTCTTGCCACGCCTGCGGATTCCAGATTTCGAATTTGTAATCGATTCCAACCACAACCGCATCGCCGTTGAGCTGGGCATATGCACGCAACGCGGGCGGGATCAGGATTCGACCCTGACGATCCAGCGCGCACTCCGACGCCTCGGCGTAGAACTGCCGCAGGAAATCTTCGTCAATCTGATTGACGGCGTCCTCCGCCAGTGCCATCTCCCGCGCCCGTTTGCGGATCAGGTCCCACTCCTGCCGTGGATAGGCCACCAGACAGGGGTGACCCGCAGTGGTCATGACCACACTTTGGCTGGGGGTGTCGCCCAGCACCTCCCGGAACTTCGCGGGGATGCTCAACCGCCCCTTTTCGTCAATCGTGTGCTGGACGTTGCCCGTAAACATCGTTAGCCTGGAAGCCCTTCAGAAACTGTCCTCTCCGCGTCCGAATCATGAGAATTTATGACCGCCTCCAACACGCCCCACACAATTACCCCACTTTCCCCCACTTTCTCCCACCAACGGTTGGATTATACACCCCATTCCAGGTTTGTCAAGGAACCGTTTTGAAGCCCGCAGAACCGTGTGAATTCGGGCGTGGAATACAGTGCATTGACAAATTGGAATGGGTTCGTCTACAGTACGGTCGGCATTTTCGATGGGGGCGTCGGCATGTTCGTAAAAGAGGCGATCAATACAATCCATGTTAAAGTCGGCCAGGCGTTTCGCATCCGCTTTTGGGAAGACCGAACCCGTGGCAGCCGGTGGCAGCCCACATACGATCCCGATCTCTTTACATTGCAGTCCGACGATTATCAGCGGACCCGTAACATTCGGGTGGATGACGTGGGAATGCGCTACTTCGAGTTTGTCGCCTCGAAAGAGGGACGACACGAAATCACATTCGAGTTGCGGTATGGATGGAAGTTTGCTGCGGAGGACCGTTCATTTTATGTCGTGGAAGTGACGGCTTGATTCGTCTCCCGATTTCAAAAGGTCCCATCGTCTAGTGGCCTAGGACGTTGGCCTCTCACGCCGAAAACACGGGTTCGAACCCCGTTGGGACCACCCTCTCGGTAAGTCGTCCGTTGTCTCCTTACTCCCCCCCGTGCGCCCATAGCTCAGTTGGATAGAGCACTTGACTACGAATCAAGGGGTCGGGAGTTCGAATCTCTCTGGGCGCACCCCCTCCGGAATGACGCAATCGAACAAAAGGGCGTCCTCTCTGGGCCGCGTGTAATAGTTCCGACGCGCGCCGATCTGTTGGAAACCGCACTTGCGATAGAGGTGTTGTGCCCCTTCGTTGGAGGCGCGCACTTCCAGGGTGGCCCGGCGCATCCCCCGTTCCGCGCCCAGACGCAGGGCAAATCGGACCAGATATTCTCCGAGACCGCGTCGTTGCCTTGCGGGATGCACCGCAAGGTTCATGATGCAAAGCTCATCCAGGATCGGCCAGAGGATGAGATACCCCACCACCCGTTTCGCCTCTCGCTCTACGTAGGACAACGAATGGTCGGAGAGTTCGGACAGGAACATCCCCCGGCCCCAGGGATCGGGGAAGACGGCCGCCTCGATCGCGGTGACTTCGTCCAAATCTTCGAGGCGCATCTTTTCGGTCATGGCGAATCCGGACCGAGCGCGACCCGTTTTCCGGGGAAAGGGCCCAGATAGACCGGCAGAACGGATTCCGGCGCCATCACCTCCCCCGCCAGGCGTTGTCGAAGCCCCTGGCTGGCCACACCTTCCACCACGGTGCGCAAAACGGGGGGGAACGCACATCGTGGTCCCAACCGGGCCAAAATCCGGTCCTGCGGCAATCCGTGCCCGACCACCCACAGGTCATGCTCCAGGGCTTTTAAGTCATCCAGTGCCGCCTCCCATGTCGAGACCGTATCGGGACACAAGCGGGCCAGCGGGGACTGCGAGAACAGCGCCCAATAAACCTCATCCCGACGCGCGGGGAGCAGCGACACCACCCACTCTGCGCAATCCGGGACGGCTGCGGCGTAGGCCTCCAGCGTGGAGACGGGGAGGACGGGAATCCCCATCCCCAGACCCAACCCTTTCGCTGCGGCCAGTCCCACACGCACACCGGTATAGGAACCGGGACCCACCGACACCGCAATCCCCGTAATGTCGGAAAGGGTCATCCGATGGTTACGAAGCAGCGCGTCCACCGCAGGCAAAAGCTCCGCGGCACGACCCGCCTCCGTGTTAAAACGGCGTGCCTCCATCAGTCCCGTCTCATTCACCAGCGCCACGCCCCCCTCCGGCGTGGCCGTTTCAATCCCCAGTATCGTCATCGTCCCTTTGATTCCAACGGAATGACTTCCCTGAACTTCAACGTGACGCGATGCCCGTCCGCTTCCGCGTTCACGAGAAAAGGAAAGTCCATCCCCGAAAGGCTGCGGTAATCGTCAAACGTCACCACCGACTGCGGCGTGCCATCGGCGCGAAAGCGTTCCACCCGAACAAGGTGGAACGAGACCGGTTCGATCCAGAATTGTTGGTCTCTCTCCACGCGATCCAGGAGCAGAAAGCCCTCCTTCCCCCGCAGGCTGGCAAGTTCGGATTGTGCAATCTCCGGGATGGCCGCCCCATTCACCCAGTTTATCAATTCCACCGCCTCGGAGAACAGGGCCGCGTTTCCGGAGAACGCGATCTCATCCCGCGCCACGGAAATCACTCGGGCGTCCGGCAGGGTCGCGGTCAGATGGGACGCCGTCAAGGTCAGGTTAAACAGGGTGTTTCCAAAGAGGGAAAACCCTTCGATCTCCGTTCGGTCTCCCGATTTCCATCGGGCAGAGACGGTGTGCCGCCCGGCACGCCCGGTGTCGGCGGAGATCGAGAGCAGGGCACGAAACCCGGAGGGGAGCGCGTCCCGTCTGGTTTGATAGTGCGTAAGCAGGGTCGAAAGAGGAATTTCACCGATGTCGGGGCTGGCGTCGGGGCTGGATCGGATAAAGCGCGTGCAGCCGGCCAAGAGTATCAGCAGGCAGAGCGTGAAAACTCCAAGAGGGCGCATCTGGTTTCCGGCGATCTCGATCCATCGGCGGGGCACATCCGCCTCTATATTCGCTCAAAGTAGCGCCGTCTCTCCCAATCGGTGACCGCCTTGTCATACGCCGCCTGCTCGGTTCGGAAGAAATGGAGATAATGGTCAACGACTTCCCCGCCAAACGCTTCTTTTGCAAAGGCGCTTTTCTCGAATAAGTCCGTGGCCTCCTTCAGGCTGCGCGGCACGTGTGGGAGCGTCTGCGCGGCGTAAACGTCTCCTTCGAAAATCGCGGGCGGCTCGATTCTGCTTTCGATCCCATCCAATCCGGAGGCGAGTGCTGCGGCAAACGCGAGGTAGGGATTGCAGTCGGCCCCGGGAATCCGGCATTCGATCCGAAGCGATTCGTCTTTCCCCACAATGCGAAAACCCGCCGTCCGATTGTCGTAGCTGACGGCCAGCCGGGTCGGTGCCCATGAACCGACCTGATATCGCTTGTACGAATTGATCGTGGGGGCATAAAAGACCATCAGCTCGGAGAGATGTGCAATCCAACCGCCCAGAAAATACCGAAAGGGATCGGAGCACGCAATGGAACCGAACGGGGTCTTTCCCGAAAAGCGATTTTGCCCATTTTCCCAAAGGCTCAAGTGGATGTGGCAGCTCGATCCGGCCTGGTCCTCGAACGGCTTGGCCATGAAGGTAACGCTCATTCCCTGCCGCTCGGCCAGCTCCTTGAGGCATTGCTTGAAGATCACGTGGCGGTCGGCCATGGTCAGCATGTCGGCATAGCGAACGTTCAGCTCGTGTTGTCCGAGTCCCCATTCCCCCTTGGAACTTTCGACCGGGATACCCGACTGCTTCAGGTGACGACGCGCCTCCCCATGGAACGATTCGGTACGGGTTCCTTGCAGGATATGGTAATCCTCCAGATACCAGCCGGCGGGTTTTAACCGGCCATACTGTTCTTGCGCGGCATCCCGATAGCTGTTTTGAAAGAGGTAGTGTTCCAATTCAGAGGCAGCCATCGCCTGGTATCCGAGAGAGGCCGCCTTTTCGAGTTGTCGCCGCAAGATCGAACGCGGCGCCTGCACCACGGACGCGGCTGGCGCGGCCTTCCGATGACGTTTTTCATCTTCGACGTCACAGATGACCAGGGCGGTCCTGTCCAACCAACTGGCCACCCGCAGCGTGGACAGGTCTGGCACCAGGTGAAAATCGCCGTACCCCTTTTCCCAATTGGAAAAGGCATACCCCGGCACCGGATTCATCTCCATGTCCACCGTGAGGAGATAGTCGCAGGCATGGGTCCCATGATGGACGGCGTCGGTCAGAAAAAATTCGGCATCCAATCGTTTTCCCATCATCCGGCCATAGTGATCGGTCAACACCAAAAGGACGGTCTCTATTTGATGGGCGTCCACCTGTCGGGCCAATTCGTCCGTGGTGAGCATCCCCAGGAGAGAAGACCCCATGAGAGAAGACATTGAGGATTCCGATTGTGCTTGAGATTGTAAGTCAGCCGAGCGCCTTGCGTTCCGAGGCCTGGATCAAGGCCCCGAACAGTTTTTGTTGCAGGGGCGATTCGGAAAGCTCCGGATGCCACTGGACACCCACAAAGAAGGGATGATCCTGAATTTCCACGGCTTCGATGATCCCATCGGGGGCCAACGCCACCACCCTTAACGGGGGCGCGAGACGATTGATGCTCTGGTGATGACAGGAAGGAACCAGGAATTCCTCCCGGCCCAGGATTTTGGAAACCGATGAACCCGACGTCACCTTCACCCAGTGATCGGTCTCTTTCTTTCCCGGCAAGCGATGCACCACCGCCTCGCCCACGTAGTCCGCCACATAATCCGGAAGATGTTCCAATAACGTTCCGCCCAAGGCCACGTTCATCACCTGCATGCCACGGCAGATTCCCAAAACGGGCAAGTGCGCCGCAACCGCGTATTGTGCCGCCAGAATCTCGCTCCGATCACGGCACAGATCCACGCCATAGATCTCCGGATGGGGAGCCCCCCCGTAGAGCGCAGGGTCAATATCGCCGCCCCCCGTGAGAATCAGCCCCTCCAGCCGGGCCAGCAGCATCGCCATCTCCGTTTCCCCGGGAGGCAACAAAACGGGCTGGCCGCCGGCACGGCGCACACAGTCTACATAGCGATCCGATAACGCGTATCGGCCTTCCGAGTCTTTCGACCGGGTTGTCAGGCCAATCAGGGGACGATTCATGCCGGTGATCCTATCGCATGGGCGCTCCCCTTGCAAGGGAACCCCACGACGCGTCCTCTCCTTAATAACGAGGATCGGAATCTCACTTGCCAAAAGGGCAATGCGGCTGTTTGACAGGGCTTCTATGAGACCCTATAATGCTGCGGGTTGGGCGGGGTGGCCAGATAGCCGAAGTGGTGGAATGGTAGACACGCACGTTTGAGGGGCGTGTGGGGCGACCCGTGGGGGTTCAAATCCCCCCTTCGGCACCCGCTCCTCCATCCGCAGTACTCCCCGTCTGTTTTTCAGCCCATGTCCACGTCCCAAGGTCCCAAGTCACCCACGCCATCGAATCATCGCTTTCCGGGGATCGGCACACAATGACCCAGAGAAAGGCCGTGGTATTACTGTCGGGGGGACTCGACAGTATGCTGGCCGCAAAACTGATGCTGGAGCAGGGCGTCGCAGTCGAGGGGCTCTACCTCAACAGCCCGTTCGGCTGCAGTGAAGACGTCGCCCAGGTGGCCCGGCAGTTGGGCATCCCCCTGAAGGTCGTGGAAAAGGGGATGGACTACGTGGACCTGGTGCGCAACCCAAAATATGGCTATGGACGGAATATGAATCCGTGCATTGACTGCCGGATTTACATGTTCGAGGCCGCCCACCGGGTGATGGAAGAACTGGGCGCCGACTTTATCGTCACCGGTGAAGTGGTTGGACAGCGACCGATGTCACAGCGGCACGATGCCCTCGACTTAATAGACCGCGACAGCGAGATGGCGGGCCTGGTCGTGCGTCCCCTTTCGGCAAAACACCTGCCCCCCACCCGCCCCGAGACGGAAGGTTGGATAGACCGAGAAAAACTGCTGGACATTGCAGGGCGTGGGCGGACGGTGCAACTCGAACTGGCCGAGGCGTTCGGGCTGCAAGGATATGCCCCTCCCGCCGGGGGATGCCTGCTCACCGACGCCAACTTTTCCAAAAAACTGTCCACCTTCTTTTCCGAGAACGCAGACCCCGACATCACCGAAGTCCGACTCCTGCGTTATGGCCGCCATGTCCCGATGGAAAGTGGCGCACACGTAATCCTGGGTCGCAATCGGGAAGAGAATCGAAAGCTCCTGGACGAATCGCGCAAGGAGGTCTCCAATGGGAAGATGGCCTCGTTCCGTCCTCTATTCTCGGGTCCGGTTGCCATTCTTTCGGGTAATTTTTCAGGTAATTTTGCAGGTAACCTGGCGGGCAATCTGGCAGACAATCTGAACTCCCCCCTGCTCGACGAAGTGGGTCGTTTGATTACCCGTTACACACGAAAGTGGACGGAGTCGGAATATCGGGTGGAGGTGACCCATGGATCGGCGATCTCTTATATGACGCTCACCCCTGTATCCGAGCTGGAATTACCGGTGTTGTCGTGACATGCAACGACTCATGACAAGGCGCGAGTCAGTATTGAAGCAGTTTGAGGGGGAGGCTCGTTGGGCTTTGCCCAATGAGGGGGCGACGCGAGCCCCTCTAAAATGATTTTCGAGTCGTTCCGCGTCGGCCCCTTTCAGTGCAACTGCATGCTCTTCGGATGCGAAGAGACGCAGAGCGCCATCCTGATCGATCCGGGAGACGACGCGGAGACTATTCTTTCGGTGCTCGCCCGTCATCGGCTCCGGGCCCTCTACCTCCTTCATACCCACGCCCATCTGGATCACATTGGCGCAACGCACGACATGCGGCAGAAGAGCATGGCCGCCGCTTGTCTTCACGAAGACGACATGCCGCTGTGCGAAAATCTGGCGGTCCAAGCCGATCTGTTCGGGCTTCCGGCCCCCCCCGTTCCGACGATCGATCGCTTTCTCAAGGATGGTGACGTGTTGTCGTTTGGCCACCACAAGGTGGACGTGCTGCACACACCCGGCCATACGCCGGGGAGTGTGAGCTTTCACATCCCGTCCATCGGGCTCATCACGGGGGACACCCTTTTTGCGGGGAGTGTGGGCCGAACCGACCTGTGGGGCGGCTCCCAGCCCACGCTGCTCCGCTCCATCCACACCCGCCTCCTCTCCTTCCCCGAAGAAACGGTCGTCTATCCGGGGCATGGCCCCAAGACCACGATCGGACGCGAAAAGCGCAGCAACCCGTATCTCTCGTGACGATTATTTCGTGGCAGGCGTTATCTTTCGGAGCGCCGTCTTGAGCATGGCGATCGGGACGAAGAGTCCGCCCGCGATGGCCCCCAGCGCAAAGCGGGTCAGGAAAAGGAGACGACTCTTCCGGGAGGAACTCTTCCCCTTCAGCGATTCTGCAGGGGCAACGGTGGGGGCTTTCCAGGGAGATGCGCCTGGTTTCGGTTTTCTCCCCACGATCGAGAGCCCGTAATCCTCGCGCGTGACCCACTCCGGACGCAGAAGACGATATTCGACATCCACGAAGCCGGCTTCCCGATACCAGGCGAGATACTCGTCCAGTGTCGGGAAGAGCATAAACGTCTCGGCCAGGAATCGTCCGATCGGATGTTTGGGTTTGAGGGGGCCCAGGATCGTGGCATATCCCCCTGCCTTGAGAATCCGATAGGCCTCCGCGATGGCGCGCTGGGGATCGGGCCAATATTCGATGCTGCCGGATGAAACGTAACGGTCGAAGCGGTCTGTCTCCCACGGCAGCGCCTCGGCGTCTCCCAGATAGAACTGTACCCCCCGCAGCGTCTCTTTCTTTTTTGCCTTTGCCTGCTGATAGTCGGATTGATCGAGGGCATGCACGCGGGTCGGATCCACGAAGCGCACGATTCCTTCCGTGGCAAAGCCGGTACCGGCCCCCACATCCACCACCGTCAGATCGCGTCGGTCCAGGCGCGCCAACGAAAGGCCCTCATCCCGCATGGCGGGCGTGTAAAACCAGGGGTTGATATAGCGATCGTATCCAATGGAAAGGTATCGGTAAAACCAGTAGGCTTCTTCCTTGTGTTGAAGAAATCGCATCGTCGTCTCCTCAAAATAAACCGCGCCGATTTTTTCCGCGCGCCGACAGCATACGGCATCTGGCGCGCAAGGTCTAGCGTTTGACAGGTCCGTTCGCGAAACCTATAATGCAGGCGTTAGGGCAGGTGTTTTTATGTTTGGACTGGGCTTGCCGGAATTACTGGTTTTACTCCTGATCGTCCTGATGCTCTTCGGCGTGGGAAGGCTGCCCGAGATCGGGGTCGCCATCGGCAAGGCCATCCGGGGCTTTAAGAAAGGGATGTCGGAACCCGATGCGATTGACGTTACACCCCCCCCCCACGAAGACAAAGAAGACAAAAAAGACGAATAAATCGCTTCTTCCGTACGGTCTCCTCCTCCTTTTTTCCTATCCCCTGGCCGCCTGTTCGGGGATTCCGCCTCGCGTCCCTGCCGCTTCGCCCCCCCCTTCCGAAGCCTATTACAACGCGATCGTCGGCCTTCGGCACGAGTTGAATCGTGACGATGAGGCGGCCCTCCAGGCGTACGAAGCGGCGCAAAAATATGATCCGGAGGCCCGTTTTCTGTGGCATCGCACGGCCCTCATGCTCCATCGCGCGGGGCGGAACCCGGAGGCCCTTGCGCAGGCCCAACGGGCCTTGCGGCGCGATCCGGAAGATCGGGCGACGTTGTTCCTGGCGGGCGATCTGGCCCTGGCTGCGGGGGAACATGACGTCGCCGCCGATCTTTTTGCGCGTTTGATTCGGGCCCACCCGCACGAGGTGGGCGCCTATGCGCGGCTTGCAGGCGTTCACACCGCGCAAAACCGCCCGGAAGCCGCGGAAACGGTCCTGCTGCGTGGAATCCGGGCCAACCCCGCCTCTCCCCTCGCCCACCATCACCTGGGATCGTTCTATGCCGAGGCCCAACAGTGGGAAGCGGCCATCGCGCAATATCGAGAGGCCCTGGCGCTCGATCCGGCGTTCGAGGCGTCGGCGCTCCAGATGGGGATTGCCTATGAGCGTTTGGGAAAGCGCCGGGAAGCCGCCGAGACTTACACAAACCTGCTGGCCCGCAACGCGCACCATGAAGAGGCGGCGGCGCGGTTGTTTCAGAACCTGATGAAAGCGGGGGCGTTGGACGAGGCGCTGCAGCAGATGGAAGGCCTGGCCCAACGAAATCCCTCGAACCTGTCGTTTGGGGTACAAACCGCGTTGGTGTTGGCGGAAAAGAAGGAGTTTGCACGCGCCATCGAAACGCTCGCGCCGATTGCCGAAGCGATGCCGAACGACTTACATCTGCAGGCCCTCCTGGGCTCCTTTTACGAAGAGACGGAGGCCTACGATCGGGCCATCTCCACCTACCGGGGCATTTTGGAGAAGGGGCCTCTCGATTCCCCAGATTCTTATGACATTTATCTTCGATTGGGGGCCGTCTATCTGTACAAACTCAAGGACCCGCTCTCGGCCGTGGCGCAGGCGGAGCAGGCCGGAAAGAGCGACCCCGCGCGCTGGGAAAATGCCCTCCTTTCCGGTCTGGCCCTCTATGAATTGGGGCGCTACGAAGAGGCGGCCCGCGCCTTTTCGGAAGGCATCGCCAAACGCCCCGATAACCCGGATCTCCATTTTCATCTGGGCACCACCTACGACAAACTGAAGCGGCCGGACGCGCTGGTGGCGGCCATGGAACGGGCGATCCAGATTGACCCAACACATGTCAATGCCCTCAATTATCTGGGCTACACCTACGCCGACACCGGCGTTGAACTGGACAAGGCGATTGCGCTGGTCAACCGCGCCCTCACCATCGAGCCGGAGAATGGCGCTTTTGTGGACAGCCTCGGCTGGGCCTATTACAAGAAGGGGAGTCTTCTGGAGGCCGTTCAATATCTGGAGAAGGCGGTGGGGCTGGCCCCGGACGATCCGGTCATCCATGAACACCTGGGGGAGGTCTACCTGCGCCAGCAGCGCCCGGTGGAGGCGAAGGCGGCCTGGATACGCGCCCTGGAGCTGAATCCCGCCAACGAGGAACTGCGCCTGAAGTTTCGGGCCGCCGGGTTCCGTCAGGGCCCAGAGTGATAAAAAGTGACAAAAAATGCCACTCTCCCTACCGTACGGTGACAAAACTTCACAAGTCCACCGCGATTTTGTCCCAGTCTCGATTAACTAATCTATTGAATAAATGTGCTTTTATGTTCTTGGCACGCAATATGCATATATCTAAATGTGTGAGCGGATTGAGTAACAGAGAGGGCGTCACGGAAGGGGCAGTGAAAGGGGAAGGACAGGATGCCGCGGGGGCACTCGTAAATATTCGGGAAGGACCTGGAACTTCCAGCCAATCGGGAAGCAGCAAGACAAACAGGGGACATTCATTTAAATGGAGGATACCATGTTAAACAAAATTACAAATAAAAAAGGGTTCACGCTGGTGGAGTTGATGATCGTGGTGGCCATCATCGGGATTCTGGCGGCCATCGCCATCCCGCAGTTGGTCGGTTTTCGGTCTCGGTCCATACGGGCCGGCATGGTCTCGGATGGAAAAGCGGCACAGGCCGTCCTGATGTCCATGATGGACGACAACCCTTCGACTGGTTACGAGGGACCGACCCCAGGTGCCCCGGCGGGCCCCCTTGGGCCGCCTACCACGACCAATATCGCGTTCAGCCTAGATGATGGCTCCGCGACTGGGCAATATCTGACAAACCTGACCAAAGGGAGCACGATAACCTTCCCCACTATGACAGCGATCGCCTATACCATGAACGTAAACCATCGGACTAATGGAGGCGACGATGCCACGTTTGCGCAGCCGGTCGTCTTTACGCAGGCGGGCGATTGCCTGTGGACGCCTGCCACCGGAGTAACTGTGAGCGAAGCGCACATGTGCTAACCCATCCGCGCACGAAAAAAGGGGGCTTCGCAGGGGGCCCCCTTTTTTATTGGCCGGTGTCGGTAGGGCAAGAATTGGGGGGGGGAAACGCCAATGGATATGAACGCAATGGATATGAACGAGATCAGGGAGGAGGGGTTCACACTGGTGGAATTAATGATCGTGGTGGCGATCATCGGGATTTTGGCGGCCATCGCCACGCCGCGCATGTTCAGTCTCCGGGCGCGGTCGGTGCGTGTGGCCATGGTCTCGGACGGAAAGGCGGCACAGGCCGTCCTGTACAGCCTGGTGGGTGACAACCCGGTCACGGGTTACAGCACCATCGTGACCGGCACCGATATCGGCCCCCCCACGCCGGGCAATAGCAGCTTCAGCGTCGTGGATGGGACGCCTGCAGGCACCTACCCAACCAAAGTGACCAAAGGAGACACGCTGGTGGTCACGGCCGCAAACGCCACAACGTATACCCTGGAGGTGCGAAACGGTGGCGCAAACGACGCCATCTTTTCGACGCCGGTGGTCTTTCGGGAGACCGGCGCCTGCCTCTGGACCCCCGCCACCCCCCCCGCCACCGAGGTCCACCTCTGCTGACTGACGCAGGGTGAACGTTCACCCTGCTCCTGTCCCGCGGCG
>CAZOFZ010000028.1:0-15524 GCA_964579175.1 uncultured Nitrospirota bacterium | reverse complement strand
GTGGAAGTGACGCAGGATACGCGCGTCATTCTGGGGGTGACGGCCACGGTCGTGCGTGAGCAGGCCTATGAAGACGGCGAATTGGTGGAAGACACCTTCGATTGGTATGCCCAGGACATGGACGGCAACGTCTGGTATTTTGGGGAAGACTCCAAAAACATCGATGAAGGTCAGGTGGTGAGTACGGCCGGTTCGTGGGAGGCGGGCGTGAACGGGGCCAAACCGGGGATCCTGATGGAAGGAAACCCCCAGGTGGGCGATGCCTATCGCCAGGAGTTTTTGGCGGGGGAGGCCGAAGATATGGCCGAAGTCCTCAGCCTGGATGCGTCGGTGCAGACGGGCGGTGGCGCCTATGAACACTGTCTCCAGATCAAGGAGTGGACGCCACTTGAGCCGGACGTGGTCGAACACAAATTCTATTGTCAGGAAATTGGCAACGTGATCGTGGAGCAAAAAGTGGTTGGCGGAGAGGGTCGGATCGAGCTGATCGAGATGACCCCGTGACGTGGGTCAGCCGTCACGACTCTCTCTCGGATGGGCCTTGTCGTAGACCTGCATGAGGCGATCCAGATGGAGGTGGGTGTAGCGCTGCGTTGTGGAAAGGGAGGCATGTCCCAGCATCTCTTGCACGGCGCGTAAGTCCGCACCCCCCTCCAGAAGGTGCGTGGCGGCGGTGTGGCGCAGGCTGTGCGGGCCGAGGCCGGGCGCACCGATCCGCTTCATATACTTTTTCACGATCCGGTGAACGCTGCGAACGGTGATGCCCGTCCCGCTCCGGTTTACAAATAACATTTCTCTATTTCCGGGGGCCGTGGGCAGGTAGTCCAGGATCGCCGCGATCGCCTTCCGACCGATCGGTACAAGGCGCTCCCTGCGCCCTTTTCCCAACACCCGGACCATCCCCGCCTCGAAATCGATGTCCTGGGGCCGCAGGGCCGTCAATTCCGCGTTCCGAATACCGGTCGAATAGAAAGTCTCCAGAATGGCCCGGTCCCGAAGCCTGGCCCAATGCGCCCCATCCTCCCCCGCCGTCGGCGTTGCCATGAGCCCCTGCGCCAGGTCCACCGTAAGGAACCCCGGAAGAGGCCGATCCTGCCTGGGATAGGTCACGAGCTTCGCGGGGTTCGATTCACAGGCCCCTTCGCGCACCAGATAGTCAAAAAAGGCGCGGAGCACGGCCAGTTTACGACCCAGCGTCGCTTTTGCAAGGCCCTGTCGATGGAGGTGCGAGAGAAACCGGCGGATCGTGAGTAGATCCACCTCCCGTGGCAAGACCGCGGCGGATTCTGGGCGCTCTTGAAGCACAAAGCGGTGGAATGCGACCAGATCGGACCGATAGGCCCGGAGGGTGTGCGGCGAGGCATTCCGCTCTACCCGGAGATATCGGCCGAAATCCCGGATTGCGCCATCCATCGCGTCCACTCCTCAAGCGCGCGCTCCACGATCCGCTGATGCCGCGCGGCCTTGCGGCCCTTCCGATCGCGGGAGACGGGAGTGGCCTCGGAAAGCGGCGGAAAGAGCCCGAAGTTGATGTTCATCGGCTGGAAGAAGGCGGGATGGCTATGTACGAGATATTGGATCAGCGCCCCGTGTGCCGTGGTGGGGGGGGGGACGACGGTGGCCTCTCCCCGCAGCAGACGGGCCGCGTTGAGACCGGCCAGCCCACCGATGGCCGCCGACTCGACGTACCCCTCGACGCCGGTGATTTGCCCCGCCATGAACAGGCCGGGTCGGGTACGCACCTGCAGGCTTTCCGAGAGGATGCGGGGGGCATTGATAAACGTGTTGCGATGGAGACTCCCCAGCCGCAGGAATTCGGCCTGCGCCAACCCCGGGATCATCCGGAAGACCCGTTTCTGTTCCGGCCACTTCAGCCGGGTCTGAAATCCAACCATGTTGTAGCAGGAGAGGAATTGATTTTCAGGCCGCAGCTGCACCACGGCATAGGGTATTTTCCCCGTTCGGGGGTCCACCAGACCGACCGGTTTCATGGGGCCAAAGAGGGGTGTTTGGAGGCCCCGTTCCGCCAGCACCTCGATGGGGAGACAGCCTTCAAAATAGGGGGTCTGTTCGAAGGCTTTCGGAATGACCCGTTCGGCGGAGATCAGCGCGTCATGGAACGCCCGATATTCTCCTTCGTTCATGGGGCAATTCAGGTAGTCGTCCCCCCCCTTGCCATAGCGTGAGGCCGGAAAGACGACGGCGCCGTCAATGCTGTCGGCGTCCACGATGGGAGAAATGGCGTCGAAGAAGTAGAGCTGATCGCTCCGGGTCAGGCGTCGAATCGAATCGGCAAGGGCATCCGAGGTGAGGGGGCCGGTGGCCAGGATGACGATCCCCGTGTCGGGAATCTCCTTGACCTCCTCGCGCAGGAGGGTAATGTTGGGATGGGTCGTAATCGCTTCGGTAATCCGATTTGCGAAGGAGACCCGATCCACCGCCAAGGCACCGCCCGCAGGCACGCGCGCCTCCTCGGCGGCCGCGATCGCCAGGGAAGAGCGTCTGCGCATCTCTTCCTTGAGCAGGCCCGGCGCGCTGGCAGGGTCCGACGAGCCGAGGGAATTGCTGCAGACCAGCTCGGCCAGATCGCCGGTTCGATGCGCCGGGGTCGCGCTCACCGGACGCATTTCGTACAGAATGACCGAGACCCCGAGGCAGGCCGCCTGCCAGGCCGCCTCGGCCCCCGCAAGTCCCCCGCCGACGATGTGAATTTTTTCGGATGGGGCGGACTGCATGGTTATCGCGCGCTACACATATTTTCGAAGATGTTCGATGTAACGGTCAATCGGATGATCGTTGAGCCCCTCCATGTCGGGGCTCAACAAATCTTGCCAGGTCCCCCGTACCCGATCCAGAAAGGCCTCCCAAAAACTTAAGGCATCCTGAAGCTTTCCGTCGTGATCGAAATATTTTAACGTGCCCAGATGATCGTAACCCATGATGCGCTGCGGTACGCGGGTCACCACATCGTCATGATTGACAAAACGAAACGTCCGTGCCCCGAAGGACGCATTACATGCCGCACAAAACGCAGGATTTCCCACGCGTGGAGCACCGAAGGTATACAAACCGTTAAAACGGATATTCTCCGCCAGCAGGCGTTGCGCCGCCAGGGTGGCCAGGGCCGCTCCCAGGCTGTGCCCCGTAATCCAGATCGGTTGTCCCCTGTGGAAGATTCGGAAGGTGATGAGGACCTCTTCCCAGACCCGATCCAGGGCCTCTTTAAAACCGGTATGGACCGCCCCGGACGGGATGTCCACCTGTTTGATCCGGAGGTCGGTCATCCAGTCGCGCAAATGGGTCGCCTCCGTGCCGCGGAAGGCCAGCAGAATCATTTTGTCGCTGGCCGCCGCGTAGCCCTGCGTGTCCTGCTTGTTGAAAAACCTGAACTTCTGGAAATCCCACTTGATGTCCACGGTACGCCGAATGTCGGACTCGTTCGAATAGGCCAACTGGGCTGCATGGGCCAGGGCATAGGCATTGACCGCATCGTAGCCGTCCGCTTTGGGACGAAAGGTAAATTGCTCCAACATAGACATGCACTGCTCTCCTTAAAGAAAGACGGATTTACTGTAGTCGGACAGGGCGCCGCGCCCCCACGGGGCCCATGCGCTCTTCCGCATTTCCGGCACGGGGACGCCATTATCGCACAAGCCGCACCCGGTTTACAACGCAAAAAGGGTATGTTCCCAATCCGGGCGCAAGGCGATTTGGAGTGGCGTCTGGAAGGCGGCCGGAGTGGACAGGAGGACTGTGGGAGGGCGTACCAAGGGGGTGCGCTACACATTGATTACGATTCCTGGAGAGATAAAAGACCTTGTATCCACTCCGGGTCTGTGTTATAAGACGATGTTGCGGACGGATATTGCGTAAGCGGGTGGGTGTGGGTGCGCGCGAGTGGGCGGAAAATGGCCCACTTTTTTTTTGGACGGGATAAGGGATAAAGTCGGATGAATCGGGAAATTCTCTCCGTGATTGACCAGATCGGTCGGGAGAAAGGGATCGAGCCACAAAGAATCGTTAAGGCGGTCGAGTCCGCCCTGTTGAGCGCGATTAGAAAACGGTATGGCGGGGACGAAAATATCCACGTTCGACTGGACTCCGAAACGGGTGAAATTGAGGCGATCGTATTGAAGAAAATCGTCGAGTCCGTCGCCAACCCCGGGACCGAAATTGCGCTGGAGGCGGCCCGGCAGATGGACCCCTCCGCCGAGCTGGGGGACGAAATCGGCGATCTTCTGGAGGTGAAGGATTTCGGTCGCATCGCCGCGCAGACCGCAAAACAGGTCATCCTCCAGAAGGTGCGGGAAGCGGAATGGGAGTCCGTACATCGCGAATATGCCCTGCGCCAGGGGGAGCTGGTCAGCGGCGTGATTCTGGGTCAGGAACGCAGAAACTACATTGTCCAACTGGGGAAGAGCGAAGCGATCATGCCTTACCAGGAGGTCCCTGTCAGGGAGAGCTACCGACGGGGAGACCGATTACGCGCCTATTTGTTGGAGGTAAAACCCTCGTCGGATGGCCCACAGATCGTGCTCTCCAGGTCTCACCCTCATTTCGTGGTTCGGCTGTTCGAAATGGAGGTGCCGGAGATCGGTTCGGGCACGGTCGTCATCAAGGGAGCGGTCCGGGAGGCGGGAGACCGGACGAAGATTGCCGTCTTCTCGAAAGAGTCCTCCGTGGACCCCGTGGGTGCCTGTGTCGGAGTACGGGGCTGTCGCGTGCAGGCCGTCGTGCGCGAGTTGAAAGGCGAAAAAATAGATATTATTACCTGGACCGAAGATGTCCGGACCTTCATTGGAGAGGCGCTCAGCCCCGCCATTATTGATAAGGTCGGTATCAACGAAGCGGAACGTTCCGCGCTCATCGTCGTCTCGGAACAACAGCTTTCTCTGGCCATCGGTAAGAAGGGCCAAAATGTCCGCCTGGCATCCAAATTAACGGGATGGAAACTTGACATCATCAACCAGGAAGAGTATGAAAAAGAGCGCGCCAAGGAACGCGATCAGGAAATATCCGGCGCGATTTCCCAGGCGACCCTGGAACAGAACCGGGAACGGAACCGGCAGAACGTCGCCGCGCTAGCTGACCCGGTCACCGAAACCCCTCCCGAGGACGGTCCGGAGCCGGACAATCAGGCAGTCGAGGCGGACGCTGTCCATTGAACTTCCGTTGTCTTCCCTCCCGTGTCGTCGTGTTTTCATCCTTAACGCTTTAATCGTCATCGGTCCCAGGCATGAGAGTTTTTGAGCTTGCAAAACAAATCGGTATTCCAACGAAAGAGCTGATGGCACTGCTGGCCCAGATGGGCATTTCCGCGCGGTACCATACCGTTTCCCTTTCCGATTCGGACGTGCAGGCGGTCATCGCAAAAACAGCCGCGCCGGCCACGCCTGGGTCAAAAGCGGTGGCCGTGAAAAAACAGGCAGCGACGGCCGTTTCGAAACCGGCCTCAAAACCGGCCTCCAGACCGGTTTCGAAAGCGGCACCGACGCCCCCGCCCGTCGAAAAGAAAACATGGGTGCTGATCAAGAAGAAAGTGGCGCCCGTTCCGGAAGCGATACCCGCGATACCAGAGAAAGGCCTCGCCGCGCCCGCTCCCCAGGCGCCGACGATCACCGCAGAAGGGGTCGGAGCAGACGCTCCGCCACCGTCCCCCCCCGTGATGGTCGCGGTGACGCCCCCGGTGTTCGTTGCCCCGACGCCGATGCCACCTCCTCCCATCGCCATGGCGCCCCCTTCCGGCGTGACGTCATCCGGGCCCGCGGCCCCGCCAAAACCCGATGCGACACCCCCCGTAAAATGGGTGGTCAAGCGACCCGAAAAGGAGAAGAAAAAGGGGAAGTCCGATGCAAAAGTGGACCGTGGACGCGGAGGGCGCGAGAAGCCCATACAGTGGAAAGCGGCCGACTGGGTCGCGCCAGAGCCGCCCGACGCCGAGAGCGAGCCCGTGGTGGTGGCACCCGTTTTACAGGAGGCGCGGAAGTGGCAGGATTTCAGGCCGCTTCGTACAAAATCCTCTCGAAAGGGAGGGAGACGGGTCGTCAGCGCGCCCTCCGAAATTACGAAACCCAGGCGGAAAGTGGTCAAGCTCCACGAAGGGATGACCGTCAAAGATTTCTCCGAGTTGATTGGGCAAAAGGCCACGAGCATTATCGGAAAGTTGATGGAAATGGGGAAAATGGCCACGATCAACCATCCCGTGGAGTTGGTCGAGGCCGCGTTAATTGCGGAGGCCTTCGGCGTCCGGGCGGAATTCGTGGCCGAGAAGAGTGAGGACGATCTCCTTCAGCCCGCGATCTCCCAGGATCCAGCCCTGCGGCTTCCCCGTTCGCCCGTGGTCACGATTATGGGCCACGTAGACCATGGAAAGACATCGCTCCTGGATGCGATTCGTCAAACGAAGGTGACCGAAGGCGAGGCGGGGGGGATTACGCAACATATCGGCGCCTACATGGTCTCCTGCGGGGACAAGGGGGATAAGAAGGTGACGTTCCTGGACACGCCCGGCCATGAGGCCTTTACGGCCATGCGGGCGCGTGGCGCGAAAGTGACCGACATCGTGGTGCTGGTTGTGGCTGCGGACGACGGGGTCATGCCTCAGACGATCGAGGCCGTCAACCATGCCCGCGCGGCCAATGTTCCGATCATCGTGGCCATTAATAAGATCGACAAACCGGAGGCCAACATAGATCGGATCAAAAGCGCCCTGGCCGAGCTGGACCTCCTCCCGGAATCGTGGGGCGGGACCACCATCTATGCCGAAGTCTCCGCGAAGAAAAGGATCGGCCTCTCCCATTTTCTGGAGATGATCCTGCTGCAAGCGGAGGTGATGGAACTAACGGCCGATCCCCACAAAATCATGGTGGGTGCCATCATCGAGGCCAAAATGGACCGGGGTCGGGGACCGGTCGCGACCGTCCTGGTGCAGGAGGGGACCCTGAAGGTGGGGGACGCCTTCGTGACGGGCACTTATTATGGCAGGGTGCGGGCGCTGGTCAATGACGAAGGGAAAAAAGTCACGGAGGCCGGACCCGCAACGCCGGTCGAGGTGATTGGGTTGGACGGGATCCCGCTGGCGGGAGATACCTTTGTCGTGGTTGCGGACGAACGGGTCGCCCGGGACGTGGCGAGCAGCCGCCTCCAGCGTCAGCGGACACTCATGTTGTCGAAACAGCGTAAAGTCACGCTGGAAGACCTCCATCAACATCTCCAGAAGGGACTGCTCAAGGAGCTCAATATCGTTCTGAAGGCGGACGTTCAGGGCTCTGCGGAAGCGGTCCGAAGCGCGATGGAAAAACTTTCTTCCCCCGCCGTCAAGCTGCGGATCATCCACGCGGGGGTGGGCGGCATTACAGAGTCGGACATCTTGCTGGCGGCCGCTTCGAATGCCATTGTGATCGGGTTTAATGTGCGCCCCGAGCCGAAGGGACGGGACCTGGCCGAGAAGGAAGAGGTGGATATCCGCCTCTATACGATTATCTACGATGCCATCGCGGACGTGAAATCGGCGATGGAAGGACTCCTGGAGCCGACCGTCACGGAGCGGGTCCTCGGGCGGATGGAGGTGCGGCAAGTCTTCACGGTTACCCGGTATGGGACGATTGCCGGCGGGTACGTCAGCGACGGGATGCTGACCCGCAGCAGCACGGGCGTGCGGGTCATCCGAGACAGTGTGCTCGTTTATCAGGGAAAGCTGGCGTCGCTCCGCCGCTTCAAGGATGACGTCCGGGAGGTGCAGACCGGATACGAATGTGGTGCCTGCATCGAAAACTTTAATGACCTGAAAGTGGGAGACGTCATCGAGGCCTATATCCACGACAAAGTCGCCGCAACCCTCTGATCTTTGAGTCTCTCTCACCTTCCCACTTCCTTAAGAGTCCATACGTGCATGTCTACAAGCGGGCCGACCGGGTGGCGCACCGCATTAAGGTGGAGATTGCCGATCTTTTGGCAAAAAAGGTCCGCGATCCCCGAATTGGTTTTGTCACCGTCATGGAGGTGACCGTTTCGGACGACCTCCATATGGCCCGGGTTTTCGTCGGCCTCCATGAGGGACAGAACGCAAAGCAGGCCTTTGCCGGCCTGAAAGCCGCCAGGAGCTATCTGCGTGAGCAGCTCGGCCATAAACTTGCGCTGCGCCGCGTTCCGGAGCTGACCTTTCTGCCCGACACCGAGACGGATCGGGTGGCACACCTGCTGGATTTGATCGAGCAGGTACGGCAAGACCAGGCAGAGCCCTCCGGGCTTCAAGAAGAGGGCCTGCGGCATACAGACACGGAGCGCGGAGAGAATATCCCCCAGGATGAGAACGGCGAACGGCATTCTCAACATTGACAAACCGGCCGGTTGGACATCGCATGACGTCGTGGCCAGGGTACGCTCCCTTCTGAAGGTCAAAAAGGTCGGCCACACCGGCACCCTCGATCCGGACGCCACCGGCGTTTTGCCCGTCTGCTTCGGAAAAGGAACAAACATTATTTCCCATCTGGTGGGTGCAGACAAGGCATACGATGCCGTTCTGCGCCTGGGTGTTACCACCGACACCCAGGACATCACGGGGCGGGTGCTTCGCACCTGCGATGTCCCAGCCTATCTTTCGTCCTCGGTTGCTGATACAATGGGCGCGTTTCTGGGTGTCTCCATGCAGACGCCCCCCATGTATTCCGCCATCAAGATCGGCGGTGTTCCCCTATACAAAGCGGCCAGGGAAGGGCGGGTGATCGAGCGCCTGCCGCGTCCGATCACCGTGCACGATATTCGACTGCGCCACATTGAAGGCAACGACGTCGCTTTTTCCGTCGTCGTGTCAAAAGGGACCTACATCCGGACGCTTTGCGCCGACCTGGGCGATCGGCTGGGCGTGGGGGGATGTCTCCTCTCGCTTCGCAGGACCCGCTCCGGTCCTTTCCATATCCAAGACAGCATCGCGATGGACGCGCTGTGTGACCGGTATGCGCGCGGAGGTGAGGCATGGGAGGCGGTTGTCGTGCCCCTGGACACGGCACTGTATGCACTGCCGGCCCTGTCCGTTACGGACAACGGTCTTGGAAAAACCAGGCATGGTGCACCGGTCGGCGTGGAGGGGCTCCTCCGATCCGACCCGTTCAAAAAGGGCGATTCGCTCCGCATCCTGGCACCGGATGGCGCACTGGTCGCAGTCGGAACGGCCCTCATGGACCGTCCGAACGACTTGGAACGGGAATGGTATCGGGGCGCCCATCTTTTCAAGGTGGAGACCCTGCTCATGGACGCGCCGGTGGCCGTTTCGATGGGCACCCGGTAAAAAATTCACATAAGGAGGATGAACCCATGTCCATGTTAAAAGAGGATAAACAGGAAGTTATTCATCAGAACGCCACGCATAGTGGCGATACCGGTTCTCCGGAGGTGCAGATTGCCCTCCTGACGAAGCGGATCGCCTACCTGAGCGACCACTTTCAGACGCACAAAAAAGACCATCACTCCCGCAGGGGCCTGATTATGATGGTGGGCCGCAGACGAAAGTTGCTCGACTACCTCAAGGTGACGGAAGTAGGCCGGTATCAGGCCATCGTCGCCAAGCTGGGCTTACGAAAATAGGACGCCCCTGAAGCATCTACCCATGACGCGGTCGCGGGGGTGTCTTCTTCTGCCATCGGGTGTGAAACGGGTTATCGGTCATCTCAAAAAACTTCAAGGGGAAGGAAACGGAATGATTCATCGTGTTGAAGCGGAAATCGGGGGGAGAACGTTAAGTTTGGAGACGGGTCGCGTTGCGCGGCAGGCGGATGGTGCCGTCTGGGTGCAATATGGGGAAACCGTCATGCTGGTGACGGTGGTTGCCGCGAAGACGCCCAGGGAAGGCGTTGATTTTCTGCCCCTGACCGTGGACTTTCAGGAAAAGGCCTATGCGGCGGGGAAAATTCCCGGCGGCTATTTCAAGCGGGAAGGCCGCCTTTCGGAGAAAGAGACCCTTTCGAGTCGGTTGATTGATCGTCCCCTCCGCCCGCTTTTTCCAGAAACCTGGTTTTGCGAAACGCAGGTCTTGGCCTCCGTCCTTTCCTCCGACAAGACAGGGGTCGCCGAGATATTGGGCATGCTGGGCGCCTCCGCCGCCGTGACAATTTCGGACATCCCGTTCCATGGGCCCGTGGGGGCCGTGCGCGTGGGACGGATCGAGGGCGTGCTGGTGGTCAACCCACTGCTTGCCGATTTGTCCAAAAGCGACATGAATATCGTCGTTGCCGGCACCCAGGACGCCATCATGATGGTCGAGAGCGAATCCAAAGAGGTCTCCGAAGCGGAAATCCTCGATGCGCTCCGTTTTGCCCATCAGGAAATCCAAAAAGTAATCGCGCTTCAGACGCTGCTCCAAGGCAGGGTCAACCGCATAAAACGCCCCGTCCCGAAAGCCCAGCAGAACGAGGCCCTCACCCAACGGGTGAAAGCGACCTACGCGGTTGCCATTGAGGAGGCCGTGCAGGGAAGGGACAAGGCGGCCAGGCAGGCGCGCCTGGACGCTCTCCTCTCAGAGGGTCTCGCGGGCAAACAGGAGGGGGAGAGCGACAAGGAGATTACGACCCTCTTTCACGACTTGGAGCGGCAGGCGGTGCGGCAGATGATCCTCACGAGGGGGATTCGGGCCGACGGCCGCAGTCCTTCCGAGATTCGCCCCATCGCCTGCGAGGTCGGTGTCCTGCCACGCACGCATGGTTCCGCCCTCTTCACCCGCGGCGAGACGCAGAGCCTGTCGGTGGCCACGCTCGGCACATCCGAAGACGCGCAGCGGATCGATGGGCTGGAAGGGGACACCCGGAAATCGTTCATGCTCCATTACAACTTTCCCCCATTTTCCACCGGCGAGACCAAACCGATGCGGGGCCCCGGCCGTCGCGAGGTGGGTCACGGCGCCCTGGCCGAGCGGGCTTTAAAGCAGGTCTTGCCCGATAGCGCGGCCTTTCCCTACACCTTGCGTGTTGTCTCCGATATTCTGGAATCGAACGGCTCTTCATCCATGGCGACGGTCTGCGGCGGCACGTTGGCTCTCATGGACGCAGGGGTACCCATCGCCCGCCCGGTCGCCGGCATTGCGATGGGCCTGGTACGGGAGCAGGGCCAGTTTAAAGTTTTGTCCGATATCCTGGGGAGCGAAGACCACCTGGGCGATATGGATTTCAAGGTGGCAGGCACCGCTGCGGGGATCACGGCCCTCCAGATGGACCTCAAGATCGGCGGCCTCCCCTTCGACATCATGCAGGAGGCCCTGACGGCGGCGCGCGCGGGACGGCTCCATATCCTGGAAGTCATGTCAAAGACCCTTTCCGTTCCGCGGGATCGGTTTTCGGAATATGCGCCACGGATCACCACCTTGCAGGTCCGCAAGGACAAGGTTCGAGAGGTCATTGGGCCGGGCGGGAAGGTGATCCGCGGTATCGTCGAGGCCACCGGCGTCAAGATAGACATCGAAGACGACGGCACGATCCGCATCGCCTCTGCCGATAACCAGGCCTCCCAGAAAGCGGTGGAGATGATCAAAATGATCGTCGAGGAGGTCGAAATCGGACGCATCTATGTTGGAAAAATCACGCGGATCATGGACTTTGGCGCCTTTGTGGAGATCAAACATGGCGTGGAGGGGCTGGTACATATCTCCCAACTGGCGCAGCACCGGGTCCAAAGGGTTACCGACGAGGTCAAAGAGGGAGAAGAGATTACGGTGAAGGTGATCGAAGTGGACCGACAGGGCAAAATCCGCCTCTCCCGAAAAGAGGCACTCCCGCAGGGCAAGTAGGCCAGAAGCGTGTATTGAAGCGGGCACATGGTTGGGCGCTGTTTATGAGAATGGTACTGGATAACGGCATTCGGGTCGTGGCCGAAAAGATGTCCGGGGTGAAGTCGGTCTCCATCGGAATCTGGGTCAATATCGGCTCCCGCGACGAAGAGCCGGATGAGCACGGTATGTCCCATTTTCTGGAGCATATGTTCTTCAAGGGGACGGAGACCCGTTCCGCAAAGGAGATCGCGCGGAAGATTGACGCCATTGGTGGCGAATTGAATGCCTTCACCTCGCGGGAGACGACCACCTTTTACGCCAAGGTACTCGACGATCATCTCCCCCATGCGGTGGAGATCCTGTCGGACAACTTCCACCACTCCCTGTTTGACGCACGCGAAATCGCCAAAGAAAAGCAGGTGGTCATCGAAGAGATCAAGATGGTGGAAGACGACCCGGAAGATATGGTGCATGAACTGCATACGGCGGATGTCTGGAAAGAGCACCCGTTGGGACGGCCCATTCTGGGGACGAGCGAGACAATCTCCGCGATCACCCGAAAAAGGATCGTTCGCTTTCTGCAGCACACCTACGATCCCAGGCAGATCGTCATCTCTGTGGCGGGCAGCTTCACGCCGACATCCCTGGTTAAACTCCTGGCCTCCGCATTCGGCGGCTATCGGGCCAACGGCATTCGCATCGCCCCGCGTCAACCCCCACAGACACAGCCGCGTGTCCAGATCAAGGAGAAGGATTTGGAGCAGGTTCACGTCTGTATCGGTCTGCCCGGTTTTCCCGACAACCATCCGGATCGCTACGCCCTCCATGTCCTGCATACGATTCTGGGTGGCAGCGTCAGCTCGCGGCTCTTCCAGGAAATCCGGGAACGGCGGGGTCTGGCCTACTCGATTTATTCGTCCGTTTCATCCTATCAGGACGGCGGCCTCCTCACCTTTTACGCCGCGACCAGCCCCCAAAACGCCGCGCGCGTTGTCGAACTGATCCTGAAGGAATTGCGGGGTCTGAAGGAAAAGGGACTGGATGCCGTGGAGATGGAAGACGCAAAAAATCACATCAAGGGCAGTATCATGCTGAGCATGGAGAGCAGCAGCAGCCGGATGAGCAAACTGGCCCGGAACGAACTCCGCTTTGGCCGTGACTTCTCCCTGACGGAGGTCATCCGCCAGGTCAACCGCGTTTCAAAACAGCAGGTTCACCGCCTGACGCAGACCCTGTTCGACGCCAAATCCCTCTCTTTAACCGCGCTTGGCAAAGTGGACGCGAGCGTTCTCCCCTCCAACCTCAACATTTAAACCTCCGGTACAAGAAGCGGATCGGGCACCTTACCCGCTGGGGACGGTACGGCGATATTCAGCCTCCGGAAATGGCCCCTACGATTAAGAACGGTTCCTCTCCGGACGCGACCGCATCGGGGAGCGGGAAATCGGAAGGGTGATGGGAAAGGTCCTGCTCGCAGGCAAAGAAGCGTAAAAATGGTCGGCGCCGTTTCGTGACGTGGTCGCGAATCGTTCCACACAACATCGGATACCGCGCCTCCAGTGCGTCCAGGACCGCGCGCTGCGTGACCGGCTCCGGAACGTGGAGGCGGACCTCGTTGTCTGCCCGCGCCAGCGTCCGCAGATGGTACGGAAGTATCACGCGGATCATGGCAACGTCTGGACTTCCACCGACAGCACCGCCGGAAGATCGCGGACAATGGGAGACCAGTTGTCGCCGGCGTCGGCGGATGCGTAGACCTGTCCGCCGGTGGTGCCAAAATAGACGCCACACGGATCGAGCGCATCCACGGCCGTCGCGTCGCGCAATACGTTCACGTAGCAATGCTCTTGCGGGAGACCGTTGGTAAGCGCTTCCCATGCGTTCCCGCCCGTGCGGCTGCGGTAGACGCGCAGTTTCCCCGCGTGTACATAGTGCTCCGAATCGCTTTTAATCGGGATCACGTAGATCGTCTCCGGCTCGTGCGGGTGGACTTCGATCGGATAGCCGAAATCGGTCGGCAGGTTGCCGCTGACCTCGTGCCAGGATTCGCCTGCGTCGTCGCTGCGCATGACGTCCCAGTGCAACTGCATGAACAGCACGTTCGGCCGTGACCCGTGCCGCGCAATGCGGTGGACGCAGTAGCCGACCTCGGCGTTCGGATCGGGCATATAGTTGGATTTCAGTCCGCGATTCATTGGCCGCCACGTCAGACCAGCGTCGTCACTCCGAAAAACGCCGGCCGACGAGATGGCGACGAAGATCCGTTCAGGCCGATCCGGGTCCAGCAAAATCGTGTGCAGGCACATCCCCCCGGCGCCCGGGGCCCATTGCGGCGCCGATTCGTGGCCGCGCAGTCCGGCGATCTCCCGCCACGTCTGCCCACCGTCGCGGGAGCGGAACAGGGCTGTGTCTTCCACCCCGGCGTAGATCGTGTCCGGATCGCTCAACGAGGGTTCCAGATGCCAGACCCGCTTGAACACCCACGGGTGTGGCGTGCCATCGTACCACGAATGGGTTGTGAGCGGTTTTCCGGTTTCGGGTGAGGTGTCGTAGACGAATTTATTGCTTTGGCCCTGGGGCATCTCATCGGGGTTGACGGGCGGTGCATCGGGGGGTGCTCCAGGCTGGTACCACGTTTTTCCCCCATCGTCGGACCGCTGGATGATCTGCCCGAACCAATCGCTGGTCTGCGATGCGTAGAGCCGATTTGGATCAACGGGCGAGCCCTTCAGATGGTAGATTTCAAAACCCCCGAAGTGAGGGCCGCTCACCTCCCACTTCCGGCGTTCGCCATCCGATGTCAAAATAAATGCGCCCTTTCGCGTGCCCACCAGAACGCGTACATGCCCCATTCCATCCTCCTTGCAGGATACACCCGCCGCCCACTCTACACTATTTTCCTTGCACAGAATACAGCCCAAACGGATTGTGTCAACCTAAAACAGAAATATCCGGTTTAGGGGATCGCAGCCCCCGCCTCTTTTTTCTTCTGCAACATGAAGGTTTTCCTGCATGGGTGATCCGGAGAGGGCTTCGGCGGATGAGGGTTCAAACTGACTTTCGGTAAGGTACGACCCCTGCGGATCGTTCCCTCATACCCATAGAACCGCGCAAAGGCCCGACGGCTCGCATCGTCAATGTAGGCCATCAACTTCCCGCATCCGCTCTACTTTGGCAGAACAGGACATTATCTCTTTGGGATTACACCAACGCGCCCTGAACCATCTCACCCCCATTCAGGCACTGCAAGAATGGCAGACAAAAAAGCCGAAATCATTCATTAAACGGGCATACAACCATGCGGGGCTTGATAATTCAGCAGCCCAACGTGCTTGTGACCCGCTTCACCTACGATCCCAACGGCAACCTGCTGACGGTCACCAATGCCAATGGGAATACGACGATGTACACGTATGACGTCATGGAGTCGGCATATCCGTCCAATCAGCAAGCGGGTGCGGGAAGTTTCCGGTGGAGGTATCACGCATCGGAGTTGTGGGAAGGTATCGCCTTGAGCGCCTTGAGCGATTGATGGGGGGATGAAAGCACGGGTGCTGGCGGTCAGGTTGCAGAAGAAAAAAGGGGCGGGGTTGGAAATCCAAAAAACCGGACATTTTTGGCTTGACAAAACCCCTATTGCTTATTGACATAAGGCGGTGGGGTCGGTTAGTTTGTTACTCCTTTCCGTATGGTCCCCATCGTCTAGTCTGGCCCAGGACATCGCCCTTTCACGGCGGTAACAGGGGTTCGAATCCCCTTGGGGACACCC
>CAZOFZ010000027.1:0-15812 GCA_964579175.1 uncultured Nitrospirota bacterium | reverse complement strand
GCATCAAGAGATTCGCGCTGGCGATCATGCACACCAGCGTGAAGGTCGTCAGGCACAGAAGCGCGAGAAACCGGGTGTAACCGGAATCCTGCTGCATGTAGCGGAGGGAAAAGCGGTAGATGAGCGTGCCGATGCCGGTAATGAGCACCATCATCACGGCCGCAAGCCGGTCAAAATAAAAACCGAATTGCAGCAGGCCGTCCCACGGCGGGGGAAACAGCGAAAGGTGGAGGCGCTGGCTCCCCTGGGTGACGACCGTGTAGAGGAGGCAGACGGACGCCCCGAACGCCGCAACCAGGGCCACCGATCCGACATGGGTGATCCGGCGGCCGACCCGGCGGCCCGGAAGAGCGATAACCAGACCCGCCAAGAGTGGGGCCAGAAAAATGAGGGTCGGGTAGCGCATTCAATCCACTCAGGATTCTTGCCCGCCTACCCTCCGCAAGACCCCCCGTTGCGACGACGGGCTATCCTGCGGCCTGTCCGGCAATAAAAAAGCCGACTCGAAACCTGTGAAGGTTTGGAGTCGGCTTAAAACCCAACCGGTCCCGCGTGCGGGACCCTTCAGGTCATCTTCCGTTGATTCGTAATGTCTGGATTCCCGATAGAAGCCTTCGGGAATCACGTCCGGCGGGTATGGAACACCATGCCCGGCGTTCAGGTCAAGACGTTTTCAGAGGGGGTACTTACCCGGCCCACAACCAAGCCATGCACAAATTTCTGCGTGAATCCGCTCGAACGATGCAGGTTTGAGGTTGCTCAGTTCCACCACCACGGCCTTCAATTCAGGGAGAAAAGCTTCGTGGCACGTACCCAACTGGCTTTCGGCAATTTCCCTTCAACCATGTCATCGTCTCGTAACGCAATCGCATCCTCATGCCCGGCTTGCGATGTGATGGCCACTGCAAGGAAATCGCCCAACTCATCCGGATTCGTCAGCAGCAATACCGGGCGGGACTTTTGGTGCGTCAGGTCGGAAAATGGGAAAGCAATCTGGACGACATCAGAGCGTTTTAACATCGTTCCAAACCTCATCATCCGGATTATCCCAAACGTGCTTCATCACCACTTCCTGGGCGCGTGCCAGTCCGGACGTTTCCCCCCGTTCCGCATTCTTGTGGGTGAGGTATTCGAGGAAATGCAGCGCTTCCAAGGCCAAAGGGTCGGGCAACGGCTTGGCCGCTTCGTAGATTTGTTCGGCGATCGACATGAGCACCCCCAATTTTGCCCGTCGCATGGGCGTGTGAATCAGCGCAAGAAATGATCCTCCAAGTTCCCGTCGAGCGTGAAGATCAGCACCCGCTCGCCGGTTTTCGTGCTGACGTCGGTGTGGAGGCTGATCGCCTTGAGCCCGGTGATCTTCTCGATCATCTCCTTGAGCATCGCGCGGCCCTGCTCCATCAGGTTGGAGCGGATTTTTTTGATGAGGTTCATCCCCTCCTGATTTTTGGCCAGTTGCTGCTCCGCCGGCGTTAGCACCCCCTTCAGACGAACCAAGACCATGTCTTCGATGATAAACGCCTTCGTCTCCTGCGGCCCCCGGCCCATGTAATCCTTCTCGAACTGGATCAGGGCGTTTCCGATCTCCGCCTCGATCTGGCCTTTGGTCTTTCGCATGGGAGGAGACGGTTCTGTCAGGCGCACGCTGCCGGCTCCCCGCCCCCGGCCGTTTCGGCCTCCTCCGTCTGGCCCGTGCCGATGGCCAGGACGGCCAGGCCATCTTGCTCGACCTTCGAGAGGGTCACCGCGCCCGATTTGAAATAGGGCACCTGTGTGATCGGGTCCACGGTCGCCGGCAGCAAATCGCGTACTTCCGGATCGGCGAAGTGCTCCGGAAAGCGCACCAGACCGTCCGGGAGGGTATCGTCCACCTTGACCACCCGCACGGCCTCGCCCAGCGGCGAGGAAAGCCGCACCGAGTCGTCCGACTGCACCGAAAGCGCCGCCGCGTCGGCGGGGCTCATGGAGAGGGTCGGCTGGCTGTTGATCTTCATCAGCGCACCGTCCCGCGTGCTCAATTTTCCGGAATGGTAGATGACCTGATGGAGGCGAAGCGTGGTGGATGGGGGCGCGCCCGAAGGCGCGTCGAGGCGATAACGGCCCGCGATTTGCATGAAAAAGTCGCCATCCATATAGCGCGTCCGCTCGTGGATCGCGGGGCGTTCGTTTGCAAAATAGCCGGGCACGAGCTGCCCGATCTCCTCCCGGATTTCTTCCGGAGCGCGGTACGAAAGCGGCTGGCCCAGGTGTTTGGCCATCTCGGCGAAAATCTTCCAGTCGGGCCGGGCCTCGCCTCGCGGATCGAAGGCGCGATTCACCGGACGAATCTTCCCCTCGGCATTGGTGAATGTCCCCTCCTTCTCGGCAAATGTGACGGCGGGGAGCACCAGATCGGCCGCCCGTGCCGTGTCGGTCAGGAACGGGTCCTGGCAGATGACAAACTCAATCTTCGACAGCGCCTCGCGCACACCCATCGAGGCCGGCAGTGTCCCTAGCGGGTTCTCGCCCACCACCCAGAGCGCCTTGATGTGGCCCGCCTGCGCCTGTGCGATAATTTCCGGGAGCGTGAGGCCACGCGCGTCGGGTAAGGTGGCATTCCAGGCCGCACCAAAGCGCGCCCTTTGAGAAAAAGAGGTCGCGGAAACCTGCCCCGGCAGAAACTCGGCCACCCCGCCCATGTCCACCGCCCCCTGCTCGTTGTTCTCCTCGCAGATGGGATGCAGCCCGCCCCCCTCTTTTTCCAGGAGGCCGGTCAGCATGGCCAGGTCAATCAGCCGCAAGACATTTTCATAGCCCCCCGTCGCCTGCGTGATCCCTTCGCCCCAGAGGATCGTCCCGCGCGCCGATTGCGCCAACAGTTGCGCCGTCTCCACGATCTTTTCCCACGACACGCCGCTGATTTGGGCAATCACATCCTCGGACAGCGCCAACGTACTTTGGACAAACGCGGAAAGGGCTTCCGGATAGTTTTTGGCAAACGACGGATCCACCCAGCCGTTCTGCACCACCGCCTTGATCAGCCCCATCACCAGCGCCGCCTGGGCCCCGGGCCCGGTGGACAGCCGCAAGGGATGCGTGGAAAGCTTCTGCATGTGCGTCTGGACGGAGTCGGCCACGATCACCTTCGCCTTGAACTTATTCTTGGCCTCCTTCACGCGCAACGACGCCACCGGATGTGTCTCGGTGATGTCGCTGCCCACGATCAGGATCACGTCAGCCAGCGTGATCTTCTTGTAGGACGTAGTGCTCCAGCCGATCCCCAGCGTCTCCTGCATTGCCCGGACGGAGTTCATGTGGCCATAGCGCGCCGCCGTGTCTATATGATTCGTGCCCAGCACCGCCCGCATCAGCCGGCCGAACAGGTAGACCTCCTCGTTGGTGCAGCGTCCGGAGATCAGTCCCGCGATGGCCCCGCCACCATATTGCGCCTTGATTTCCGCAAGCCGCCGGGCCGCAAGCGGCAGGGCCTTGAACCAGGGGAGTTCCACCTGCCGGTCGTCGTCCTTGGCAATGCGGGCCAGCGGCTTTGAAAGCCGCGCTTCGCTCTGGACGAACGAGAATCCGAACCGTCCGCGCACACAAAGCCCGCCGTGCCCGTCCCCCGGCTCCGTCTCGCCACCCCATTTGGAAAGATAGGACAGCCGCGACGTTACGCGCACGATGCGCGGGCCTTCCGACTCCAGCGTCATCGCACAGCCGTCGGAGCAGAATGTGCAGGTGGTCTCCGTCTTGGTCAACTGCCAGGGCTTGAAGGCATATTTCGAAAAGCGGCTGACGATCGCCCCGACCGGGCAGACGGCGAGACAGTCGCCGCAAAACTCGCAGTCGAGCGGGACGCCGCCATGGGCCCCGACATGGGTCTTGCCGTCCTTCTTGTAGAAGCAGAGCGCGTCAATCTCCTGCACCTCCTTGCAGACGTTGATGCACTGGCCGCAGAGGATACAGCGTTCCATGTTGAAGTCGAGTGCGACGCTGCGGGTGTCTTCGGGGATGTTCTTCCGCACCGCCTTCTTGATGTCGTAGACGCCCAGGTCGTAGGCCATGTCCTGCAACTCGCACTTGCCGTCGGCGTCGCAGACCGGGCAGTCGAGCGGGTGGGTAGTGAGGTGTTTTTCGATGGCCTTCCTGCGCGCATCGGTCATCTTCTCGGTATTCGTGCGCACCACCATCTTGTCGGTGATCTTCGCCGTGCAGGAGCGGACGTTGTTGTTCTTCCCCTCCACCTCGACCAGGCAAACGCCGCAGGAGCCGAACGACGAGAAGGTGTAGTGATAACACATGGCAGGGACTTCCATGCCGATCTCACGCATGGCGTCGAGCAGCAGCGTCCCCTCCGGCACGGACACCGCCTTGCCGTCAATGGTGATGGAAAGCCGCTTTTTGCCGTCGGTCAGGGCCTGCAATTCCGGCCGTGTCGGCAACTGGATGATCGAATCGGAAGACATCGGAAGCCTCCATCATGACTGCGCGTTCACATGTTAAGGCATTCAGCGACGGATGCTCAAGAGCCCGCATTGCCTCGTTATTGCGTGGCTAGACGGGTCTGCTCCGCCCGGAAATCCAGGAGTGCCTGACGGATTTTCGGGTCTTTCAGGGCCAGAATCGCCGCAGCCAGGAGGGCCGCATTCTCGGCGGCGCCGATCCCCACGGTGGCGACCGGGACGCCGCGCGGCATCTGTACAATGGACAAGAGCGCGTCCATCCCCAACAGCACGGAGCTTGGAATCGGAACGCCGATCACGGGCAGGAGAATCTTGGCGGCCACCACACCGGGAAGATGGGCGGCCCCCCCCGCCCCGGCAATGATTACTTCCACGCCGCGCTGCTCGACCGACCCCAAAAATTCAAGCAGCCGATCCGGCGCGCGGTGGGCCGAGATGGCGTTGAGTTCGGATGGAATCCGAAACGTTTTTAACAGGGCCTGCGCCTTTTCCATAATCGGAAAATCGCTCCGACTCCCCGTCAGAATACTCACGCGCACCGTTTGATTTTTTTTCATCAATCACTCCATGGATGGGGCGAGGCCGTGGAAAGAATGGCCCGCGCTTGTGCGGCGTCCTGCTCCATTTGCAGGATCAAGGCCGCCTCATTGTCGAACTTCCGATCGTCCCGGATTCGGTCAACAAAAGAGACGACGAGCCGTTTGTCGTAGAGCGTCTCCCGCCACCCGAATAGATGGACCTCCAGCCGGACGGGCTTCTCTCCGAACGTGGGCCGCGACCCGATATAGGCCACCCCATCGCGCGACACGATTCCTTCGGCGTTTAAAATATCGGCCCGCACCGCGTAGATGCCCGTTTTGGGGACCATCTCCTGGGGAAGACGGAGGTTGGCGGTCGGAAAGCCCAGACGCGCCCCCATGCCATCTCCCGGAACCACCTTTCCCCGCAGTGTGTAAAATCGTCCCATCATACCGGCCGCCAGGGAGACCGCCCCCTCCTGGATCGAAGTGCGGATTCGGGAGGAACTGACGACCGCTCCCGCCACGAAAACGGGCGGCTCTGCAAAGACTTCGAACCCGAGGGAAGCGCCCAGACGGACGAGGTCCGTGACCGTGCCCGCGCGTCCTTTTCCAAAACAGAATTTTTCGCCGACCACCACCGCGCCGCACGCGATTTTATCGCACAAAAAATGGCGGACGAACGTTTCGGGGGACTGCTCGGAAAAGGGAGGATCGAACTCGGTCACAAAAGCGACATCCAGACCCGCCGATTCGATCCGGCGCATCTTCTCCTGAAAGGTGTCCAGCAACCTGAATTCCCGCTCCGGCGCAAGGATGCGGGCGGGATGAGGCTCGAAGGTCAGCACCGCCGCCGGCACGCCCATTTTTCGGGCCTGCGCGACGGTGCGCGCCAGGATCGCCTGATGGCCCCGATGCAGGCCGTCGAAATTGCCGATGGCCAGCACCGGACGCTGCGACAGGGGCTGGATGTTGGGCGTGCCGATGATCAGTTGCATGGCCACCCTCCACCCCGCATCTGCCGTGCCGCCTCCAGGGCGAAATAGGTCAGGATCAGATCGGCGCCGGCCCGCCGGATCGAAACCAGCGATTCGCAGATGGCGCGCGTTTCGTCAATCCAGCCCGCTTGCGCCGCCGCGCGGATCATGGCATATTCGCCGCTCACTTGAAAGGCCGCCACCGGCAGATCGAAGCGGTCTCTCACTTCCCGAATCACGTCCAAACAAGGGAGGGCCGGTTTGACCATCACCATATCTGCCCCCTCCTCCACATCCAGTGCCACTTCCCGGAGGGCCTCCCGACGATTGGCCACATCCATCTGATAGCTCTTGCGGTCTCCGAATTGGGGTGCGCAACCGGCCGCATCCCGAAAGGGGGCGTAGAAACAGGACGCGTACTTGGCGGCATAGGAGAGGATCGGCGTCTGCGTATGGCCCGCCGCGTCCAGGGCGCGCCGGATGGCGCCGACCCGTCCATCCATCATATCCGAAGGGGCCACCAGATCGGCCCCCGCATCGGCATGGACCCGGGCCATTTGGGCCAGCACCTCCAGCGTGTCGTCATTCTCGATCCGTCCGTCCCGCACCCACCCGCAATGCCCGTGCGAGGTGTACTCGTCAATACAGACGTCGGTCATCGCCAGCAGATCGGGGAGGGCACTCTTGAGGGCGCGGAGAGACTGCGGAATGACCCCCTTGGGATCGGTCGCGGCGCTCCCCAGGTCGTCCTTGGTCTTTGGAATGCCAAACAGGATAACGGCGGGGATGCCGAGCCCCCGTGCCTCTGCCGCCACTTCGAGCAGGGCCGGGATGGAGAGACGATATTGCCCCGGCATCGAAGGAATCTCGGTTTTCCCGGAAGGCTCCTCCGTCACGAAAAGGGGGAGTATCAGCCGATCCACCGAGAGGTCGGTTTCACGCGAAAGGCGTCGCAGGGCTTCATTCTGTCGAAGTCGTCTCGGGCGATGAATCGGAAAAGGCATCGGACGATATTCCCGCTTCTGCAACGGCTCGGATTGTACAGGAAGGCCCGCTGCCGACTCAAGCCGTGTCAAGCCAAAATAGGAATGTGCGATTGAATGCGATGACGTTTCTTTTGAGAAAGGAGACAGGATGGCAGGAAGAAACCGAATGGGATACGTGGGACAGCAACCTATTCAGTGACCGACTCCGGAGCCACCGGCGGGGTCGGTGTTGTTATCGCTGGCGATTCGGGAAACGGGACAGGGATAGGAGCCGATTTTTCTTCGACAGACTTCTTGAGTGCGGAAAAAAAGTCGCTATAAAACTGGGGCGAGCGTACCGTATCTCGATTGACCACCACCGTTGTGTAATCTGTGCCGACCGGGAAAATGGGAATGATCCAGAGCAGATGCCACCACTCATATCGTTTCCGGTGAAGTTCCGTCGTTTGGTTGGCTGCCAGCATGACCCGTGTCGTTTGATCGGCCAATGGAACAAACGTCAGTGTTGCCGTGACGGTGTAGGAGATATCCTTATCCTTCTGATCCCGCAGCTCACGGGAGGCCAGGATCGTACGACTTTTCTCATCACTCTGCTGCACGAGAAAGCCCTGCTGGGAGAGCGTCTCCAGCGCCCCCACCCACGTTGCCTCCATGGAGGCTGAGATGGACTCCGTATTCCCCTGAACCTGCTGGCCCGCAGAGAAGGCGCCTTCATAGGAAGGGGTGGACGCGCACCCACCCGCAAGGATTAGCATCATAATGCCAGTAAACAATACGGCAACGCGCACATCCTTACCTGATAATCGTCTCACTCGCTACCCTCCCGAATCCTAAACAACGCGACGGGGAGTCTATCCCATCCCCCCCGTGCGTCAATCGGTTGTTTGCGCTCTCAATTCCAGATCAAGGTTCATATTTTTACCCGTAGCCTCTCCTTTATCCGTTTTTAGAAGATATTCCCCGGGGAGATGAAATCGCTTTTTGGGGTTATCCCAGATGGCCAGAGGGCTCTTTATTGAACGCTTTAGGACAAGGTTTTCTATGAAGACGTCCTGAAAGCGCATCTCTTTCTGACGCAGACGGATGATTGCACGCCCTGACACTATTTTCAGTGATGCGAACCGGTCATCCTTTGTATATATCTGAATCTCTGGTCTATTTAGCACCACACGGGTAATTAAGCCAGCGCCCCTGAACAGGCTGGGGCGTTGGTCTGCCCCTGTATTCTTTTGCTCCCCCATGGAAAAAGGAAAGAGAACGATCTCTGAAGGGGGACGATCTCCCATGAGATAAACCTCAACATGGGGATGGGTAAAAACAGCCTCCTGAACGGGCTGGATAGAAAAAATGCCAAACTTTCTCGAATCTATCTTGAAGACATCGGCATCAATTTTCGCGCGAAGCCGATCTGACTGGTATTCCTTAAAAGAAAAACCCTTGATCTCTATGGGGGCCGAGGATGGGACAGTTTTTTCTCTATCGAACGACAACTCTTTGGCGTCATTCTTCCCCCATTCGTTCCAGAGGAAAAGTCCAAAAAGGAACGGGGCCAAGAACACAAGCGCTCTCGACCTAACTGGGAGCGCCGCCATCCGTCTTTTGGCTCGGCAAAACATGTCCACAGGTACTTTGGCACAGGTGGACATGTTTTGCCGAAATTTCTGCAATTTTAGGTATCTCCGTAACTCATACGGCTCTACTCTAAAATATCCGGTATACCGTTACCGTTCCGGTCCTCATTGACGTCGGTCCTGCGCTGGACAATGACTCCATTAAAGGTTCCATCCGGGAAAAATCCAGGCTCATCTCCGGTAAACGGCGGTAAGAGTTCCCGTAAAACAAGCGGCGAGTCGGCAAAGAACGGCGCCAACGTGAGAACTCTATCGTCGCTTGTGTCTCCTGGGGTGTCGTAGTCAGAGGTGGTTACCGGTTCTGACAAAGCCTTTTTAAATGTCGCGAGGTCGTCCTTCGCCTGACTGATTTCCGCGTCTGTGATATCCGCAAGATTCAGTCCATCAAGCCGTCGCCACCATACTCTCGGGGGGGGGAGTCAATACCCCGTATTGCATCATCAGGAGGCTATTCAAATGGGCCGAATGGGCCGAACGGGTATCGTCGCCCCAGATGAAACAGATGAAACAATTGACAGATCGTGCCGCTTGATTTTATGATCCGGGGCGTCTGGGCATCGAGGGAGAATTCCGTGGAACAGATTCCGCTTTCCGAAATTTATCACGAAGAGACGAAGTATCACGAAGCGCAGATGGGCAGGCATCAGCGGCAATTGGACTGGAGCGCGCAACCGCTCCCCTACAAGGAGTACCATAGCGAAAAAAAGGTCTCTCTGATTCCACACCTCCCGTTCCAGCACAACCCCCTCACGGGCGAGCCGCTGCCACCTGCACTCGAAGAGAGTGGCGATCCGGTCGGACGCGACGAAATTGCAAGACTGCTCTATTTTACAAACGGCGTGACCGGAATTCTGCAATATATCACCGGCGGGAAGCTCTTTCTGCGCGCCGCCCCCACGGCGGGGGGGCTGTATCCGGCGGAAATGTACGTGGCCGTTCGGGACCTCTCGACACTTTCGAATGGCATCTACAACTTCCAGGCCAAAGACCACTGCCTGGCGCCGGTTTGGGAAGGGAATTTCTGGTCGGAGTTCGAAAGCTACTGCATGCGGCACGAGGCCATCGCGCAGTCGCATCTTCTCATCATCATGACCGCCGTTTATCAGCGCAGCGCATGGCGCTATCAGGAACGCGCATACCGCCGGATTCTTCTGGACATCGGCCACGTGATCGGGAACCTGATCGCCTATGCCCCGCATGAGGGATTCTCCCCCTATCTGATCGGTGGGTTTTTCGACGCGGCGTTGAACCGGCTCCTTTTCCTTTCCGAATCGGAGGAGGGGGTGTTGGCGGTCGTCGCATTACCTCAAAGCGCAAGCATAAACTCGGACGTCATCCGCCAAAGTTCCGCCCCCCCCTCCCGAATGAAGTTCGTCGCACGGGAGGAGCCCCTCCAACTTCAGCTCCACGCCGCTTCTTCCATCGAGGCGGACGAAAAAACGGAGGACCAAGCGGTCTCCCCCACATTCGACCTGCTGGAATCGAAACACAGACTGAAGCCGTCCTTCCCACTTTCGCAGATGTCGGACAACCTGGAGGAGGAAGCCCTCACACAAGCCATCCTGCGGCGTCGTTCGACCCGCGCCTACACCGGTGGGGCCTTCTCGGCGGCACAGCTTTCTTTCCTCCTTTCGTATGCCTATGCCCCCTTCTTCGCAAGACCGCTCCCGCTTTTTGCGCCCTCCATTCTTTCGACCTATGTCCTGCTCCAAAACGTGGACGAATGGGACGCAGGCGTTTTTTACTACGCCCCGCAAAGCCGGTCGCTCCGCCTGCTGACCGCAGGCGACTTCCGGGCGCAGTCCTGGCATTTCTGTCTGGGACAGGAACTGGCACGGGATGCCGCCGCCATCGTCGTCCATATCGCGCACTTGAAGACGGCGCTGGACCAATATGGGGATCGCGCCTACCGCTATTTACATATGGACGCGGGCCAGATCGGGCAGCGCCTGAATCTGGCCGCCATCCATCTGGGGCTGGGTGCCAGCGGCATCGGCGGCTTCTATGACGACGAAGTCAACGCGCTTTTGGGGCTTTCACTCGATCATATCGTGGTGTACGTCACCACGCTGGGGGTACCCCAGGGATAGGCGAAGGAAACCGGCGGAGGATCGGATGGCCGAAGTGGACTGTATCCGCTGTTTGCAGAGACGGGACGCGATCGGACGGATGTCCTACGGCGGGAAGATCGGGGCGGAGCTGAAGGAAAAAGTCTGCAACGTCTGCTGGACGGAGTGGTATGGTCAATCGGTCAAGATCATCAACGAATACCGTTTGAACCTGCGCGAGGCCGCCGACCGGGAAGTGCTCTCCACGCAGATGAAAATCTTCTTTCGCATGCTCCCCGCGCCAGAAACCGGCACGGGCGTGCCCCCTCCGACCGGATAGGACTCCCGTTGCGCCGCCCGACGAAAGCCCCTGCCATCGTGCGTGACGTGATGGGTCGTCTTGCGGCGATCTATCCGTACGTCCGAACCGAGCTGCGCCATCACAATACCTTCGAGCTATTGCTGGCGACCATCCTCTCGGCGCAATGCACCGACGCGCGCGTCAACCAGGTCACGCCGGCCCTGTTCGCGCGCTATCCAACACCGTTTCATCTCGTGGGGGCGAATCGGGAAGCGGTAGAGGCCCTCATCCGCCCCACCGGCTTCTACAAAAGCAAGGCCAGGCACATCGTCGGATGCGCAACCGGCCTGGTGGAGCGCTTTGGCGGCCAGGTCCCCGACACCCTGGAGGCGCTCATTACGTTGCCGGGGGTGGGACGCAAAACCGCCAATGTCGTGCTCGGAACGGCCTTCGGAAAACCCGCCGTGGTCGTGGATACGCACGTGCGACGGGTGACACGCCGCATGAAGTGGACCCGATCGGACAATCCCGACCGGATCGAACGCGATCTGGAGAGTCTCCTTTTACGGGAAGAATGGACGGATGGCGCGCATCGTCTGCTACTTCACGGGAGATACACGTGCGTGGCCCGGAATCCCCGCTGTCTGGGCTGCCGGTTGTCCGATCTCTGTCCGGCGGAGGCGGAAAAGCGGCGCGCGCAGGCACGCGGCGGACGGACGCTTCCATCCTGAGAAAGCGATGTCCCCGGCCCCTCACGTCGCAACGCAGTTTGGCCCGCTTCGGGGGATATCGAAAAGTCCCATCTGGACGATCTCTTTATCGGTGAACGGAATCGGATAGTTGCCCGAGAAGCAGGCGGTGCAAAAATGGCGGTTCTGGCCCGACTCCGAATCGTAGACCGCGCGAAACATCCCCTCCGTGGAGAGATAATAAAGGCTGTCGGCCCGAATCTGCTGCTGAATTTCGTCAACCCGATGACTGGAAGCCACCAGCTCCTGACGGGTGGGGGTATCGATGCCGTAGAAACAGGGCGAGATAATCGGCGGCGAGCTGATCCGCATATGCACCTCCCTGGCGCCCGCCATCCGAATCATCTTGATGATCTTCCGGCTGGTGGTGCCCCGCACAATGGAGTCATCCACCACCACCACCCGCTTCCCTTCCAACACCTCCCGCACCGCGTTGAGCTTCACCTTGACGCCAAAATTTCGGATCGTCTCCCGCGGCTCGATGAACGTTCTGCCGACATAGTGGTTGCGAATCAGGCCATTCTCGTACGGGAGGCCCGCGTGCTCCGCATACCCCAGCGCCGCAGCCACCCCGGAGTCGGGCACGGCAATCACGATGTCGGCATCCACCCCCCCCTCTCTCGCAAGCTCTCTCCCCAACCGCTTCCGAATGCCATAGACCGGCTGCGAAAAGACGCGACTGTCCGGCCGTGCGAAATAGACGTGCTCGAAGACACACTGGGCCATCGGGGCCTTGGTAAAGGGTTTGAAGGATGCGAGACCGGCCTGGTCAATCGCCAAAATCTCTCCCGGCTCGATGTCCCGCACAAAATCGGCCCCGATCAGGTCGAAGGCACAGCTCTCCGAGGCCAGGACATATCCTTCCCGCATCTTCCCCAGGGAGAGGGGCCGCACGCCATATGGGTCGCGCACGCCGATCATCCCCTCATGAGAGAGAAAGAGCAGACAATAGGCCCCCCGAACCCGCCCCAGGGCGTCTCCGATCTTGTCAGCGAGTCGTTTCTGATTGGACTGCGCCACGAGGTGCAGAATGACCTCGCTGTCGGTCGTGGACTGAAAGAGCGCCCCGCCCGCCTCCAATTCGCCGCGCAGCACATCGGTGTTGACGAGGTTGCCGTTATGCGCCATGGCCAGAGGCCCCGCAGCATAGCCTGCAATCAGGGGCTGAACGTTGGCCAGCAGGCCTCCCCCCGTCGTGGCATAGCGGTTATGGCCGATCGCCGCAAACCCCGGAAGCCGCAAGAGACGCTCCGGTGAAAAGACATCTGCCACCCATCCGATCCCCTTTTCCTGATGAAGTTGGGCGCCGTCATAGCTGACGATCCCGCTGGCTTCCTGCCCCCGATGTTGGAGGGCATAGAGGCCCAGATAGGTCAGGTTGGCCGCCTCCGAATGTCCGTAAACGCCGAAGATGCCACATTCCTCGTGCAGCTTGTCGTCGGCATCGTCCGCAATGTTCATCATTGTATGGTATGGGTATGGTATGGGTATGGCTCGGCGTATGGCTCGACGCTTGATCGGTATCCGTCAGGATACGCAGCGTCCCAGCGCTTCCGTCACGTCCTGCCGACACGCATCCATCTCCCGACCCAGGAAGACCAACTGTGCCTTGGGCAACAGCTCCTGCGATAACGTCGCGGGGAGTGGAAAGGGGTCCAGGGTATAGCGCCCGCAGGCATAGTTCAAAAGACAGGGGTGCGGCGTGTCCGCAAAGCGCAAAAAGCCTTTGACCCGATAGATATTTTTGGGAAGTCGGTCCAGAAAGGGTTCGATCCGTCCCCGATCCGAAAATTCCGGCGCGGGCAGCACAAAATGGGCAATCCCCGCCTCCCCGTCCGCATGCGCATGTCGGGAAGATTGCCGCACGTGCCCCATGCCGGTGGAAAAGAGCACCGTCGAGGGAACCCGTCCCTGCGTGCTTTCGATCTGGTGGGCCCGTGGATTGAGCCGCAAAAGCCTCCGTCGGGTCTTGGCAAGCTGGTCGGGGGTCACCCGGTCTACTTTATTGATCACCAGAAAATCGGCCTCGGCCACCTGCTCGTCCACCACCGGTTCTATTTTACGGAGACGCAGGAACTGCTCCGCATCCACCAGCGTGATCACCGCGTCGGTTCGATAGCCCAACTGGCTCAACTCCGAAACCACGGGCCCCGGCGCCGCAGCCCCGGAAGTTTCGATCAGAATCAGGGCCGGGTCGGTGGTCTCGACAATTTCCTGGATGGCCAGCCCCATCCTGTAGACGCCGGAACAGCAGACGCACCCGCTGGTCATCTGAACCATCCGATCCAGGTTCATCCCCTTCAGGACCTGGCCGTCTATATTATATTCGGCCAGATCGTTGACGATGACCGCCACCCGCTGCCCATGCAGGCCATTCCGGAGGGCGTGACCCACAAGGGTCGTCTTGCCGCTCCCCAGGAACCCCGTTACGATGTCAATTGGAACCCGTTTCGTCACCGTCTCTCCACTGCCGCCGCATCATACCACAACCTTCGGCCCGCAAGCGCGAACGCACCCTTCCGGGCAATCTGGAAAAGTGTTACCATGCCGCTTCTCTGGACGAACGCTTTCAGCCAGGGAATCGAACGGATGGGAGGGACGCAATGAGGACAGGACAAAAGCTCTACGCGCTGGGCTGGGTGGCGATCTTTTTTCTCACGGGCTGCTTTGCCAAGGTCAAAACGCTGCCGACTGCGGCGGAACCGGTTTTTGCGTCCATCGAAATCGAGGCGGACGTCCCGCTGGTGGGGCTTTCGGTTTCCGGCGGAGGGAGCCGGGCGGCCACGTTTGCGGCGGGCGCGCTGGAGGCCCTGGCCGGGGTGGCGGTGCCGGGGGAGCGGGGTGACGTCAGCCTGCTTTCGAAAGTGACACACATCTCCAGCGTGTCGGGTGGGAGCCTGGCCTCGGCCTATTATGCGGCGAAGAAGCCCCCGAAAAACGTGCCAGTGCTGGACGATCGGGGGCTCTCCGAGGCGTATCAACAATTTTTCGGGGCCTACAAAGAGGCCATGCAGATGAACTTTCAGCGGCGCGCGTTCTGGCGGCAGGTTTTTAATCTCCGCGCGTTTAATCCCACCAAGGCGGCCTATTCGTTTTCCGAGGTATGGGATTCCAATTTTTTCGATGACGTCACATTTTCCGACCTCTATGCGCGCGAGGCGTCGGGAGACAGCCCGCGGCTCATTCTCAACGGCACGCAATACAGCGACGGCCGGCGCTTTGCCCTCACGACCCTTCAGGCCACGGCGTTCGACTACAACTTCATCCAGCGTCTGCGGGAGGCCGAGCCCCTGTTCGCGGGCCTTGACCAGTTGAAGGTGGCGCAGGAACACTTTCGAACCCTAACGATGGATGCGTTTCGCGGCGATCATCGCACGTTGCCGCTGTCGCTGGCCGTCGCCACCTCCGCGTCCTTTCCGCCCGTGGTCGGGCCGGTGACCTATCGCGTCGCGGACGATGACGACTACCACCACGTTGGGGACGGCGGCCTCTTCGACAACCTCGGACTGGAATCCCTCGGTCACCTTTTCCTGAAGAAACTTCATCAGGACACCGTGCGCAAGGGACTGATTCTGGTGGTGGACGCCTCCTATCCCTTCGCGGCGGGCGACGCGGAACTCCGCGAGAACAAGAAGGGGTTCACGGTGTTCAAGAACGACCCCTCCCGCATCGTGGGCATCATGGAGGAGCGCGCCATTGCATACCAGGCCGCGCTCTGGGGCCTGCTGCGAAAGGAGGACATTCTGCTTCCCGACCTCGACCATTTCAGGATCGTCACGCTCAAGCACACGGACTACGACTGGCGCGGCGGGTACAACGACCTGCCCCCGGAATGCCACAATACGTTCAGGCCAAACGTTACGCCGGAGAAGATTCGAGAGACCGTCCGCACCATCCCGACGAAGTTCAAGATAGACCCGTGTCACGGCGCCCTGCTCATCACGGCGGCGCGCAAGACCGTGGAACAACACAAAGACGAGATCGTACCGTTTCTGGCACATTGAAGGGATTTGATCTAATCCAGGATGCAGGGGTAAGATGGGCCGCTTGCAACGCGTGGGTACCGCAAACCGTGAACGCATGATGCGCCTCAAACGTCTCCTTCTCCCGCTCCTCCTGATTGCGCTCCTGGTGGCCATCCGTCTCTCCGGGCTGCACGT
>CAZOFZ010000026.1:0-16182 GCA_964579175.1 uncultured Nitrospirota bacterium | reverse complement strand
GGCGTCTGCGGGGGGCGATCTGGAGGCGGGGAAGAAGGTTTACGAAAAGCGGTGCGTTCATTGCCATGGCGTCGAGGGACGGGGCGATGGTGTCGGTGCGGAGCGTTTCCGGCCCCGTCCGGCCAACTTTGCCCGTGCAAAGTACAAATATGCCAGCACACAGAAAGACGAGCTGCCGACCGACGAAGACCTCTTCATCACGGTCAGCAAGGGACTACCCTACACCGGCATGCCGGCGTGGGAAGACAGCCTCAGCGAACAAGAACGTAAGCAGGTGGTGCAGTACATCAAAACCTTCTCCGACAAATTCGCCGAGGCAACCGAGCCTCCGAAGAAGATTGAGTTCGGGACGAAAGTGCCTCCGTCCGCCGAGAGTATCGCGAAGGGGAAGGACCTCTTTTTCAACAAGGCCGAGTGCAACCGGTGCCACGGCGACGAGGGGCGGGCCGATGGGAAGAATGCGTCCGAGCTTGCGGTCTGGCCGCGTAACTTTACGAAGGGATGGACGTTTCGCCGGGGGAATTCGCCGGAGGAGATTTTTCAGCGGATCACGCGCGGCATCATCGTGATGCCGTCGTTTGCCGCCGGGGAGAATGTCGAGCTGACCGAGGAGGAACGGTGGCACGTCGCCAACTACGTCAACTCCCTCTCGCAGGTGCCCGGGACGCCCGATTGGAAGGTGACGTTGCTGGCGAAAAAGGTGGAAGGGGCGCTGCCCGACAATCCGGACGATCCGGCGTGGGAGGGGCAGGCGCGACACGATTTTCCGCTGGTCGGCCAGGTGACGATGGAGCCGCGACAGTTTACGCCGACGATTGACATGGTCACCGTCAAGGCGCTCTACAACGATCGGAATATCTCGCTGCTGGTTGTCTGGGACGATCCGACGAACAGCCTCGCGCCGGTGGCACCTCCTGTGGAAGCGACTCCGCCGGTGGAGGCTGCCGCCGAAAGTGCTGCCGCAGAGGGCGTTGTCCCCGCCGCAGAAGGTGCAAGTCCGGAAGCCGCCACGGCCGAGGCCCCGCCTATCGAGGCGCCATCGGCGACCGAAGCGGGTGGCGAAGGAGAGGCGGAGGTTTACGATGACCGGATCGGGCTGCAATTCCCCGCGAAAATGCCGGAGAGTGCCGAGAAGCCATATTTCATCATGGGCGATCCCGATCATCCGGTGCAGATGGTCACGTGGAACGCGGGGGGTGTGACGGAGGAGATCAACGCCCGCGGGCCGTCGGCGACTCAGAAGCAGGCCGGCGTTCAGTTTGTCGGAAAGGGACAGTACAAAAATGGACAGTACCGGCTCGTACTCACGCGGCCGCTGACCACGGGGGATGCGGACGATATCCAGATTGCCCCGGGGACATTCGTGCCGATTGCCTTCTCGGCATGGGATGGGAGTAACGGCGATCACGACACCGCCCGTTCGATCTCGGCGTGGTATCACCTGCTGCTGGAGTTGCCGACGCCGCCGACCCGCTACATCTATCCGAGCATCGCGGCGTTCCTGGTCATTCTGGCCGAGGTCTGGATTATCGCCCGATATAAAAGGAAGCGGAAGGGATCATGAGGATGGGGAGTTCTAAAAGCCGCTGGGTACCCTTCGTTGCAATCGTGCTGTTGCTCTCCGCCTGCGGCGATCCGCATGTAAAGCAGGGGAAGCAGACGTTTGCCACCTACTGCGCCCCCTGCCACGGGACGGGTGGGGCCGGCGATGGCTACAACGCGGTCAACCTCGATCCCCACGCACGCGACCTGACCGACGCGGGTGAGGTCTACATGGGCAAATTGACCAACCAGGAGATTTACGATGTCGTCGTCCAGGGGGGGCGGGGTGTTGACCTTGCGCCGACAATGCCGTCGTGGGGCAAGACGTTCTCCGAGGAGACGATCTGGTCGTTAGTCGCCTATATCCGGACGCTTCATCCGTACGACGGAGAAGCAGTCAAGTTTGAAAAGGAGAAGCCGTATTCCGCCGCCCGGCCGAAGGCTTCGGTTTCGACCGAGGCCGAGTTCGATGCGCTGATGGCGGAGAAGGTGGGCGACGACGAGGCACGCGCGGCATTGATCGCCTCGGGCGAAGAGGGTTTTGCCGATTTTGGCTGCATCGGCTGCCACAAGGTCGGCGAGAATGGGGGGACGCTCGGGCCGAACCTGACGCGCGGCGGATTCATGCTCCAGCCGCAGTTCATCTACCGCTGGGTGCGTAACCCGCAAAGTTTCAAGCCAAAGACCCGGATGCCCAACCTCGGCCTCGAACCCGAAGAGGCGTTGGCGGTGTCACTCTACGTCAGCACGCTGAAGGGTACGGAAACAGCGGCTGCGGCTCCTTCCAGTGATGGGGCTCCTGCCAGTGCAGAAGCCCCCGCAGTCGAATCACCTCTTCAAGACGCAGCGGTGCCGCCAGCGGAATCCGCACCCACAGGGGAGAATGCGGCGCCCGATCCGTCGTCTGCCGATGCGACGGCAGCGCCCGTGGGTGAATAAAAAACTTTTTGTACGGTGCAGGATCAGGGAAGGAGACATCCCAAATGAAGACGAGGATGGACGAGATGCGAAGGGGGAAAGTGGCGGTGGCTAGGGCGGATCGGGACTCGGCGAAGCGGTGGTTTTGGGTGACCTCGCTGCTGGCGATGGCTGTGCTGGCGTTTGCCCGCGTCGCTTTTGGTGAAGAGGCCGCCGGTGCTGCAGTGGAGTATCGGGACATCCCCTATCTGGGTAGCCGCAATGCCGTCTGGATCGTCGCGCAACTGCACATTCTGTTCGCCGGATTCGTGCTGGGCGTGCCGATGTTTGCCCTCACCTGCGAGTTCATCGGCTACAAGACGGGCGATATCCGCTACGACAAACTGGCCAAGGAGTTCACCAAGCTGCTGACCGCCTCGTTCGGCACCACCGCGACGTTTGGCGCGATCCTGCTCTTTCTTCTCATTGGGCTTTATCCGAAGCTCTTCAACTACCTCACCAGTATCTTCTTCGGTACGTACATCATCTACGCGGGACTGTTTATCCTAGAGACCATCGTTCTCTATATCTACTGGTACGGCTGGGACTACATGGCCGGGCGCAAGAAACTTCATCTGTTCATGGGCTTCCTATTAAACGTTGTCGGAATCGCCATCATGTACACGGCCGATGCGTGGCTGTCGTTCCAGGCCAGCCCCGTAGTGGTGAGCGACACGATGGGTCTGGGCTATTGGGAAAAACTCTGGGCGGCCGTGCACAACCCCACCTGGAATCCGGTCAATATCCACCGCGTCATCGGAAACGTGGTGCTGGGCGGTTTCATGTGCGGTGCCTACGCGGGGGTGAAGTACCTCGGTTCGAAGACGAAAGAGGAACGTGAGCACTACGACTGGATGGGCTACATCGGAAACTTCATCGGCGTCTTCGGCCTGTTGCCGCTCCCATTCGCAGGCTACTGGCTGATGCGCGAGGTCTACGAATACAACCAGCAGATGGGCATCACGCTCATGGGCGGAATTCTCTCCTGGCTGTTCATCCTTCAGGCGATACAGATCGGGGTCTTGTTCATCGGCTCTAACTTCTATTTCTGGCAGGGGCTGGCCTACCGGACGAGTGGGGGCGCGAAATATAAAAAGTACATCCTCATCATGCTGATCGTGCTGGTGGGCTGTTTCTCGGTGTGGCTGACGCCACATTCGCTGGTGGCCAGCATCAGCGAGGCGCGGGCGATGGGGGGAACGCACCACCCGCTGCTGGGTGTCTTCGGCGTGATGTCGGCCAAGTTGACCGTGGTCAATCTGATGATTCTGACCACGTTCATCAGCTTCCTGCTCTACTGGCGGGCGAATCAGGAAGAGACGGTGAAATGGGCAAAGGCCGGCCGCGTGCTCCAGTACGTCATCTTCACGGTTGCGGTGGTTGTCGTGATCTGGCTTGGGATTTACGGCTACTTTGTGCCGGCGGTGTTCCGGGTGAAGGTGCTCTCGACGGCGCAGGTGCTGTCGGTGTTGTTCGTGCTGATCACCGTGACGCCGTTGACCGCGCTCTCGCTTAAGAATGCCAAGATGACGGGCACGATGACGTGGGGAGTGATGCCCGCACGGTCGCAGTATGCGCTCATTCTCAACGGCGTGATGGTGGTGCTCATCATGACGCTGATGGGTTATGTCCGCTCCGGATCGCGCGTCCATTTCCATATCTACGGCGTGATGCGCGACACCTCGCCTTATGCGTTCACCCCGACGGTTGGCACGGCGGCGATCGTGATGGCGAGCACCACGTTTGCGTTCTGCCTGATCACGTTGTTTATCTTCTGGGTGGCGGGTCTGCCGGACAAGGCGCAGAAGAAAAAGGAGATGGCCGAGAAGGGGCTGCACGGCCTGAATGTGGCCCTGGCCGGCGAGAAGGATTAGGCGTCAGGGGTCTCTGGATAACCGAGCGGTAACTCTTAAGGACGACAGATATGTATCTCTTCCGGGTTTTGTTTTTCATCTTTTCGGTGTTGTTTGGATTTGCCTTTATCGCCAACCAGATTCCACAGGAGCAGAGCGAGCCACCCAAGGAGGAGAAATTCGATGCCTCGCTGGTGGCCACGAAGGCGGACGTTGCCGCGATCGGACAGAAGATTTTCTTCGGCAAAGGCCAGTGCGCCCTCTGCCACAGCATCGGCGGCGGAACGGCGGGGCGGTGTCCCAACCTGGAAGGGATCGGTGCAAAGCTCACGCGCGAGTTTGAATACGAAAGCTATACGCAGCCGGAGGCCTCGGTCTATCTGGATTACGTGGGGAGTCCCGGAGAGGCACCCAAGCGCTTTGCCGCGCGGATGCCGCCGATCAACAAATCGCCCATTGGCCTGACCGAGGCGGAGATGCTGACCGTATTCGCATTCTTGCAAAGCCAGGCGATGGCGGTGGACCAGATTGAGATCACGCCGGAAGAGGTGATTGCGCTGGGCGCCGGGCCGAAGGCCGATGTCGTTGTGGAAGCGGTGCACGGCAACGCCGAGGCGGGTGCCGGGTTATTTGGAAGGCTTGCGTGCGCGACGTGTCATAAAATCGGCACGGCAGAGGGGGGCGATCAGGGACCGGAACTGGTCGCGGCATTGACCGGGAAAGACGCGGGGTATGTCCGTCGCGCACTGTTTACCTCTGGGGGGAAGCACGAAGGTCTGGATGAAAAAATGACGGTGCGGGAGATGAACGATCTGACATCCTACTTGTTGTCTCTCTCCGCGCCGCCGCAGGCGGTTCCAGTCGCCGTTCCAGTGGAAGCGCCCGCAGCGGACGCGCCACCACCGGCCGATGCGGTGTTGCCGGATGCGCCGCCCGCAGAAGGAGCGGGTGCAGTATAGGAGTGTTGTCATGACAATGTACGATACGTTGCTTGCGGATGCGGCCCGCTTGCCGGTTGCGGATCGGATCAAATTGATTGACGACCTATGGGACACATTGCCGAGCGATAACCTGCCGCCGATCAGTGGCGACTGGATGACGGAAATCCAGAGACGCTCAACGGAGTACGATAAGGGTTTGGTTCAGACCGCGTCGTGGGAGCAGGTAAGGGCGGATGCACTACGCCGGGTTGGAATAGTGGTGTCAGGTGTCTCCGGTTGAGTATCTTCCCGGCGCACGGTGTGATTTTGACGAGTCATTTGACTGGTACGCCGAACGGAGCGTGCAGGTTGCCCTGCGGTTTGCAGCGGCCGTGGATGTGGCGTTGATCCGGGTTGCAGAAAATCCGGGCCACTTTTCGAGTCTGGATGCTGTACATAAGCAATGTACTCTCAAGGGGTTTCCGTTTCGGGTTGTTTACCGGTTCGACAAAACCCGGATATTGGTCGTTGCGATTGCACACGACAAACGACGGCCGGGGTATTGGCGTAATCGGATCTAACTTGCGGGTATCTTGAACGCGGATACGTAAAGAGAGCACCGCTGGTTTGTACGGGTTATAAAAAAAGGATTTTTCATGGATCAACAGCCGAGATCGAAAAAGTTGCTGCCCATTGCGGCAGGCCTGTGGCTAACCATCTATCTTCTGCTGAAGTTCGCCATTCCGGTGCCGCTGCCATCCAGCATGATCTTTATGTACATGTCGCTGGTGACGGTCTGCATCCTGCTCTATGTGTCGGTTTTCGAGGACGACATTCAATCGTTCTTCGGGCCGGTTCGGGACTTTATCCGTGGGGGCGCGGGCGAGGGCGCGGGACGGATGATTGCGCGGGTCTTGGTGTTCCTCACGATTCCGGCCTACTTCGCGCACGGGGAATATACGCGGCAGATGCCCAGCTACGAGCCGCCGTTCGAACAGCGGGTGGTGCACCCCGCGCCGCCGACAGAGTTCGTCGGCCTCTACAACCCATTCCGGGAAGACGAGGAGCATTTCGAGGAAAATGTCCGCGCGGGCGGCGAGGTCTTCTTCAAAAATTGCTTCTTCTGCCACGGCGACAAGTTGGATGGCAACGGCATGTTTGCGGACGGCTTCAATCTCCGTCCCGCGAATTTCATAGACCCCACCACGATCCCGATGTTGCAAGAGGCGTTTGTCTTCTGGCGGATTAGCAAGGGGGGGATCGGTTTGCCGGAGGAGTCCACCCCGTGGAGTTCGGCCATGCCCCGCTGGGAGGCGATGCTGTCGGAGGAGGAGCGCTGGAAGGTCATCCTCTTCCTCTACGACTACACCGGCTACAAGCCGCGGACGTGGGAGTAGTCTTGCAACAGTAATACGCTTCGCGCAGCAAGCATAGATATCGGGCGTTTTTGGGAGTAGCGGTTGGATGTCTCGCATCAGAACGCGGGATATGGAGAGAAGGCTGTGAGTCTGAAGAAAATCGGAATCGTCGGGTTCATCTTGGTGACGTTGGCTGTGCCCGTGCGTGCGGATGAGGAAAAGGCCGTGTCCGCTCCCGCAGCAGCGGGGGAGGTGAGTGTCGAGGCGGGGAAGGCCGTTTATCAAAAGCGGTGCATCTTCTGTCATGGCGATGAAGGGGGTGGGGACGGGGTGGCGTCCGAGCGCCTGATGCCGAAGCCGCGCGATTTCACGATGGGGCTTTATAAATACCGGACCACGCCCAACGGAATGCTCCCGACCGACGACGACCTCTTCCGCGCCATCTCGAAGGGTCTGCCAGGCACGGGCATGCCGGCGTGGGAAGACACGTTGAGCGAGGTGGAGCGCCGGAGCGTCATCCAGTACATCAAGACGTTTTCCAAAAAATTCGAGCGCCAGAAAGAGGCGCTCCCCACGATTACGGTGGGTGCGGAGATTCCGTCCAGTCCGGAGAGCATCGAAAAAGGCAAGGCGTTGTTCAAAGAGATGGAGTGCTTCAAGTGTCACGGCACGGACGGACGGGGAAACGGGCCGTCGGCGTTGGAACTCACGGACGATAAGGGCGATCCGATCAAGCCACGGAACCTGACCAAGAACTGGCTTTTCCGGGGCGGCGGCGAGGCGCGCGATGTCTACATGCGGGTCAACACCGGCCTCAATGGGACGCCGATGCCGTCGTTTTCGGACAGCCTGGATAACGAAAAGAGCTGGCATCTGGCCAACTACATTCGTTCGCTTTCGCCACCCACCAAGCCCGATATTGATGTGGTGGTGCGGGCACGCAAGGTGACGGGCGATATCCCGACGGACCCCGATGCACCGGAATGGCAGGGAGGGGAGTCGCGCTGGTTCCCGATGGTGGGACAGGTGATTCGGCATGAGCGGCATTTCACGCCGACGGTTTCGGATGTCCGGGTGAAGGCGCTCTACAACGGGAGCGAACTGGGCATGATGGTCGTCTGGGACGACCCCAGCGAGAGTAAAAAGAACGACGAACTGGGGACGGTTGAAGACGCGCTGGCGATCCAGTTTCCCGTCACGCTGGAGGCCGGTTCGAAAAAGCCCTATTTCCTGATGGGTGACGACAAGTCCCCGGTCCAACTCTGGACATGGAAGACGGAAGCCGCAACATTTACGGAGAGCAATGCCCGCGGGATAGACAAAGAGACGGTGCAGTCCGACGCAAGCCAGGCGCTCAAAGGCTCCGGAAAATACGACAACGGACAGTACCGGGTGGTGATGAAGCGGTCGCTCAAAACGGAGGATGCCGAGAATGACCTTCAGATTTCGGCGGGGACGTTTCTGCCCGTGACCTTTCATGCCTGGGACGGCAGCAATGGCGAGACGCTGACCAAGCGGGCGATCTCCCACTGGTATTTTGTGCTGCTGGAACCGGACATAGACACGGCCAAGGTGTATGGCTATCCGGCGGGGGTGTTTTTGCTTGTCCTGGGCCTGCTTTTCGGGTTGCAGGGAAGGTTGAGAAAGAACGCGGGGAAGTAGCCATGTCATCGGCTGCCGTACAAGAAGCCCGTTCAAACAAGTGGACCTACGAAGAGTTTTGTCTCTTTCCGGACGATGGTCGGCGTCACGAATTGATTGATGGAGACCATTACGTGAGTCCATCCCCAAGGACAAAACATCAGAAAGTATTGTTCAATCTCCTCATGTTCTTAGGGAACTATACGCAGAAATACAAAATGGGAGAGGTACTGCCTGCCCCGATGGATGTGGTGCTCTCCGACTTCGATGTGGTGGAGCCCGACCTGCTCTACGTGTCGGCCGCGCGCGGGGCAATCGTCACCGACAAAAACATTCAGGGCGCGCCTGATTTGGTGGTGGAGATTCTCTCCGAGGGGAGCCGGAAGGCAGATGAAGTCATCAAGCGCAAGCTCTACGAAACGTACGGCGTTCAGGAATACTGGATCGTGGACCCGGAATTGGAGCAGGTGCGGGTCTACAAATTGACCGACGGGAGATACGTTCGTACCGCCGAGTTGTCGTCCGAAGAGCCAGGTGTGCTGACCTCCGATCTCTTTCCCGGTCTGACGATGCCGTTGTCGGAGATATTCGGGTAGCGGGGAGTTGCTGCGGGTCGTCGAGAGTTGAATATGGATACGCGGCAGACACTCATTTCACGGACGTCGTCGCCGAACGAGAAGAAAATCCTCCTGATTGTCATAGACGGGCTGGGAGGGCTGGCCCATCCGGCGTATGACAATCGGACCGAATTGCAATATGCCAGGCTGCCGAATCTGGATGCGTGGGTGAGCCAGCGGACGACGGGGACCGGTTGGATTTATCCCGTGCGGCGCGGCGTGGTGCCCGGAAGCGGGGCGGGGCATCTGGGGCTGTTCGGCTATGACCCGCTCTACTACAACGTGGGACGCGGCGCATTGGAAGCGGCGGATTTGGAGACGGACGAGATTGGCCGGGGCGACGTGACCGGGCGGATGAACTTCTGCACGGTGGACGCAGAGCAGAAGGTCACCGACCGGCGCGCGGGGCGGATTCCGGATTGCTCGGCGCAGGCGGCGGCGCTCAATGAACAAGTGCGGATTCCCGGTGTCACCTTCCGTGTCATTCCCACCAAGGAGCATCGGGGGATTCTGCTGCTCAAGGGCGGCGGGTTCAGTCCGCAGATTACCGACACCGACCCGCAAAAGACGGGGGTGGTTCCGTTGCAATCCCGCGCGGTGACGGCGGGGGACGCAGTCGCGGAGAAGACGGCGGCGGTGGTCAACGAATTCTCCCGTCAGGCGATGTGGGTGCTCCGTGAGATGACACAGGCCAACGGCGTGGTCATGCGAAGTTTCTCGACCCATCCCGATCTTCCTCCGTTCGATACGGTCTATTCGGTGAAGTCGGCGGCGATCTCGGCCTATCCGCTCTATCGCGGCATTGCGCGGGTGGTCGGTATGAACGTGATCCGGGGGGCTTCGGATTTCAAGGAAGAAGTGGCATTGCTTGCGCGGCACAAAGACGCGTATGATTTCTTCTTCCTCCACTATAAAGACCCCGACTCGCGGGGGGAGGATGGCGATTTTCTGGGAAAAGTTGCGGCCCTGGAGCGTTTTGATGTCGCGTTTGCCGATATTTTGGCGATGCAGTTCGATGTGCTGGCGGTGACGGGGGATCACGCCACGCCATCGGTGATGAGTGGGCACAGCCATCATCCGGTGCCGGTGGCCATATCCGCGCCGCTGATGCCGGAGGACGACACGACCGCATTCGACGAGCCGTCATGCCGCATGGGTGTGCTGGGACAGATGGAAGGGGGCGACCTGATGCCGCAGCTTTTGGCCTATTCCGGCAAGCTGGGGAAGTTCGAAGGGTTCGCGTAATAACTTTAAGGAGGAGAGCATGCGCAAGACAGGAACAACAGTGGGTCGTCTTTTGGGCGGTGTGATGTTAGGGGTATTGGGTGCAGCGACGGTGTGGGCTGCGGATGGGTCGCTGTCCGGGACGATCAGCCTCTCCGGCGATGCGCCGGAAGTGAAGATGATCCAGATTACCAAGGATCAGGAAGTCTGTGGCAAGGAGCGCAAGCCCGACACGTTGATCCTCAAGGGAAAGAACGTGGTAAACGCAGTGATTACGGTCAAGGACGTGAAGTCGGGGAAGAAACTTGCGGTACCGGCGAAGAACATCGAGTTTGTGCAGAAGGAGTGTCAGTTCCAGCCGCATGTGATGGTGGTGCCGGTCGGCGCGACGCTGGATATTCTGAACAAGGACCCGATTACGCACAACATTCACACCTTCCCGAAGGAGAATCAGCCGCTGAACAAGGCGCAGCCCAAGACGCTCCCCAAGGTGACGTCGCCGAAATTCGAGGTGCCGGAAATCGTGAAGGTGCAGTGCGACATTCACCGCGGCCTGATGAGCGCTTGGTTTGTCGTGTCCGATAATCCCTATGCGGTGATCTCGGATGCCGACGGGAAGTTCAAGATCAAAGACCTCCCGGAAGGGGAATACGAGGTCGAGGTGTGGCATGAGCTGCTTGGAAAGCAGACCCAGAAAGTTTCCATCAAGGGGGGCCAGGAGGCCAAGATGGATGTGGCGCTGGCAAAAAAGTAGGTCCCGGTGTGCCTTTCGCGGTTTCCGTGTTCCGTGGCGACTTGAATGGTCTTAACCCGCGAGCGGATGCGAGCGGTGAGGGGGAGGTTCATCGGGCCGATGCCCGATGAAGGGGCGACATGAGCCCCCTCTGATTAGGGAGGTGTACCATGAAGTGGATGCGTGAGAACTGGCAAACGTGGATGCGGCGAGGTGTGGCCGGGTACGTGGGCCTGATGCTGGTGCTTGCGGCGACGGCGGTTTTTGCCGGGACAGACGGCACGATCATCAAGGACGACTACCGGACTTTTCTGGGTTTCAACTCCAGAAACGTGATCTGGTTTGTGGCCGAGGTGCATCTGATGTTCGGCGCCTTCGTGCTGGGCGTGCCGATGTTCGCGGTGACCCTGGAGGCGATCGGGGCCAAGACGGGCGATAAACGCTTCGATCGGCTCGCCTACGAATTCACCAAGCTCCTTTCGGGTGCCTTCTCGACGACGGCGGCCCTCGGCGGTCTGCTGGCCTTCTCGCTCTTCGGTCTCTACCCCAAGTTCATGGCGTACATGAACAGCGTCTTCCACGACGTGTTCTACATCTACGCGATGATCTTCTTCCTCGAGTCGTTTACGCTCTATCTCTACTACTATCTCTGGGACGCGATGCAGGGAAAGAAGTGGCTGCATATTTCCCTGGGTATTCTGCTCAACGTCTGGGGTCTGGTCCTGATGGGGATCGCCAACACATGGGCCGGGTTCATGATGAGCCCCGTCCAGATTGACAAGGAGACGAACGCCTTCATCGGGACAGCGTGGGACGCAGTCACGACGCCGCTGTGGCATCCGATCAACGTCCACCGGATTTTAGGCAACGTGGCGTTCGGCGGCTTCATCGGCGGGGCCTACGCGGCGGTGAAATACCTCGGCTCGGAGACGCAGGCCGACAAGGCGCATTACGACTGGATGGGTTACATTAGTAATTTTATCGGCGTGGCGGGGCTGATCCCGCTGCCGTTCGCGGGCTATTGGATGGGGCGCGAGGTCTACAGCGTCAGCGCCGTGATGGGCAACAACATGATGGGCGGCGCGTTCTCTTGGACGTTCATCCTGCAGGCGATTCTGGTCGGCACGCTTTTCATCGGGAGCAACTATTACCTCTGGATCGGGATGGAGCGGATTCCCGGTTCCGAACGGTACAGCGGCTATATCAAATTCATCGAGGGGATCATCATCCTCTGTTTTGCCATCTGGCTCACGCCGCACAACCTCCCGCTCAACGCCGAAGAGCAGGTGTTGCTGGGCGGCCAGTATCACCCGACGTTCAAGTTTTTGGGGCTGATGTCGGCCAAAAACGCGGTGATTAACTTCATCATCCTCTCCACGTTCTTCAGTTTTCTGCTCTACCGGCGGGCCAACAAGATGGACGGGATTCCCTTCTCGCAGCAGGGGGGGAAGGCCAAGGTGGTCTTGGTGGGCGTTGCGGCCTGCTGCATCGGGCTGATGTATTGGTACGCCGACTACCTATTCCATGCCGATCCTGCCGCGTTCGATCTGCCCGCAGACCGTGCCAAGTATTTCAAATTGCCGGCCATGCTGCTTGTGATGCAGATGGGCATGGCTGTGGTCGCGGTGCTTCTTACGTTCGCCAACAAGGGCAAGTGGGGACAGATGCTCTATCTGGGGGTCGGGGTTTTCTCGATCACGTTTGTGCTGGGGGTCTATGGTTTCACCATCATGGCCGTGGCGAATCCGCTGTTGCGCAACATCGCGTTGACACAGTGGATGATGATGATGACCTGTCTCGCGCTCGTGACGACGATTGACATCTACCTGTTCAAAGGGGCGAAGGAGTACGGCGATATTGCCTGGGGGAAGATGCCGGATCGGGCGCAGTATGTCCTGATCCTGCTCTGCATTGCGATCGTGCTGAACATCGGTCTGATGGGTTTCATCCGCTCCGGTCTGCGCGAGGACTGGCATATCTATGGCGTGATGCGCGATACGTCGCAGTGGAACTTCACGCCGACCAACGCCACGATGGCCAAGATGGTGAGCCTCTGCCTGGTGACTTTTTTGGGGGTCGTTTCATTCCTCTTCTGGCTGACCGGCTACGGCAAGCATGGGGATGAGGATCAGGGCGGACATGGCGAGAAGCTGGGTGACAAGGGCGGTTCGATGGGTCTTGCGCCGGCGGGTGCGGGTCTGCGTCGCGAAGCCACCACGATTTCGGATGGATTCGATTCGGACGCGCCGCCACGGGTGTAGACATTCAGTCAGTTTTGTCTGGAAGCGTTTTTCGTATAACGGAGAAGGCGGTTTATGGAAAATCAGCAAGTGAAGAAGGGTGGGGCGTCTCGGGCTTTTTGGCGGAGCGTTGTTTTCGTCCTTTGCGTGTTGGGCGTCTACATCTACATCGCCGAGGTGATCACCGAAATCTCCGGTCAGGCGCACCGTGGGGCCGCGGCGGCGGGCGTGGGGCCGGAGCAGGGACGCGAGCTGTTTTTTGGCAAGGGGAAATGTTCCACCTGCCACAGCCTGGGTACCGAGGGGAGCGCCATCCGCTGTCCGAACTTGGGTGTGAAGGAGGGATCGGGGCCGCCGTTCGATATGCCCATCATTCAGAGGGCCGAGTTGCGCGCCAAGGAACGGACGGCCAAGACGGGCAAGCCCTACACGGCAACCGACTACATCGTCGAGAGCCATTTCGATCCCGGCGCCTACGTGGTGGAGGGCTTCAAAAACGAGATGCCGGTGATCTGGAAGCCGCCGATTTCGCTCAATGCCGACGAGGAGATGTCGGTGGATGCCTTCCTGCAATCGGTGGGGGGCGAGGTGGATCTGGCGGCGATTTCCAACAGCCCGATCTTTGCCGAGCTGAAGAAGGGCCTCAAGACGCTGGAGTCGGAGCCGGTGGGTGGCGGGTTTGCGCTTTATCTGCAGGGCGATCCCGCAGAGGGGGAGAAGATATTCTTCGATCCGGAGAGCCCGACGCCGTGCGCCAAATGCCACACGGTCAAGGGGCAGGGCGGAAAGGTGGGGCCGGAACTCACCAACGTGGCCGGAAGTCGCACGCCACAGTACATTGTGGAATCGGTACTGGAGCCGTCCAAGGAGATTGCCTCCGGCTTTGAACCGTTCCTCGTGGAGACCAAGGCGGGCGATTTTATCACCGGCGTCAAAAAGGGGGAGACCGCGGAGGCGTTTGAGATTTTGGACGATCAGGGCGAATTACGAACCATCTCCAAGTCGGAGATCCAGGAGATCGTGCCGCAGAAAATCTCGATCATGCCGGGAAACTTCCGAGAGATTCTGACGATGGAGCAGTTCCACAATCTCGTGGCCTTCCTGCTGACGCTGACGTAATTACCCTCTCTAACCCTCCCTCGCGTGCGGGGGAGGGAAGGTGGGGGATTCTTAACGAGGGGTGTGATGGAGCAGAATAATAAAAAGAAGTTTCCCATTCTGTGGGGGTGTGTCATCACCTTTGCCGTGGTCTATCTCGTATTTAAGTTCCTGGCTCCGCAGGTGTCGGCCTGGATCGTTGCCAAGGATCGTCCCCTGCCGCTTCCCGGCACGCTGATGCTGATCTACATGACCCTTACGACCGTGGCCCTGGCGCTTTTTGTGACTACCAGCAGGGACAAGATTGAAGACTTTAAAAGGCCGCTGATCAACTTTCTCAAAGGGGAAGGGTTCCTGCGGTTGGGGGTGTTGATCGCGCTGCCGCTGCTGGTTGGGGGTCTTGCCTATCGAAAGGCGGCACCGAGGGTGGACCCTCCCGTCGTGATTCGCGTCCAGCATCCCACGCTTCCCGGAAAGTTCGAGCCACTTCAGAATCCGTTCCGCGAACCGACCGACGAAATGGTCCAGAAATTTGTCGAAGAGAAGGGGATCACCGCCTCCATCGAAGAGGCGCGCGGGCTGTTCGTTCAGCATGCCACCGCCGAAGGACGCGATCTTTTCCAGATCAATTGCCGTCCCTGCCACGGTTCCAAGGCCGACGGAAATGGCCCGATGGCATGGGGCTTTCGTTTAAGGCCCGCCGACTTTACCGATCCCGGGACGATCGCCACGGTCGTGGAGCCGTTCCTTTTCTGGCGGATCAATGAGGGGGCGTTCGGGCTGCCGGCGGAGTCCACCCCGTGGGATTCGGCAATGCCGTCCTGGCGCGGTGAAATTCCGGAAGACGACATGTGGAAGATCATCCTGGCCGATTACGACACCGCTAACAAGGAGCCGCGCAAGCCGGAGAAGATTCATTAGGCTGGGCGCTTTAAGAGGATGCCTCGAAAAATAAGACAACTCATCGGTGATCTTAAAAAAGCGGGTTTTGTGCAACGCAGCGGAAAAGGGAGTCATAAGAACTTTGAGCATCCGACGGGGCTTCGCGTAACCCTCTCTGGACATCCGGGTGACGATGCCAAGCCCTACCAGGAGCGCGAATTAGAAAAGATTCTGGGGTCGCTTCTATGAGAGAAGGGGCGCGGTATATCAAGATTGTGGAATGGTCGGAAGAAGATCGCTGCTTTGTAGGCTATTGCCCAGGCGTCATCGGTCCCTGTTGTCATGGTGCGGATGAGGCGAGCGTCTACGCGGATCTATGCCAGATTGTGGACGAATGGCTTGATGTCCTGAAGCAAGACGGAAAGCCGTTGCCGCCGGTGACGGTGGGTCGGGATGTGGCGGCAATGATTTCAGGATGGACAAGCGACAGCAGGCAAGTCGGTCAGCGTGCCGTGCGAGCGTAACCGTTTGAGTGTTTGGAGAAAGAAGGCAATGGATTTGAGAAAAGGGTTGTGGATTGGGTCGTTGGTGGCTGGGTTGGGGATGCTAAATCCCGTGGTGTGGGCGCAGGAATCGTTGCCGTTCTCTCCAGAGGAGCCTCCGACCAGCAAGCCGGCCAACACGCCGGAGATGCGCGAGGCCGGGAAAAAAATCTACACCCAGCGCTGTCTCCCCTGTCACGGCGAAAAAGGGGCCAGCGACGGGGCGGCCGCAGTCTATCTCGATCCGAGGCCGCGCGATTTCACGCTGGGTCTCTTCAAGATGAAGACGACCATCGGTGAGGCGCCGCCGACCGAGGAGGATCATTTCAGGATCGTGACGCGCGGTATTCCCGGTTCCGCGATGCCCTCTTGGAAGTCGCTCCTTTCCGAAGAGCAACGCTGGCAGGTGATCTATTACGAACGGACCTTCTCGCCGGAGTTCGAGAAGGCGGCGAGCGCGAAGGTGGTGACGGTGCCGCAGGAGCCGCCGATGACGCCGGAGAGCATCAAGGCGGGGGATGACATCTTCCACGACGCGGGCAAGGCGGGCTGCTTTGTCTGCCACGGCATGGAAG
>CAZOFZ010000025.1:0-16246 GCA_964579175.1 uncultured Nitrospirota bacterium | reverse complement strand
CCCTCCTTTCGGGTTAAGGTTCGAAACAAACTCACTCGTTAAGGTATCCCATCCCTCCCATCTGACACAAAAAATGATACATCGCCTGATGGCACCTCGACTTGACATGGCGGAAGAGGGCCTTATACCATCGCATCTCAGTGGCATCCCACATTGATTACAGTCAGGAGTAAAGAACATGGCAATTGCATCGAATTTAGGGTTTCCTCGGGTCGGGCCACGTCGGGAATTGAAGGTGGCGCTAGAGGCTTATTGGTCGGGCAAAGCGGACGAAGCGCACCTTCAGGAGGTGGCGCGCACGCTACGCCGGGACCATTGGCTGCTGCAACAGAAGGCCGGACTTCAGCATATTCCGTCCAACGATTTTTCGCTCTATGACCACGTGCTGGATACAGCGGCCATGGTCGGCGCGGTGCCTTCGCGTTACGGCGGGTCTGGAAAGAGCGTGGACTTGACCACCTATTTTGCGATGGCGCGCGGCATTCAGCGGAAGGGGGAGGACGGCCAGACGGCGGACGTCATCGCGATGGAGATGACCAAGTGGTTCGACACGAACTACCATTACATCGTGCCGGAATTCGAGCCCGATCAACGCTTCTCTCTCTCCCGTACCAAATGCCTGGACGAATTCCTGGAGGCCAGGGCGCTGGGCATCCATACCCGGCCGGTACTGCTGGGCCCGGTCTCTTTCCTGCTCCTGGGAAAGATCCGGACGGGTTCTTCGCTTCAACTGCTTCCGCGCCTCCTGCCCGTCTACGAGGAGGTGTTGCAGCGTCTTGCCGACGCCGGCGCGGACTGGGTGCAGATGGATGAACCCTGTCTGGCCATGGACTTGACGGAAGAAGCCCAGACGGCCCTGACCGTCGCATATGGAACACTCTCGCGGGTGTCGCCCCGGCTTCGCCTACTGGTCGCCGCCTATTTTGAGGGGCTGCGCGACAATCTGGACGTCGCCCTGCGGCTCCCGATCGCGGCGCTCCATCTGGACCTGGTTCGACAGCCGTCGCAACTGGATCAGGCCCTTTCGCAAGCCCCCTCCACTTTGTCCCTCTCTTTAGGAGTGGTGGACGGCCGGAATATCTGGAAGGCCGACCTGCGCGCGGCACTCCAGCCGATCCAGCGCGCCGTGCAGGTCCTGGGTTCCGAGCGCGTCCTCATTGCCCCTTCCTGCTCGCTGTTGCACGTGCCGGTAGACCTTTCGCTGGAAGTCGCCCTGGACCCGGAACGACGGGGGTGGTTGGCGTTTGCAACGCAGAAGTTGGAAGAAGTGGCGCTCCTGACCCGTGCGACGCAAGACCCTGCCAGCATCGCTGCGGAATTGTCGTCTTCGGATGCGGCGGTTGCGGGACGGAAATCCTCGCCCCAAATCCATCGCGACGCGGTATCGCGGCGGGTGGCGGGGGTTTCACCCGAAATGTGTCGGCGGGAAAGCCCTCATGCCACGCGCAAAGCGCTTCAACAGGCCCGTTTGAATCTCCCCCCGTTCCCCACCACCACGATCGGATCGTTTCCCCAGACCGTTGACGTGCGCGCCGCGCGTGCGGCCTGGAAGGCCGGAAAGAGCGACACGGCGACTTACGAATCGTTCCTGCGCGCGGAGACCGAGAAGACGATCCGTTTTCAAGAGGAGACGGGCATTGACGTGTTGGTCCATGGCGAGTTCGAGCGCAACGACATGGTCGAGTATTTTGGCGAGCAGATGGAGGGATTCATCTTTACGCAAAACGGCTGGGTGCAAAGTTATGGCTCCCGCTGCGTGAAGCCGCCGATTATTTTTGGCGACGTGCATCGGCCCAAGGCGATGACGGTGACGTGGTCCCAATATGCCCAGTCGCTGACGGAAAAACCGGTCAAGGGGATGTTGACCGGGCCGGTCACGATCCTGAAGTGGTCTTTCGTGCGGGACGATCAGCCGCTGGCCGACACCTGCCGTCAGATTGCCCTGGCCATTCGCGACGAAGTGACCGATCTGGAAGCGGCCGGTATTTCGGTCATCCAGATTGACGAACCGGCCCTTCGAGAGGGTCTGCCGCTTCGACGCGCCGACTGGCAGGCCTATCTGGACTGGGCAGTTGCGGCCTTTCAACTGGCCACGGCGGGGGTGCGCGATGCGACGCAGATTCACACGCATATGTGCTACGCCGAGTTCAACGACATCATCGAGGCCGTCGGCGCGATGGATGCCGACGTGATTTCCATCGAAACCTCGCGCTCCCAAATGGCGCTGCTTTCGGCCTTCGGCCGCTATCGCTATCCGAACGACCTGGGGCCGGGCGTCTACGACATTCATTCTCCCCGCATTCCCGCGCGCGCCGAAATGGAGCACCTGATCGAGAAGGCCCTGGATGTGCTGCCGGCGGCCCAACTTTGGGTCAACCCCGATTGCGGCCTTAAAACCCGCTCCTGGAAAGAGGTGGCCCCGGCCCTCGTCGCAATGGTGGAAGCCGCGCGCAACCTGCGTGCCCTGGCCGCCTCCAAAACTTGAGTCCGCGACAACGGTTTTACAGCCCCCCGTCGTTTTGCGTTGCGTGGGAAGATGTTGCTATACTTCGGCGTCCCTTTGACGGGAGCGCGATTAGGAGACCCATAGGAGAACACGATGTATAAGTCCATTTACATTCCGGTTGATAATTCGGACTATTCCAATACCGCCATTGACATCGGTGTGATGCTGGCGCGGCAGTTCGGGGCGAAGGTGATCGGCAGCCACGCCTACGCCGCCAAGCTGCATGACCGCCGATTCAAGCAGATGGAGGCGGGGCTTCCGGAAGAATATCACGACGAGAAGGAACTGGAGCGCCAACGCAAAATCCACGACTCGCTGATTACGCGCGGCCTCGAAATTATCACCGATTCCTATCTGGATGTCGTGGGGGACAAATGCCGCGAGGGGAACCTGCCACTGGAACGCCGATCCCTGGAAGGTAAAAACTATAAAGTAATCGTTGAGGATATCGTCCAGGGGGGCTACGATCTGGTGATCCTGGGCGCGCTGGGTGTGGGGGCCGTGAAGGAGAGCGTGATCGGGAGCGTGACCGAACGGACGATCCGGCGCGTACGCAAGTCGGACATCTTCGTCGTCAAGCAGACGCAACCCACCCCGCCTGGAAAAATCGTGGTGGCGGTGGATGGCAGTCACCCATCGTTTGGCGGTTTTAAAACCGCGCTGGGGCTGGCTGCGGCGTACAACGTGCCGGTGGAGGTGGTCTCGGCGTTCGATCCCTATTTTCACTACGCCATGTTCAACTCCATCGCGGGGGTCCTCTCCGAAGAGGCCGGAAAGGTCTTCCGGTTCAAGGAGCAGGAGAAGCTGCACGAAGAGGTGATCGATTCCGGACTGGCCAAAATTTATCAGTCCCATCTGGAAATCTGTCGGAAGGTGGCCGAGGCGGAAGGGCAGACGGTCAAGACGGCGCTGCTGGACGGCAAGCCCTTCGAGAAGGTACTCCAATATGTCCAGAAGGAGAAGCCGTGGCTGCTGATCGTCGGACGGATCGGCGTCCATTCGGACGAGGAGATGGATGTCGGGAGCAATTCCGAAAACCTCATTCGGATGGCACCGTGCAACGTGTTGGTCTCCAACCGGAAATACGTCCCGCCGATTGACGCCATCGCCGAATATACCGTGGCCTGGACGGAAGAGGCCTCGAAGCGGATGGAGCGGGTGCCGGTCTTTGCGCGCGGGATGGCCAAAACGGCGGTCTATCGTTATGCCATCGAGAAGGGCTACACGATCGTCAGCAACGCGGTGGTGGACGCGGCGATGGGCGAGATTCTGCCCAAGTCTGCGGTCGAAGCCATGAAGAACATGGGCCGGATGCTGGACGAGAAGGGGATTGATCGCAATACCATGACGGCCTCGGACAGTGTCGCCGAGACGTTGGGCGGTGGCGGGATGGCGGGGATGATGACGCAGATCGTGGGCGATGCCGCACGCGCCGCCTCCTACGACGAGAAGGCCACGCTGGACTTCTACATCTGCGGCGGCTGCGGCTATACGGCCAAGGGCGACAAGCCGGTGGCCTGCCCGATCTGTTCCGCCGAGGGGAGCGCGTTCCAGTTCCTGGACAAGGCGATCTTCGAGGCGGCGGCAAAGGCCGAGGGGGGGCTGTCGCAGGAGGTGGGCTACGACGGCGTTCCGCTCAACTGGACGGAAGAGGCAAAAAATGCGCTGCGCAAGGTGCCCGCCGGTTTCGAACGGCGACGCGCCAAGGCCCGTGTCGAAAAAACGGCCCGCAAGATGGGCTTTCAGACGATTACAAAGGAGTTCGCCATCCGAATGATCGAGGGGGCGGACGAGGAAGTCGTGATGGGGGCCAAGGCCGTGGCCAGCGTCGCGCTCTCGGCGCCACAGCCGCCGGTGTTCACGTGGTCGGACGACGCGACGGATCGGCTGGAACGGGTGCCGGTCGGTTTCATGCGCGATGCCACGCGCCAGCATATCGAAAATCATGCGTATGCCAGCAAGGTCTCACACATCACGCTGGACGTGGCCGAGGCGGGCATCAAAAAGGCCACCGAGGAGATGGAGTCGGTGCTCTCGGGTGCGACGAGTCTGGAAGACATCAAAAAGCGCTTGGCCGGCATGTCCATCGGAAAGACGATAAATCCGGCGGACGAGGCGTTCCATTTCTGCGGGATGTGCGGGCACGTGGCGTCCGCGCCACCTGCGGCCTGTCCGGTGTGTGCATCGGGGCGCAGCCGCTTTATTCGCATGCAGGAAGGTGTGGATTATTTTTCCTGCGGCGTCTGCAGCCAGGTGACGTCGCCGCAGGTTCCCGCGCAGTGTCACCTGTGCGGTGCGGCGGGCGAACACTACCGAAAACTTTCGCGCGCGGTCGGTGCGCTGGATGCCATCGCACCCGTCACGTGGACCGACGCCGCCACGGCGATGTTGTCCGAAATCCCGGAAGGTCTAATGCGGGAGATGACCCGCTGGCGGATGGAATCTGCGGCGCGCGGGGCGGGTCTTCGCGAGGTGACGCCTTCGGTCATCGAGGCGAAATATCGCGAGTGGTCCCAGGCGGCAAGCAGCGTGACGTTGCGGCTGGATTGGGAGGCCGGGGCACTCGCACGGATGGCCCGGGTGCCGTCGTTCGTGCGCGGGACGGTCGCGCGGGAAATCGAATCCCACGCCAACGAGCAGGGAATGACGCGCGTCACCGAGATCCTGTGGGACGACGTAATCGTACGCTGGACTACGGCTCTACAGGCGTAGGAGGAAGGGGTGGAACGGATTGCCAATTTACATATCGAGAAATTACCCGAGGGGGTTTATCTTGCGACTTCTGACGACATTCCCGGTTTGATCGCCCAAGGGCGCACTATTACCGAGACGCTGGAAATTGCCCGTGATATCGCAAAAAAACTGCTGGAAGCACAAGCAGAGCGCCATCAACGCGCCCACTTGGCGACAACCCAAGACTCCTTTGATTATCCGCTGGTCTTGGGCGTCTGATGGGTAGACTGGCGGGTTTTAAGTACCGCCAGATTGTAAAGAAGATCAAGAAGCTGGGATTTTCGTTTGACCGCCAAGCCGCTGGTTCTCATGAGGTTTGGTACAACCCCAATACCAACCGTTACACCACGATTCCCAATCATCCAGGAGATATGCCGGAAGGCACTCTGAAAGCCATTCTCAAACAGTCCGGTCTTGAAATTGACGATTTTTTGGATGCCTAACCCGGCATAGTCGGAAGCACCGTATTCCCATGACCTATCAAGCCTATTCCGTTTCATGGAACCTCACGCAACGGTGCAATCTGTTTTGCACGCACTGTTACATGTCCGCCTTCTCCGGCGCCGACACGTCGCAGGACTTCACCACGGAAGAGTGCTTCAAGGTCATGGACGACATGGCCAAGGTCAACCCCAGCCTCTTCCTCATCCTTACCGGCGGCGAGCCGCTCGTGCGGCGTGACATTTTTGACATCGCCGCCTACGGGTCGGACAAGGGCTTCACCTGCGTGCTGGGCACCAACGGCGTCCTGCTGGGCAAAAACGAAGCCCGGCGGATGCGGGAGTCGGGCCTGGCCGGGGCCTCGGTCAGCCTCGACTCGGTGGATGCCGACCGGCACGACCGCTTTCGGCAACTTTCCAATGCCTGGAAAAACGCCATCCGCGGCACCCAGTTTCTCAAAGAGGAGGGACTCGACTTCTCGCTCCACATGAGCGTCATGGACTGGAACGTGGACGAGATCCCCGCCATGATTGCCCTGGCACGCCAAATCGGGGCGCGGGTGCTCAACTTCTTCTTCCTGATCCAGACCGGACGGGGCGAAAAAATCGTGGACATCCGGCCCGACCAGTACGAAACCATCCTGACGTATCTCGCCCGCGCGCAGGGCGTAGGTGCGGCAGATGCCCCGGTCAGCGGCGGATTGTTCGACAAGTTTGAAGACCCCTGGACATCGCCCGCGGGGCAGAGTGGCGATCTGATCCTGCGAGCCAAGTGCGCGCCACACTTTCGGCGGATTATCTATCAGCTCGACCCGAACTCGCCGCTGCTGAAAAACTACGCGCAGGGGAGTTGCCCCGCCGGAAAGTATTATTGCCGGATCACGCCCGAAGGGGACATCACCCCCTGCCCGTACATGCCAGTGGCAGCGGGCAATCTGCGGCGGCAGTCGTTCGATGAAATCTGGAACACGGCACCCGCGCTCCGCGACCTGCGCGATCCCCACTTGGGCGGACGATGTGGCGACTGCGAGTTTTCGGAAATCTGCGGCGGGTGCCGCTGCCGTGCCTATGCCACCCACGGGGATTATCTGGCGGAAGACCCGGCCTGCGGCTATCAGCCGGGGGCCTTTGGCGGCGAACGCATCCGGCTCGATGCGGAGCAGACGTTTGGCTTGGCGGTCGCCTTCACGCTCCCCTGGACGGAAGCGGCACGGGAGCGGTTGCGGGGCTTGCCGTCGTTTGCGCGCGGGATGGTGGTGCGTGGCGTCGAACGCTACGCGGCGGAGCAGGGCATTGCGATCGTCACGCCGGAGGTGATGCAAACCGTGCGCGGACAGGCCGAGACCCGCCTGGGCCGCAGCTTCAAATTCTCCGAATTCACCCGTAGCACACCCGAAGGCGTGCGGTAGACGAATCGGGAAGCCCTTCTCTTGACAAGGCCGGAAGGGGGCCCCTATATTCACCGAATTCACCGGATGGTTTTTGAGACGTTTCAGGCGGGAGCCGTGCGGTCATTGCGCCGTTATTGGCGCCGTTATTGCGGAAGGTAACTGGAGGACTTATGGCAAAAGTGCTGGAAGGGCCGGGGATGGCCCTGCTCTCAAAGTGGGGAATGGCCGTTCCCCGCAATGTGGTGATTACGGACGCGGAGCACCTGGATCGTCTGGCCGCCGCCAACGCCTGGCTTCGGGAGTCGCGTCTGGTGGTGAAAGCGCACGAGGCGATCGGTTCGCGCATGAAGTTGGGCCTGGTGAAAGTGGGCCTGCGCCTTGCCGAAGCGAAATCGGCGGCCTCCGATATGTTCAAGCAGGATCGGGTGCCGGTTTCACAGGTCATCGTCTCCGAAGAAATTCCGCATCGAGAGGAATATTACCTGGCAGTCAAGTCCACACGGGATGGGGCCGAGCTTCTCATGGGCATGGGCGGGATTGACGTGGAAGCCCATTGGGACCGCGTGGGCGCCATTGCCCTCCCAACCGGCTCGGAGCCCTCCGGAGACCAGATCGAGAACCTGGCACGGGAAGCGGGCTTCCCCGCCGCGCTGATCGAGAAAGTGGCCGATTTCGCCCTCAAGCTCTATCAATGCTACGATCAGGAAGATGGTACCTATATCGAGATCAACCCCCTGGTTGTGCGGGAGTCAGACGGTGAATTCGTGGCTCTGGATGCGGTCACGATGGTGGATGCCGATGCCCGTTTCCGTCACCCCGACTGGAACTTCACCTTTGCCTCGGAGTTTGGTCGTCCCTACACCCAGGCCGAACGGGCGATCATGGAGATTGACTCCCGCATCAAGGGATCGGTGAAGTTCATCGAGATTCCAGGCGGAGACACCGCCCTCCTGCCGGCAGGTGGCGGCGCGTCGGTCTACTACTCCGATGCCGTATTGGCCATGGGGGGGAAGATTGCGAACTATGCCGAATATTCGGGCGACCCACCCGACTGGGCCGTGGAGGCGCTGACGGAGCGGGTCTGTGCGCTCAAGGGAATTCGGCGGATTATCGTGGGGGGTGCCATTGCGAACTTTACCAATGTGAAAAAGACCTTTGCCGGCATCATTGCAGGTTTTCGCAAGGCCAAACAGATGGGGCAACTGGACGGCGTTGAAATCTGGGTGCGGCGCGGAGGCCCCTTCGAAAAAGAGGGGCTCGCGGCAATGACGGCACTGGGAGACGAGGGATTCGACGTTCACGTCTACGATCGCTACACCCCGTTGACCGATATTATTGATTACGCAATGAAGGGAGCAACCGCATGAGCATTGTGGCGAATCGAGAAACGCGGGTCGTTATCCAAGGGGGACCGGCGGGGGTGAATGCGGCCCGTCGGATGGCGGAGTTTTGTCACCTCACCCGAAACCCGCTCAATGTGCTGGCATTCGTTTTTCCGCCGGACGCAGGAAAAACCGCCGAAATCCCGCTGGGGAGCGAGTTGTGCTCCGTCCCCATTTACGCCAGCGTCTCTGCGGCCGTTGCCGCCCACCCCGAAATCAATGCCAGCCTGATTTATGTCGGTCCCGATCGGGCCTATAAAGCGGCGATGGACGCGATGGCGGCCCCCAACATTCGCCTGGTCTCGATGATCACGGAAGGGGTGCCGGAGAAGGACGCCAAGCGCCTGACGCTGGAAGCCGCCCGAACCGGCAAGATTTTTAACGGGCCCTCTTCCATCGGCGTGATCTCCGCCGGCGAATGTCGCCTGGGGGTGGTCGGAGGGGCCTTCGACAACCTGGTGCTCTCCAAATTGCATCGCCCCGGATCGTTCGGCGTGATTACCAAGTCGGGCGGTCTGCTCAACGAAATTATCTGGATCTGCAGCCAGTTCGCCGACGGCATTACCACCGCGATCGGTATCGGGGGCGACGCCTATCCAGGCTCCGATTATGCCACCTACCTCGAAATGTTCGAGCAAGACCCGCAAACCCAGGCGGTCGTGATTGTGGGGGAGATGGGCGGAGATTTGGAAGAGCGGGCCGCTGCTTGGTATGGGGCCAAAAAGCGCCGGATTCGACTGTTGGCCGTGGTCTCCGGATTTTGCCAGGAGCAGCTTCCGAAAGGAATGAAGTTTGGACATGCCGGCGCCAAAGAGGGACAACATGGCGAGGGTTCCGCCCGCAGCAAGGCCGAAAAACTCAAGGGCGTGGGCGCCACGGTGCCGGCCACATTCGGGGCATTGGGCCCGGCCATCAAGCAGGCGTACGAAGAGATGCTCGTCCGGGGCGCGGTCCGTTCCGTTTCGGAGGCCGCCACTCCCCTTCCACAGCTTCCCAAAAAGGTGGAGGAGGCGCTGCAATCGGGCGAGGTATTCGTGGAGCCCCTGCTCAAATCCAGCATCTGCGACGATCGCGGGGATGAACCGCTCTATTGCGGTTATGCCGCCTCCGAACTGATCCACAAGGGATACCATGTCCCCCACGTCATCGGCCTTTTGTGGAACAAACGTCTGATTTCTCCCGTGGAGGCCGAGGTGGTCAAGCGGATCGTGATGCTCTCGGCCGATCATGGGCCCTGTGTGTCGGGTGCGCTGGTGACGATTGTCGGGGCCTGCGCCGGCATTCAGATGGCACAGGCGGTTGCGGCAGGCCTCTTGATGATCGGCCCCCGGTTCGGGGGCGCCGTCACCGACGCGGGACGCTGGTTTAAATATGGCGTGGAGAACAAACTCATGCCGGAAGACTTCCTTGTCTACATGAAAGAGAAGGTGGGACCGATCCCCGGCATCGGACACCGTGTCAAGAGTGTCAAAAATCCGGACAAACGGGTGCGGGAACTGGTGGATTTTGTGAAGTCACAGGGCCTGCCGACGCCGCACCTCGACTTTGCCCTGGCCGTCGAGAAACTCACCACCTCCAAGAAAGATACGCTGATCCTCAACGTGGATGGTGCGATGGCCGCCATTCTGGTGGACTTCGGTTTTCCGGTCGAATCGCTCAACGGCTTCTTCATCCTGTCGCGCACGATCGGGCTGATCGGCCACTGGATTGACCAGAACCGGCAGGGCAGCCGCCTGGTGCGCCTGTTTACCTATCTGGCCAATTACACTTCCGTCAAGCGACGCGAAGTTCCAGAGCTGAAGTAAGGGGGGCAAGATGGACAACGGTCCGCGCGAAGCGGACCACCTCCGCAGGCCCCCCCCGTCGTTGAGCCTTTCGGACCACAAACGGACCTTTTAAAAGGGCTGCGATGCGTGCTGACGCAGATAGAACACCCGCCCATGTAGACGAAGGTCGGCGCTGTGGTCTCACCCGTCAGTTCCCTGCGGAGATGACGCACATTAGAAACGTCGTGACGACGCAGGCCCCGATCCAGACCTGACCGCGACCCGCAGTGGCCGCGCCACGCCTGCGGATGGATGAACGCGCGTACGACTGCCGGCAGATCGTCCAGCGGCAGCAACAGGGTGCGGCGCAGCTCCACGGCAATCGCTTCCTGGATCGGAGACAGGGTCGTTTGCAGCGTGTGCGGGTGGCGCGGCCACTGCGAGGTGTCGTGCGAGCCTGCGAATGGACCGTACTCATCTCGTCTCCTCCAGCTTGAACGTTTCCATCAGACCACGCATCCTGTCCCTTGCCGGGAACAAGGGCCAGCTACGAATGGGAATACTACCATATGGGACGTGACAGCTACGGATCGTAAAATTCGTACACCCACTCTCCTTCTCTGACCAGCCCCAACTGGTCACGCGCCAGGCCTTCGATGTAATCGGTGTCGTGGGTGAGCCGCTCGATCTTCCGCTGGAGTCGGTCGTTCTCCGTCTGCAGCAGGCGCAGCTCTTCCGTCAACTGCGCCCGTACCGTCCGCATCCTGAAGAAATGACCCAGGCCCATCTCGCCGAAGAAGAAAAAGAAGAGGAGATAGGAGACCAGGCCCAGAAGTGCCCAGAACAGGATGGACTGCCGTCGTTCCTGCCGTCGTTCGATTTCGGCCGTGGGTCTGTTCATGAAGCGCCCCCGTGTGGTCCGGTGTGGCCAGTGGGCCAGGTGGATGGAGCACCCAGATGGCGCGGGGTCAGGGTACTTTGACCAGGGTGGACCGCTCCGGACGGGGTGTGGGGTGGAACCGGTAGACCTCTTTTCCCCTGAACAGTGCGGAATCCTCCAGCTCTTCTTCGATCCGCAGGAGCTGGTTGTATTTTGCCGTTCGGTCGGTGCGAGAGGCCGATCCGCATTTGATCTGGCCCGCCCCCACGCCGACGGCCAGATCGGCGATGGTGGTGTCTTCCGTTTCTCCGGAGCGATGCGACACGATCGTGGCGTATCCCTGTCGCTGGGCCAATCCAATCGTGCCGAGGGTTTCCGTCAGGGTGCCCACCTGGTTGAGTTTGACGAGAATGGCATTGCCCACCCCTTCCCGAATCCCGCGCGCCAGGAGCTTCTCGTGCGTGACAAACAGATCGTCTCCCACCAACTGAACACGCTGTCCCAAACGGTCGGTCATTCGCCGCCATCCAGACCAATCGTTTTCGGAGAGGCCGTCCTCGATGGAGAGGATCGGGAACCGTTCGATCAGATCGGCGTAATAATCGATCATTTCGTCTGAAGAGAATTCTTTCCCTTCCGAGGCCAGGCGATATTTCCCGTCTCGATAGAAGCCGCTGGCCGCCACATCCAGCGCCAAAAAGATGTCGGTTCCGGGGTGGTATCCCGCCTCCCGGATGGCGGTCATAATGACCGAAAGGGCCCCCTGATGCGATTTGAGGCGGGGCGCGAACCCCCCCTCGTCGCCGACAGACGTGGCATAACCCTCTTTTTTCAAGACCGCCTTGAGGTGGTGAAAGGTTTCCACCCCCATCCGCAGCGATTCGGAGAAGGAGACCGCACCCGCAGGTACGATCATGAACTCCTGAAAATCGAGGCCGTTGTCCGCATGGGCCCCGCCGTTGATGATGTTCATCAGGGGGACCGGCAGCTCGTTTGCGCGCACACCGCCGAGATGGCGATAGAGCGGCACGCCGGCTTCCATCGCGGCCCCCCGCGCCACCGCCAGGGAGACCGCCAGCAGCGTATTGGCCCCCAGGGCCCGTTTATTCGGCGTTCCGTCCATTTTGATCAGGGCCATGTCAATGAGCGCCTGCTCTTCCGCGGGCATTCCAATGATCCCCTTCGCGATCTTTCTGTCAATGTGGTCAATGGCCTTCAGCATCCCCTTGCCCAGATAGCGTTTTGCATTGCCATCCCGCATCTCCAGGGCCTCCCGTTCTCCGGTCGAGGCGCCTGAAGGGACCGCCGCGCGTCCCAGCACGCCGGACTCGAGGGTCACTTCCACCTCCAGCGTGGGATTGCCGCGCGAATCCAGAATCTCTCGTGCGTAGACATCCACGATCTCACTCATTGCGCGCCCCCTAATTGCTGCTTCAGTAGTGTGTTGATCTTTCCGGGATGGGCCCGTCCGCCCGTCCGCTTCATGGCCTGACCCACTAAAAATCCCAGGAGTTTCACCTCCCCGGCGCGATAGCGCGCCACCTCTCCCGGATAGGCGGACAGAATCTCCGAGACCAGGCCCGACAATTCGGCGTCGTCGCTGACCTGCAAGAGCCCCAATTCCCGCACCACCGCTTCCGGCGACTCCCCGCTCCGATAGATGCGCTCGAACACCGTCTTGGCGCCACTGACACTGACCGTACCGGCATCAATCAGACCCAAGAGTTCGGCCAGATGTTCGGGAGCGATGGGCGGAATCTCCCGATCCTCACGATTCATCTCCCGGAGCAGTTCGCTCATCACCCAATTGCTGATCTTTTTCGGATGGGGGTAGTGCACCACCGTCTTTTCATAAAAATCTGCCAACGCGGGCGTACCGGTGAGGACCACGGCGTCATACGGCGGGAGACCATAGGCGTTTATAAACCGTTCCCGTTTGGCATCCGGAAGCTCCGGCAGAGCGGCCTTCTCCGCCTCGATCCAGGCCTGATTTACCTGAAGTGGCGGCAGATCCGGATCGGGGAAATAACGATAGTCGTGCGCCGCTTCTTTGCCGCGCATCGCCTGCGTCGCCGATGTTTTAGCGTCCCAAAGCCGGGTCTCCTGCACCACCCGCTCTCCCGCGTCCAGCAGGCGGGCCTGCCGGATTATTTCGTACTCCAGCGCCTTTTGAACGAAGCGAAACGAGTTGACGTTCTTGATCTCGGCGCGCGTCCCAAGGGTAGTTGCACCGAGGGGCCGCAGCGAGACATTGGCGTCGCACCGGAAATTCCCCTTCTCCATGTCGCCGTCCGAGATGCCTGCATAAATCAGGATGCCGCGCAACGCCTTCAGATAGGCGACCGCCTCTTCGGGAGAGCGCAGGTCGGGATCGCTGACAATTTCGATCAGCGGCACCCCGGCGCGATTGAGGTCCACGTGGCTGGCCCCCACGATCCCTTCGTGCAGATTTCTCCCCGCATCCTCCTCCATATGAATCCGCATCACACCAATGCGCCGGTTGCCCGCCTCGGTTGCGATGTCCAAGTGGCCCCCTTCGATCAGCGGCAATTCGTACATGGAAATTTGGTAGCCCTTCGGAAGATCGGGATAGAAATAGTTCTTGCGTGCAAAACGGGCAAAGGGGGCCACCTTGCCGTGCGTGGCCAGCCCCGCGCGGATGCAGAGCCCGACCGCCCGACGATTCAACACCGGCAGAACACCCGGCAGTCCCAGACAGACCGGACAGACCTGGCTGTTGGGGCTCGCGCCGAAGCGGGTGCTGCACCCGCAGAATATCTTCGAGTCGGTCAGAAGCTGGGCATGCACCTCCAGCCCGATGACCGTTTCATAACGCATCATGAAGCCCCGCCCACAAACCCCACATTTAACCCAAAGCGGTGCCATGAGTCAATGGAACCTCGGAAACGTCCGTGGGAAACGCCCGTGACGATCCTTGTTTTTCCATCGCCTGTTTGCTATGGTCGCGGTCGTGGAAAGGATGCTTCGAAGCTTGGGAACTGTGCTGTTATCGGCTCTGTTGTTGGCTGGTCCGATCGGCTGCGGCAACGGCAAGTCCGGCGTGGTGCTGCGGGTGGTCAACGACACCCCGGACAGCGCCAGTAAACCGCACTTCCAGGCCAGGGGGGATGAGGGGGACGATCCGGACGATTTTATTACGCCAGAGCGCCTGACGGTGGGGTTTAAAAGTCTCAAACTGTTTCAGACGGGCGAGACGACACCGCGCTACACCGTGTTCGATGTGGACAGCGCCTCTCCGAAGGTCGTCTCGCTGACTTCCGAGGCCCAGGATGTCACGGAAAATATCAGCGATCCGGGCGAAGGGAGTTACGATCGAATCGAATATGCCGTCAGCTATTACGAGATGCCGATTCCCATCTGCGATGCGCGGGCCGAATGCGAGTCCCGGAACATCCGCTTTTACCTGACCGACGTGGCCGACCCCAGGTTGGGGGGAGTTGCCATCGAGGCGCAGGAAATTCTGATTTCAACCACCGAGAACGGAACGCAGTTCGCCTGGATTGACGATGTCGTGGGCCTCGCGGGGTTGTTCCCCGTCTCCGGCGCACGGCCCACACAGCCCCATCGGGTGCCGGACAACCAGTTCCCCTCGACGCCATCCTCCACCTTTCCCCTGACACTTTCCACGCCGTTGGATATTCCGCAGGCGCCGGAGGGGAAGTATGTCATCACCCTCCACTTCGATCTGTCTGCCCTCTTCTTCTACGACGACACCGACGGTGTTGATGCAGCGCTGAACCATTGTGGCGACGTACTCTGTTTCAATGGCTTCGCCGAGGCCAGCCTCTCCAGGGACGGCAAACGTTTTCAATCCGGAAAAGATTGCCCCTTCCCCTGCATCCAATCGGCCGATTTCTGGCCCGGTCTGCCCGACGTCACGGTAGATGGCGCGCTGGAACTCGACGACCCCGACAATACGTAGACTTCTTCCCGCGTGTACGATTCGGACGGGGGGAGCGGGGCAGATGCGATCTCCTACCCCTCTTTGCGATACGAAGAGACCACGAAGGTGACATCCAGCAGGCTCGGATCGGAAAAGCGGGCCTTCATCGCCAGACGGCGAATTCGGGATGTCCGCTCCACCTCCCGCAAAAATGGAATCACCTGCGTCAGGCGCACGTTTTCCAGTTTGACTTCCGCTGAAGTCTCCAGATAGGGCGGGGTCGCCTGTGTGGGGAGCGGACGGATATAGACGATATTCCCCCGAAGCGGCCCGGCCACCTCTTCCACGAACACCATCGGAGAACGCGCGCCACGCATCCGCCGCTCCGCCTGCTGCACCTTTTGAGACAGGGCCAGGTAGGCTGCCCGCTGCGTCTCGAATGCCACCGTCTGCGCTTCTTTTTGGGGAATCAGACGATCCAGTTTCTGCATGCGCGAAAGGGTGGGCGAAAGCCACAGGAAATAACCCAGGATCGAAATCGCAAGCACCGCCCCCACGGCCACCACACGCCGCTCCCGTGGGGAGAGACGGCCAATCCCCCGCCACCGATTCTGGATCATCGCCCCTTCTCCTGCGCGCCTTTGAGATTGATTTGAATCCGAAAGTGAACCTTCGATTGATCCGCAGTGACCTTCGCATCGCTGATCTTGATCTCGTGAAAGGCCCGTTTCATCAGACCTTCCCGGATTTTTTCGATGGAGAGGTAGGAGTCGGTATATGCCTCGATGCGGGCCGTCTCCTCGTCAATCGTCATCTCCTGCACTTCGATGGGGGTTGGGATGCCCGATGCGATTTCGTTTAACACCCAGAGCGGACCCTGCTCCCCAACGAAGATCGTCCCGACCGTGCGTGAAAGTTTGGCGACCTGGGCGCGCGTGTGCTCCACCTCATCCGGCGCATTCCGCGCCTGCGGGAAAAGCGAAAGGAAGGCACGACGCAGCCCCGTTTTACGGGCCTGATAAGCGGCCTCTTTCTGGTGCGCGGACAGGGCGATATCAGAGACCATCAATCCGATCAGAAACAGGAGTGACAGGACGACGGTGGCCCACCGACCTCGTTTTGGCGCATCCGCCCGATCCGCTTCTCCCCGTCGAAAGTTGATGGCGCGCCCGCTCATCGCCATCCCCAACCCCTGCGCGAAATGGGGCGCAACGGGGAGGTCGAGAGGGAGCGGCTTCATCCCC